>JAVBVA010000127.1:0-19090 GCA_031554665.1 Bacteroides sp. | reverse complement strand
AACACTCTCCTTTTAACACCACTTTTGACAATATCATGAAGAAGATAACTATGCGTATATTCAATACGCAAAAAAGTGTCTAAAAGCCCCATGAATAAAGGGCTTGAGTCAAATCACGTGCACCAAAAGTGACGAAGAACCTTTTTTGCATAGGAAAGAGGTAGCACCTATACAGCTACTTCAAGAAGACAAAATAGACCGCCGCAACCAAACAACCAAAAGCAGCCAGGTGATTCCAGTGCAGCGATTCCCCCTTGAACAACATGGTAGAAAACACCGTGAACACCACCAACGTGATCACTTCCTGAATCACTTTGAGTTGCATCAAAGTGAACGGACCGCCATTACCTTCGAACCCGATACGGTTGGCAGGCACCTGGGCGCAATACTCCAGCAAAGCGATGCACCACGAGAACACGATCACACCGAAGAGCGGCCAGTGGCTGATCGTCTTCGTTTCCTGCAACTTCAAATGCCCGTACCAGGCAAAAATCATAAATACATTGGATACCAACAATAAGAGGATGGAATAAAAACCTTTCATCTTTTATTTCTTGTCTGAGTCTGTTTCTAATTTGTCGGGAAGAAGTTCGCTCTGCACATTCGTCATGCTACCCCAAAGACTGTAGCGTGCTTCGGGATTCATCGCTTCCAACTGACGAAGAATGCCTTTCATCTCGCTCCGGCTCGACTGCGATTCGTAGGGGCAATTCTTCACCTGCTTATGGTACTCCCGGATATGCGCCAATTCTATCAAGTCCGCTTCGTGTACCAAACACATCGGGCGAATGATCGTCATGTCGAACTTCTTCATCACCAGCCGGGGAGGCATCGTGCTGAAAGCTCCCTGGAACGTAAGGTTCATCAGCAACGTTTCGAGGATATCGTCCATGTGATGTCCCAAGGCGATTTTGTTGCATCCCTGCTCCTTGGCTACCGTAAAGAGCGCTTTCCGGCGATTCCACGAACAAAGGAAGCAAGGCGACTTGCGGGTATCGGTAGAGGGGTCGAACGATGTTTCGTACACCACCAACGGCACACCCGCTGCTGCAGCAAAAGCACGCAGATACTCCAGATCGCTTTGATAAGGAATATTCTTCATGACCACATGCACTGCCATCACCGAAAAGCAAGGTTTATAGATACGCGCGCGCTTCCCCAACAGTTCGAGCAGCGCCAACGAGTCCTTCCCACCGGAGAGCCCGACCAGTATTTTGTCGCCCTCTTCGATGAGTCCGTACTCCACCACTCCCTTGTTGAAACGGCGTTCGATACGACGAATTATTATTTCTTCTTCTGTAAACTTTGTCATTGCTTTCGAAAAACCGGGTGCAAAAGTAAGCGAAAGGGAAACGAAACAACTGCTTTAAAGAAGAATTAACATAATAGAAAGAGAGAAAAAGAGTTTATTTCCAATTAATTTGTAATTTTGGACTCAAGATTAATGAAGAATAATCATGAAGATTCAAAAGAAATATAAACTCTTACTCCTTATCAGTCTTTTTGCTACCGCTGTTTCGGCGCAAACTATCGAACAAGCGCGCACGCTGTTCTCCAATGGCGAATACAAAAAAGCAGCTCCCGTCTTTCTGAAATATGTCAAATCGCAACCTGCCAACGGCAATTATAATTATTGGTACGGGGTGTGTTGCCTCAAAACCGGTAACCCCTCCGAAGCAGTGAAGTATCTGGAAACAGCCGTACAGAAACGGGTAACAGGCGGACGGTTGGTTTTGGGAGAAACATACGATCAGCTTTATCGCTTTGAAGATGCAGTAAAATGTTACGAAGAGTACATCGACGATCTGGCAAAGAAGAAACAGTCGACCGCCAACGCAGAGAAGTTATTGGCCAAAAGCAAACTCAGCCTGCGTATGCTGAAAGGAGTGGAGAAAGTATGCGTAATCGATAGCTTTGTGGTAGATAAGGAAGGATTCCTGAATGCTTACAAAATCAGTGAAGAGTCGGGCAAGCTATATGCATTCAATGATTTCTTCGAATCAGAAGGGGTGCATCCGGGAACAGTTTACGAAACCGAACTGGGCAACAAGATCTATTATGCCGACAAAGGGAAAGGCCAAAAACTGTATATCTACTCTCAAAACAAACTACAAAAGGATTGGGGAAAAGAGAACATGCTCCCTGCCAACATCAACACGGGCGGAGATACCAACTATCCGTATGTACTGACCGACGGGGTGACCATCTATTATGCATCGAACGACGAGAACTCCATCGGCGGATACGATATTTTTGTGAGCCGGTTTAATACCGGGACAGGCGCCTACCTGTCGCCCGAAAATGTAGGTATGCCATTCAACTCACCCTTCAACGACTATATGTATGTGATCGATGAGTATAACAACCTGGGCTGGTTTGCTTCCGACCGGTATCAGCCCACAGGAAAGGTTTGTGTATATGTGTTTATCCCCAACAGTTCCAAGCAGACGTACAACTACGAGTCGATGGATCAGAAAGAGATAGCCGCCTTAGCCAAACTGAGCTCCATCAAAAAAACATGGGCCGACCAGCAAGCCGTAACAGATGCCCACCAGCGACTGACTGCAGCCATGAACCACGTACCGGAAGTGAAGAAACAAAGCGATTTCAGCTTTGTCATCGACGATAACCGTACGTATCACTCTCTGTCCGACTTCAAATACGCCCAAGCCCGGGATCTGTTCCAACGTTATCAACAAAAGGCCAAAGAATACCAGCAACAAGTACAGAAACTCGACTCCATGCGTCAACAGTATGCCGCAGCACATGCCCAGAAAAAAGGACAGATGAACGCCGCCATCCTCGACCTGGAGAAACGGGTGCTGCAAATGTCGCAAGAGCTGGAAGAAGACGCCATCAAAGTACGCAATACCGAAAAACAACACTTAAAATAACATGCTATGGACGTAATCATTATCACCGTACTAATCATTGCTGCCGTGATACTTTTCCTTGTCGAACTCTTTGTTATACCTGGAATCAGCTTTGCAGGGTTCGCCGCATTGGGATGTATCATCTACGCCAACTATCATGCATTCGCCTACATGGGGACGGCTGCCGGTTTCATCACCCTCACCGTTTCGGGAATAGCCTGCATCGGGTCTTTGGTGTGGTTCATGCGATCTAAAACGCTCGACCGCATTGCACTGACCGAGGAAATCGACTCCCAGGTAAACAAGGATGCCGAACGCAGTGTGAAAGTGGGCGATAGCGGCATCTGCACCACCCGCCTGGCGCTGATCGGCTATGCCGAAATCAATGGCAAAGTGGTAGAAGTGAAATCCATGGATGGATTTCTGGACGAGAAGACGCCCATCGTAGTAAGCCGCATCGGTGAAGGTGGCATTCTGCTGGTTGAAAAACAACAATAACAATACTCATTTAAATTTAAGAATTATGGATCCAATGTATTTGACTATCTTTCTGGTAGCAGCAGGAATCGTATTCCTGTTCATTTTCTTCCATTACGTTCCGTTCTTCCTGTGGCTCTCGGCCAAAGTGTCGGGCGTAAGCATTTCTCTGGTGCAGCTCTTCCTGATGCGCATCCGTAATGTTCCGCCTTACATCATCGTGCCCGGACTGATCGAAGCCCACAAAGCGGGACTGAAAAACATCACACGCGACGGACTCGAAGCCCACTACTTGGCCGGTGGACATGTGGAAAGAGTGATACACGCACTTGTTTCGGCAGCCAAAGCCAACATTGAGCTCTCGTTCCAGATGGCTACGGCGATCGACCTTGCCGGACGCGACGTATTCGAAGCCGTACAGATGTCGGTAAACCCCAAAGTGATTGATACTCCTCCCGTAACGGCCGTTGCCAAAGACGGTATTCAGCTCATAGCCAAAGCGCGCGTTACCGTACGTGCCAACATTAAGCAATTGGTGGGTGGTGCCGGTGAAGATACCATTCTGGCACGTGTAGGCGAAGGTATTGTGTCGTCTATCGGTTCGTCCGAAAGCCACAAATCCGTACTCGAGAATCCGGATTCGATTTCTAAATTAGTTCTCCGTAAAGGATTGGATGCCGGAACTGCTTTCGAAATCCTCTCCATCGATATCGCTGATATTGATATTGGTAAGAACATCGGTGCCGCCCTACAGATAGACCAGGCCAATGCCGACAAGAACATCGCCCAGGCGAAAGCAGAAGAGCGTCGCGCCATGGCTGTAGCTTCGGAACAGGAAATGAAAGCCAAAGCACAGGAAGCACGCGCCAAAGTGATCGAAGCGGAAGCCGAAGTACCCAGAGCAATGGCAGAAGCATTCCGCAACGGCAACTTAGGCATTATGGATTACTATCGGATGAAGAACATCGAAGCCGATACCACTATGCGCGAAAACATTGCCAAGCCGGCCGCTCCGACTAACAAACCCTTAGGATAATTTAGTATGGCGAAATATTTTGCATCTTCAGAGCTGATCATCAATGATGACGGCTCTGTATTCCACCTGCATGTCAAGCCCGGTCAACTGGCCGACAAAGTGATTCTGGTAGGCGACCCCGGACGGGTAGCGCTGGTAGCTTCGCACTTCGATGAGAAGGAATGCGAAGTCGAAAGCCGCGAGTTCCGGACAGCAACGGGTACTTATAAAGGAAAGCGCATCACCGTGGTATCGACCGGTATCGGCTGCGACAACATCGACATCGTACTGAACGAACTCGACGCGCTTGCCAACATCGACTTCCAGACCCGCCAGGAGAAAGAACAACTGCGTTCGTTGGAACTGGTACGCATAGGCACTTGCGGCGGTCTGCAACCCTACACACCGGTAGGCACCTTCATTTGCTCAGAGAAGTCAATCGGTTTTGACGGTTTGCTGAACTTCTATGCCGGCCGTAACGACGTATGCGACTTGCCGTTCGAACAGGCATTTCTGAAACACATGGCTTGGACAGGCAATCAATGCGCCCCGGCTCCTTACGTGATCAATGCCGATCCCGAACTGCTGAACCGCATCGCACAAGATGATATGGTACGCGGTGTGACCATCGCTGCCGGAGGATTCTTCGGTCCGCAAGGTCGCGAACTGCGTGTTCCGTTGGCCGATCCGAATCAGAACGAGAAGATCGAAATGTTCGAATACAACGGTTACCGGATCACTAACTTCGAGATGGAAAGCTCGGCGCTTGCCGGACTCTCCCGGCTCATGGGTCACAAAGCCATGACTGTTTGTATGGTTATCGCCAACCGCTTAGCCAAAGAAGCGAATACCGGCTACAAGAATACCATCGACATGCTGGTGAAAAACGTACTCGAACGGATTTAAGATGAATTCGTTCGTAGCCATCGACTTCGAAACAGCGACAGGATATCCGGAGAGCGCTTGTGCCATAGGTATTGTCACCGTCACCAACGGACGCATTACCGATGAATATTACAGCCTCATCCAACCGCCTGAAAACGAATACTGGCGCGGGAATATACTTATACATGGAATTACCCCGGCAATGACCGAATCGTTGCCGGGGTTTCATGCAATCTACCCCGAAGTCAGGAAACGCCTGCAAGGTCGTACGGTAGTTGCCCACAACGAGCAGTTCGACCGGAATGTACTGCAACAAACCATGCGGATGTATCGGCTCGACTATGATGAGCTTCTGCTCCCTTCGCCCTGGCAATGTACGTGTCGCATTTATCGTTCATTGGGGTACAAGCCTGCCAATCTAAGCGCCTGTTGTGCCCGGCAAGGCATCGAACTCGTTCACCACGAAGCGCTCTCGGACGCACGGGGATGCGCCAAGCTCTACATCAACTACCTGAAAACTCAGATGGGCGATCTCTTTGACGAATAACCCCACCTGCTTTTCAGCTCCACGAATCACTCACTACTAATCACTACCCACTACCCACTATTACATGATCAACCCTGTCTATTCTCCCGCCTCCGACCGTTACTCCAACGGAATGAAGTTCCGCCGCTGCGGAAAGAGTGGTATTTTATTGCCCGAAGTATCCTTAGGACTGTGGCACAACTTCGGCGATGTGAATACTTTTGCCAACAGTATACAAATGGCGCATTATGCATTCGATAAAGGTATTACGCACTTCGACCTTGCCAACAACTACGGTCCGTCGTATGGTTCGGCCGAAGAAACGTTCGGACAGATCATGAAGAAGTCGTTCATGCCCTACCGGGATGAGCTGTTCATCGCCAGCAAAGCCGGACATGACATGTGGCCGGGTCCGTATGGTGAATGGGGATCGCGCAAGTACCTCATGGCCAGTCTGCATCAAAGCCTGAAACGGATGAATCTGGAGTATGTGGATATCTTCTACACGCACCGGTACGATCCGGTAACTCCTTTGGAAGAAACGTTGCAAACGTTGGTCGATATGGTTCGTCAGGGGAAGGCGTTGTATGTAGGTATCTCCAAATACCCGAAAGAAGCTGCTGAGTTTGCCTACCGGTATCTGGCCGAAAGAGATGTACATTGTTTGCTGTATCAAGGAAAGTACAACCTGTTCGACCGCGAACCGGAGGCAGAAGGCATCCTGCAACAGGCCAAGGAGAACGGTACGGGATTCATTGCCTTCTCTCCACTGGCACAAGGATTGCTTACCAACCGCTACCTGAACGGTATTCCGGAAGATTCCCGAATGGCAAAGGGGGCTTTCCTCAAAAAGGAACAATTGTCCGAAGCAGTACTCGCACGCATCAAGGGCCTCAACGAAATTGCCATCCAACGCGGACAGACATTGGCCGAAATGGCATTGGCATGGGTATTGAAAGATGACCTGGTAACATCGGTGATCATTGGCGCCAGTTCCGTTGCACAATTAGAAGACAACTTGAAAGCGATCCGTAATACCACCTTCTCTGCCGAGGAACTGGAAAAGATCAAGAAGCAATTAGTAGCTGATTAATGAATCATATTCGCAGGTAAAAGTCAAATCAATTTCTTCTTCTTCCGGTAGTTCTCCCGGAACTCTTTCGGCGAACACCCTTTCTTCTTCTTAAAAATACGGTTGAAGTTCGACAAATTATTGAATCCGCACTCATAGCAGATCTCCGCCACCGACATGGTAGAGTCTACCAACAAGCGTGCAGCAAATCCCAGACGGATATCAATAATATAATCGGAAAGATTCTTGCCGGTACGTAGCTTGAAGAACCGGCTGAACGATACCGGCGTCATCCCCACCATATCGGCCAAGTGAGTCAGCCGTATCTCTTCTTTATAATTCGCATCGATATAAGCCTGTACCTTCTGTACCCGGCGACTATCCGAGCTGGTGCTGATCTTGGCAAACGAGGAGCTCGACAAGGTACGCGCATCATCACCAAAGAGCGATAGCTCGTACAAGATCGTCATGAACTTGATCACCGCATAAAAACCTTGCGACTCGGAAGCCAGCGTATCGAGTAGCGGATATACCTTCAGAATGGCCGACATCGGGAAACAGAGTCCCTTCTGCGCCCTATCCAGCATCCGCCGGATGGAATCGAACTGGTTCTTATTGATAAAACTCTTGAAGAACAGGTCGGAAGAGAACTGGATGGTAATTTCCCGGATCTCGGCCGATGTACATTCGTGTTGTTCCCATACATGCTCCAACTCCTTCCCGGTGATCAGTACCAGGTCGTAATCACCGATCACCTCGGCAGAATCGCCTACAATGCGGCGCACTCCCGCTGCTTTCTCTGTAAAGTTGAGTTCAAACTCCGTATGATTGTGCATGGGATAAGTAAACTCCGTCTTGTATCGCTCGGCAATGTAGAAACAGTCTTTATCCGATAGCGGAGTAATTTCGCGGATAATCTGGTGATCGGTGTTTGTATTCATACGTATTAGTTATTTCTTTGATAAAGAACGAAAATCATCTCCTGTCGGATTCTGGAACACATGCAGTTCGAATTCCGGGATGATGGCCAGCACATGATCGAACACATCTGCCTGCAAGCCCTCATACGGCACCCACTCTTTAATGGCCGAAAAGAAATAGAGTTCCAACGGAATACCCTGTTCGGTAGGTTGCAACTGACGAACCATGCACGTCATCTCGTGGTTGACGCCCGGCAGGTTTTGCAGGTAATTATTGAGGTAAGCCCGGAACACACCCAGATTGGTTTGCCGCCGGCCATTGACCAGAATAGTATTGTCTATCCCCTGATCTTTATTGTATCTACTTACGATCTGTTCGGTTTCCTCTACATAGTTTTTCAGCAGATGTATCTTGCGATACTTATTAAGCATTTCGGGGGTGCAGAACTTTACACTGTTCATATCGATATTGATGGAACGTTTGATGCGGCGTCCACCCGATTCCTGCATGCCCCGCCAGTTCTGGAACGAATCGCTTACCAAAGCATACGGCGGAATGGTGGTGATGGTATTGTCCCAATTGCGTACCTTCACCGTATTCAAGGTTACCTCGATCACCGTACCGTCGGCTCCGTATTTGGGCATCGAGATCCAATCGCCCACTTTCAGCATGTTATTGGCCGACAACTGAATGCCCGACACAAACCCCATGATGCTATCCTTGAATACCAACATCAGGATGGCGGCCGATGCTCCCAACCCGGTAAGCAGCACCACCGGCGACTTATCGATGAGAATACTGATGATAGCAATACTGCCAATAAAGATAATAATACCCTGTGCTGTCTGCAAGAGTCCTTTCAACGGACGGTCGCGAAACCTGTCCTGCTGGCTGTAGGCTTGATACAGTGCCGCCAGAAACGAATTGACGAAACGCAGAAAGACAGCTATTATATAAATGGTACAGATACGTTGAAGAAAATCGAAGGTCGAAGGTTCGAACTTAGCGACGGGAAGCAGTATGTAAATGATAACCGGCGATACCAGATGGCACAGGTGAATCATCACCTTGCGGTCGAACACAATATCGTCCCAGCTTGCTTTGGTATGCTTCACCAATTTACTCACTATCCGCAGGAGGACATTCCGGCAGATCAAATCGGCCAACAATGCTACGCCAACAATCAGGAATAATATAATCAACTGATCCATATCGTCGGCTACCGGCTGACTGAATCCCCAAGTCACCAATTGTTCGTTAACTCTGTCTAATAACTGATCCATTGTTTATAAGAATGTTTACGGTTTCTTTTCATTACCCGGCGAGGCAACCTCACCGTTCTTTGTATGTTCTTCCAGGAAGTCCTGAATATCTTCGCGCAGCCAGTTGTATAGAAATAAATGACGGAACGCGTTGTTCTTTTTCAACATCAACTCGACATTGATCTGGCTGTTCTGATAACACGTCAGTTCGTTGCGGAACTGTTCGTCATGATCGGCCAGCTTCTTGATCTCCTGCTCCCGTTCCCTGCGCAGAGCCGTACACACCGGATTCAGCAGTCTCATCACCACATTGTCCTTGATGTGATGCCCTTGTATATACAGGTAGGTTGTCTCGGGAGTAAGACCGAACTTTTCGAGTTCCGCACCCAACCGGTCCACTTCGTCGATATGTTTCCGGAAACGGGCACGTAGCTCGGCTAGCTTGGATTCCACTCCTTTCCGCATCGTTTCCAGGCTATTCTCCGGGCGTCGCAGACTCACTTCATGCAGGCGCACGTACGTATTGAAGTCGGTCATCGAAAAAGTATGGGTATCGTGATGACGGTAAAACCATACATTCCACAGGAAGAGCGGGTAAGCAATGCGGGAATAACGCTTCATGAACTCATCGAAATCGATCAACTGGCGGTCGTTCAACGTAGCCTGTACACAAACTTCATGTAAACTCTCGGCAAAGCACTGATAGTTTTCAATGGCATACGCATACGTTTGGAAGATATACCGGCTCCTGTTTATCTTGCGCGAAGTAGCCGTAGCCCCCTGCAACAACAAATCGTAATCGCTATCCACACAAGCAATCAGGCTTTTCCCCAGTTCGGCAGTGTTCAGGGTATTCATCAATACCATCTTCTTCCCTTTCGCGAGGGTCGTAGCCGAAGGGAGCATTACCTGGAAATAGCGCTCTTCATTTTCGAACTCTTCGAGCAGCGTACGCCAGAAAGCCACATCGTCATAGCTTTCTACATAAGCCACAATTCGCCGGCGAGCTTTCTTGGGGTATAACTTATGAGCTGCGTCGAAGTAAGTAGAAGTCAGATTATCTCTCAGTCGGGTTGCCACTTTTGTTTATTTACGATTTGACGAATTATGATTTCCAATCTCAACCGGCGTTCATTTACGACTCTTCTTTGCCGGTTCGATGGCAGTGGCGATATCGCTCACCTCTGTCACCGCATCGAGCCAGCCTTCCATGATGACGGCCGGTGAGTGTGTAGAAAGAATAATCTGTACATTCGGATTCAGTTCGCGGATCATGGAGATGAGTTTCTGTTGCCATTCGATGTGGAGCGAAGCTTCGGGTTCGTCCATAAAGAGCACCCAATAGCCGTTGTCCTGCACCAGCACGGTGAGGAGGATAAGCAACATTTGTTTCTCACCCGACGACAGTTTATAGGGTAGCAGCAGTTCGCCGTCCTGATAGAAAGCGATGTCGTTCCGCTTGCGGTCGATTGTTTTATTGGTATAGCTGAACAGCTCATCGATCATATCCTGAAACCGCCGTTTGGCCGACGACACCTGCGCAGCCTGCTTCTGTCCTTCTTCATCGCCGCTGGCCAGAAGTTCGATCATCTTATTGCCCACATTCACCTGATAGTCTAAGTAACGGCGCTGCAAGAGATACAGTTGCCAGTCGAGTTCCGACTTCACATTCTTATCGGCCATCCGGGCTGTAAATTCGCCCATGATAAGCGGACGATCATAACTGCGAATCACATCATACGGTATCGAAGTAGCCTTCGGGTTGTCGAAGAACACCCGGACACCATTCTTTTTATCGCTCGTCACCTCTCCCGATAATTGTTCGAGATACCCGACCGAGCGGTTCAGAATCGTAGTCTTCCCTACTCCGTTGATCCCGGAAATAATATTCACATCAGGACGCAAGTCCCACGCAATATTGTATCGTCCCCACAGGCCGTCTATCTCGATACGCCTGATATATTTGGCTTGTTGTTCCATGTCCACTGATTTTGGTCAAGGCAAATATAAACAAAACGTACGATTAATTGGTTATCTTTGCAGGGTTTTCCAAATTATACATAAAAATGAGTAACAACGACAAGAATCTGAAAGGGCATCTTCTTGCCCTTACTGCTAATGTATTGTGGGGTCTTATGGCTCCTATCGCCAAATCAGCTCTTCACGAATTTTCAGCTTTATCCGTTACCACGTTCCGTATGGTAGGTGGTGCCGCGGCTTTCTGGCTACTCTCCTTGTTCCTGAAACATGAGCATGTAGATCATCGCGATATGTTGAAGATATTCTTTGCCTCCCTCTTTGCGTTGGTATTCAACCAAGGGATGTTTGTCTTTGGGCTATCGCTTACCTCGCCCATCGATGCATCGATCGTGACAACTACACTTCCCATCATCACCATGATCGTAGCAGCTATCTACCTGAAGGAGCCGATTACGAACCTCAAGGTATTAGGCATCTTTGTAGGAGCGATGGGTGCGCTCATCCTGATCCTCGGAAGCCGTTCGTCGGGAGGAAACGAAAGCAGTATTTGGGGAGCCTTGCTCTGTTTAGTTGCTCAGTTCAGTTTCTCTATCTACCTGACGGTTTTCAAAAGTCTGACGCAACAATACTCGGCGGTAACTATTAATAAATGGATGTTTATGTATGCTTCCATGTGTTATATTCCTTTTTCTTATCACGATGTAGCAGCTATCGAATGGAGCACCATATCGACTACCACCATCCTGCAAGTATTATATGTGGTACTGGGAGGAAGTTTCATTGCATACATCTGCGTGATGACGGCCCAAAAACTGCTCCGCCCTACGGTAGTAAGTATGTACAACTACATGCAACCCATCGTTTCGTCCATTGCTGCCGTAGCCATGGGTATGGCGACCTTCGGCTGGCAGAAGGGTATTGCCATCGGGCTGGTATTCTTAGGTGTATTCATCGTAACGAAGAGTAAGTCGAGAGCCGATTTCGAAAAGGCAGGCAGGGAAGTGTAGTATATAGTAAAGGAACAACTTTGACCTCGTCGACTGTTGGTTCGTAAGTGAATATAATTCAATCCTTTGATTCGGGGCAGGCAGGATATAGCAGAAACTACGGGCAAACTCAAATATCAAATTCTACGTTTACCTCGGTTCCCTGCCCAGATATGGAATTCAGATTGAGCCGGCCATTAAAAGTTGCGACTCGGTTGCGGATATTTGCAAGTCCCATACCTGCAAAATGCGCTACTGGATCGAAACCGCAACCGTCATCCTGTACGCTCAGGCAAACACGATCGACATCCAGGAAGAGTTGAATGTCAATATGCGGGGCGCCCGAATGTTTCATTGCGTTGCCGGTCAATTCCTGTGCGATGCGGTAGACGACGATCTCGAGCTGTTGATCCAGACGTTTTTCCTCTCCGTAGAAATGGAATCGAGCGATCGGGATAGCATTGCAATAATCCTCGAGCGCCACCTTCAGACCGTATTTCATCAGCGATTGAGACATCAGGCTGTGGGAGATACGCCTCAATTCCAAGATTGAATTATCGAGCATCTCCACTACCGCATTGAAAGCATTATGGCCTGCTCCTTCATGATGACGGAGGGAACTACAGAGATTGTATTTAACCACCGAAAGCATATTGCCCAACCCGTCGTGCAACTCGCGGGCCAGGCGCGCACGCTCCCCGATCTCGCCTTTTATGAGTGACTGAGAAGCATTGATCCAGTGTTGCTGATTAATCTCGATCAATCGTTGTTCAGCGATCCGCCGTTTCTGACGCAGGTTGCTCACCACGAAAAATGCCGAAGCAATGAGCATTACCATCAGCACGCTGATACTCCATATTATGATGCGGTTACGGTGGTGCCCTGTGGTAAGCGAGGCGATGATGATCTCCTTTTCCAAGGTTTCATACTTGGCCTGCATCTCCTCCACAAATCGTTTGTTGCGTTCGCCGATCATCTCGGCATTCAGCTCGGCGTACTTAGTATAATAAGTAAGCGCCCGGGCATGGTCGCCCATTAGGCGGTACAAGTCTGAAAGCCCCATGTAGGTGGTACAAAGGTTCCATTTCGAACCGATTGTTTCGTTGACATCCAGTGCTTTGAGGTAGTATGACATGGCTTGTTCGAAATCTCCTTTGGTTTTATAGGCATCACCGAGATGGGTGTATGTGGCCCCAAGATGAATCTTATCATCAATATTGGTATTGATTTTTTCGGCGCGGTGGAACATATCAATGGCTCGGGTTAACTCACCGCGTTGTTTGTAGAGCCCTCCAAGCGAATTGTAGTTGATCGCAACACCCATCTGCTGGCCGATCTCTTCGTTGACTCTGAGCGATTTGTTATAGTAATATTCTGCCGAATCGAGGACATTCTCCAGAAACCATGCTTCGCCGATGTTGTTCAGGTTCATGGCCTGTCCCAGAGGGTTTCCACGGGTTATTTCGATGGCCAAAGCACGGTGCAGGTAGACGATCGCATCGCGATATTCCTTGACAGCGATATGGATATTGCCGATGCTGTTGAGCGAATAGGCCATGTGGCGCAGGTTATTGTCCTGCGTGGCCATTTCCAGCGCCTTCATGTGTACCTCCATCGCCAGATACGACTCGTCCAGGCGGCGGTAGGCCACCCCCATGGCATTCAGACTTTCGATAATCTCGGGACGCAATCCGGCCTCTTCAGCGATGGTCAACGCAACCTTGTGGCACTCGATCGCTTTGTAGTAGGCTGAGTGTTCGCGGTATTGCTTGCCCAACCGGTTATACGCTTGCGCGGTCTGGCCCGTTCGGGGGACCGTGCGCAATGAATCGAACGTCTCCGAAAGGTCAGGGATGACAGCGCCTGACGCAATCTGCGCCAACAGCAAGAAGCAGATCAACAGGAATCTCATACTTAAATGTGTTATAGTTGCGGTGTAAGATAGTAATTTTTACGATTCCCGGGTTGCGTCCCAGAATTATTTTTTTACCTTTTCGATGATTTTTCCCCAAGTAGCCTCGTCTTTCATTACCTGCCATACGAGCCAATAGTTGCGCCAAAAACCTATTTCCTGGTCATAGCGCTCGTTGTAAGGCGGGATTTCGATCGTAAGGAACTGGATATCCGCCGGTCGCGAAAGGTCGATCAGCGCCGGGTTGACCTTAAACACAGGGCGGGGTCGGTCTTCCTCGCCGAACCCTGCGGGACGGATCAGGGGACTAAGCAGCTCGTCCCAGATCATAGCCGGAGCGTCAGCCGGTAAGGCGAGCAAAGCCTGGCGCTGGGCGGCGATTCCCGCACGCAGTTCGGTCTGGTATTCCCTCTGCTCAGGTTCCACGGCGTCGAACATCTTTTTCATCTCAGCGCGCTGTTCCTCGAACAAAGCCCGCATTTTAGCGATCTCAGCCGCCGACACCATGTCCTTTTTTTCCATATCGTCGATGTTTTTTTTGTACGAGGCCATTCTCTCTTCCGCCTCGCGGCGTCCATTGTCGGTCGAGGACACGTTTTCGGCCAGGAACTTTTCCTGCAATTTGAACCAGGCGTCCATGAATTCGCGGTAGGTCGCCGGTACGTACAGCGGGATGTTCTTTCGGCTAATCACGATGCGGTCGTAACCCTGCATATGGAACACAGTATGGCCCATCCAGCGGTCGTCGTGCGGCTTAAGCTCGGTCACGAAATCATAACCAGGCAGCAGCAGCCCCCCGAAGATCAGACCCGAGAGGTCGTTGGCACGGATATGTATCTCCTTCCAGTATTCGCCGAAGGTCGTAATCCGGCCGTTATCCATGCGGTAATAAGGGTTCAGTCCCAGGGCGATCATCCCTCGGATGTAAGGACGCGGGAACGACCCTGGGAACGGATTATGGTCGCCCCAATTGGGCGATCCAGGGGCGACCCAGGCGTAGGTGCGCGCGCCCACCCCTTGCAGATCGGCCAGCAGGGGGCTGGTCATTAGCGTGGCGTAGATCCCGCGCATGGCGTTGTCGGCCGCGGTGTACTGCGCCGCGGTAAACGGATACTCGGACGAGGCCGCGGGGATTTTCTGCCAGGTCACGGCCGGCGTCGAGCGGCGGTAGGGTACGAAATCGTAGCCCACCATTTCTCCGTCGTACATGAAATCCTTATGGACTATCTGGTCGGAATATGGATAACGCTGCCCTGCCGCCTGCAGTACGGGCAGCAGTATAAGGCATAACAATATCAATCGTTTCATAACCTTTCCGTTTAATCAAACCCGCCCTCCGGCCTGTCTAGACATACTGGGGGCGGGACAGTTATATTTTTTTAGAGTTTAACGAATTCAACGCGGCGGTTCTTCGCCTTGTCCTGAGCCGTGGCGTTGGGGGCGATGGGGTCGCCTTCGCCTTTGCCGTCTGTCTCGATGCGCGAGGCGTCTATGCCGAAGGATTTGGCCAGCTCGTTCTTGACCGAGGCCGCACGGCGGCGCGAAAGGTCGAGGTTGGCGGCAGCGTCGCCGTCGCTGTCCGTGTGGCCGATAATGCGTATCCGAACGGCAGGGGCTTCTTTGAGCGCCGTAGCTACCTCTTTGAGTACACCGTAGGATTCAGGCTTCACAATATCCTTACCCACGTCGAAGGTGATTCCGTAGGTAACCAGCTTGCCCTCGGTGATGAGTTTGCTGCGCGTATCGGGGGCAGCGGTGGTAATCTTGATGTTGGATATGTAGCCGTGCCCGCTGTTGGTGCGGAAATAAAGCTTCAAGCGGTTGGGCTTCAGTGTAGTGGAGATCAGTGTGGGCGAGTCGATCACCTTCTGTCCCGCCGTGTAGACCCTCGCCCGGCGATCCTGTGCCCAGAGGATCACGTGCCTCGGCTGCTGGTCGATAAGGGGGACTTTCGTCGAATAGGCTTTTATGCCCTCCTCCTCTGCCGGATTGGTGCACTCCCAACCTTCAGCAATGATACCCAGGTTAATTCCGGGAGCCCAATAGTTGTTCGAAAATTCCTTGTTCTGATCATCTTGGTAGAGTTGTAGAGCGAATCCGCCGCCAAATTCATCCTCGGGGATGAAGTCGAACTCAATGATGAAGTTTTTCGGCAGGTCGATCGGCTTGGTGTAGCAGAAAAATCCGTCGGTCAGGTAGAACCATTTTCCGGGGGCATTGTTCACCGTACGCACCTCGCCTGTGGCGTCGGAAGTCCAGCCGAGCGGGAAATCGCCGATGGCCGCCTGTGAAAAATCCTCGTAGAATAGGATCTTATCGCCGGGAATGAAGTCATACTGGCCGAAAGACTGGAATTTCGCGGGAGCAGCCTGCGGTTTATTGCCGCCGGATTTTTCCACGCTGTCGCCGTCATTGTCTTTCTCTTTTGTCTTGTCTTTATTTTTGCCCGTTACAGCGTCTTCGGTTTCTTCGAAAACTTTGTCCACGCTTTTATCGACTTTTTCGTTAACCTTGTCCTCGGTTTTTTGTTTTGCACGGTCGACAGCGCGATCTACGGTTTTCTTTCCTAATTTCTCGATCCAACTCTGTGCGTTGACCGAAGTCACGGCAAACAATAACATTACCGAGAGTATAAATATCTTTTTCATAATCAATATGTTTTAAAGATTAGAAAATGCCGCGCCCAAGGCCGAAAATGCTGGCCAGCACGAACGAGAACACCACCGCCACCCCGACCATAACCAGCAACGAGACCACGAAGTAAGAAGTCACTTTGTCGTCCGGGGTATTCATCATCGGCTTAATGCCTATGTAGAGCAGGTAGAGGGCGTATAAGCCGAAAAGCCCCGCCAGAGAGGACAGACTCCAGTAGATATGAAATATTCCGCCCAGGCAGACAGGCGTATAACAATAGGCTGCCAGCGAAAACGCCTTGTCGAAATTTTTCCGGGAACCGAAATTAGGCGCCAGCAAATCGAACACGAAAGCCGTCAGATAAGCTCCGCCTATCATCGAAACGAACTGCGCTATGGCTTGCCTGAGGCCGAACCCGAAGCTGCCGGGAACGTTTATACCTGCCACTTTATAGCCGATAAGACCCCAGCCGATGAAGATCGCAGCGGCGGGGATCAGCGCCAGCCACATCAGGTATCCGGTCGCCACTTTCGCATGAGGGGAGTTCTCCGCCTCGATCGCCACCCACTCCTTCTTTGGAGCGGAAACGATGTTTATTACTCTTTCTATGAGATTCATGTCTTTATTTTTTTAATAGTGATTACGGTTGGCTACATTTCGCCCGGCTTGGAAATCAGCAGTACTGCGATGATTACTGTAAAAGCCGCTCTCATAAGTATAAGAAATTATTCAACTGAGATTAATTCATTGACCGAAAGCAGTTTGCCCTTCTGATTGTACGATTCGCAACGGACCATCCCCACGCCGTGGGCATACCAGGCTGTGCTTTTGCCTTTTACCGACATACCCATAGTAGTGGTATTCTGATCCTGAACGACTTTATAACAACTGAACGTCCCGGCTGGCGTGACGACATTCTCCACCCCAATGCAGGCGGAATTGGTCAAAACAATTGAGCTTTTGATTTTCATCATGCCTGCATCAATCACCACCAACACATTGGCATCCTTGATTTTATCTCCGGGGGAGAGTTTGCCCGAGATTTCGGGCGGGGTACCGGTCACTTCTACCTTCATTCCGTTGGCAGTACCCATCAACGGAGCGGCGAAATCCTTCAAGTCGAACGTCACAAGTCCATCCACTACGTGCAGCGCACATTTGAACTTACTGTATTCGCTAGTAAGGGCCATTTTAGGATCGAGCACCTCGCATGTGTAATCGACCGTCAGATTGTTGGCGTTACCCGTGACATTGTTGATCGTCTGTCGGGTATAGCCCGTGACTTTCTCTTTTCCATTTTTCTGAACAAAGGTTTGCACCGTCCCTTGTTTAGTAGGGAAAAACACATTGTGTTGTGCGCTGGCCCCTAACGCAAACAGCAGGTAAACCAAGAAAAGTAGTTTTTTTTTCATGACTTTGAGTTTTATGAATTAGATATAAGAAGAACATCTAATGCGCTTAGAAGAAAGCGCATATAACCTATTGATTACAAAGCTACAACTTTCCTATTTCCTTAAATGCCCCCTTTATGGGAGTTTTTTTATTGTTCTAATTTATTTTCTGGCCACAATACAAAAAACTCCCATAAAGGGGGAGTTGCTAATCTCTTTTTTAATGATATATTTGTAACATGAGTGAAATACCTACACATAGAACGCTGATAAACGTAGCTATCGTCGACGACCATCGCATGCTGATCGAGGGGATCGCGAAAGCCATCGTCGAATCGAGGGTGGCAACAGTCACGGGGACCTATCATTCGCTTGCCGAGTGTCGGATTGGGCTGGCTCGTTCGCTCCCGGACGTACTGTTGTTGGATATCCATCTGCCCGACGGCAACGGGGTGGAATTCTGCAAGGAACTGCATGAGCTTTATCCCGGTTTGAAAATACTCATATTGACCAGTTTCGGGGAAATGTCCATCCCCCGCCGCGCCCTTCGTAACGGGGCGATGGGTTTTGTGCTCAAGAACGCGCTGATGGAAGAGGTGATCAATGGTATCGCAACCGTGAACGCTGGTGAGGTATTTCTATGCGGGGAGGTCGAGAGGATGATGAAAAGGACGCGCACGCACGAGGTCGTGTGGCTTACGGTCCGTGAAAGGGAGATGCTCCGGTTAATTGCCAAAGGTTATTCTAATCCGGAGATCGCACAGATGCTCCTGTTGAGTGAAGAGACGATCAAGACTTATCGTAAGAACCTGCTGCTCAAATTCCACGCCCGCAATAGCGTGGATATGGTACTTCAGGCCATCGAGCAGAAACTGATCTGACCATCCACAATGTATCCGGACTTCACCTGCCGCACAATCTTGTCTATTATGCGATTCATTTATATTCATAAGCAAAAGTTAAGATACAAAAATAGCAAAGCCGGCTTTACCCGTATAGGGAGCCGGCTTTGCTCGTATAGAGAGGTAGCGTCGCTCGTAGACCTAACCTATTGAGGTCACCGAGGGTCGATGTTAAAGATGTACATCTTATGCAGTACGAGATGTACATCTTATACAGTCAAAGATGTACATGTTATGCTGCATAAGATGTACAT
>JAVBVA010000096.1:0-40811 GCA_031554665.1 Bacteroides sp. | reverse complement strand
GAAAAGCTAAAGCTTCGGAACTCGCTTCGCTCAAACAGCCGAAGCTTTTTAACGCTTTTCGTGCAGGCTACGCTTAACGCTGCGAAAATGAGGCCGGGGGTTTTTCGGGCCATCGCTGCGCGGGGGTTTTGTTTTTTGGTTGGGGATGAGCAGGTGGGGGTGTGTGTGGGAAGTTGAAGCGAGAACAAAGAGACACGAGCGTAGCGATGTGGCGAATAAAGACCGGCCTCGGCTGTTTTCCGTTAAGCGAGCGACCGGAGTAGCGCGTGAAGACGACCCTGTGTTTGAGCGTAACGAAGTGAAGCGAGTTCGGGGTCGTTAGCGCTACGCAGTGAGCGAGTAGGAAAACAGACGCAGCCTTGAATTTTTCTTTTGCTTCTTTTCTTTTGTTTCAAGACAAAAGAAAAGATGACCCCCGCGCAGCCAAACAAAAAAACAAGCACACCGTAGCCAAAAAAGTTAAAAAAGAAAGAAAATGCCCTTCAATCCGGGATTGAATCAAATTTGCGTACCTTTGAAACAAATTTTATAGTCGCACTCAAGCAATCCCTGCACCTTTGCAGCAGAAGTTCAAGCCGGGAAAGCTACTGAGAACTGAAATCAAATTGTTAATGTTTAAATCACTAATGAAGAATGAGAAATCTTATCATTATGATTTTCCTTGTTACCTGCTGCGCCCTCACAAACGCGCAAAACATTACGGTGAAAGGAAACGTCAAATCTGCTACAGACAATGAACCTCTGATCGGGGTAAGCATAAGTATTAAAGGAGAAGCCTCGGGTAGTATCAGCGACCTCGACGGTAACTACACCCTCTCCGCTCCCCGAAACGCCACGCTTGTATTCTCGTATATCGGTTACGAAAACCGGGAGATCGCTCTCAACGGACAGACCGTTATCAATGTTACCCTGAAAGAATCATCGCTCTTGCTCGATGAGGTAGTTGCCGTTGGTTACCGTACCGAACGCAAAGCCGACCTCACCGGCGCCGTATCGGTTGTCAAGGTAGACGATATGATGAAAGCTGCTGAGAATAACCCGATGAAAGCCCTGCAAGGACGCGTGGCTGGTATGACGGTGACCAGCGACGGTAACCCGAGCGGTTCGGCTACTGTCCGCATCCGCGGTATCAGTACCTTGGGCCTTAATAACGATCCGCTTTATATTATAGATGGTGTACCCAGTACAGCGGGCATGCACGAGCTCAATGGAAGCGATATCGAAAGCATTCAGGTATTACGCGATGCCTCAGCAGCCAGTATCTACGGCTCACGTGCAGGCAATGGAGTAATTGTCGTTACCACCAAGAAGGGAAAGAAAGGAAGCATCCGGGTCAATTTCGATGCTTACCTCACCGCATCGGCCTATACCAACCGCATCGATGTGCTCAGTTCCAAGGAGTATGCCGAGGTGATGTGGAAAGCCATGGTAAACAATGGTGAAGATCCCAACACGAACAACTTAGGTATTAAATACCTCGAAGGCACGGGCCAAGCTGGAAACCGCACCCTCACCCAAGTACTTTTCCCCGAATACCTCGATGCCGCCCGCACCATGAAACCTGCCAACACCGACTGGTTCGACGAGATTACCCGCACGGGTATTGCACAGTCCTACAACCTATCGGTAAGCAACGGCACCGAACAAGGCAATTACTTCTTCTCATTAGGGTATTACGAGAACGACGGGTTGGTGAAATGCACCGACTTCAACCGCATCTCCGCCCGTATGAACAGCGAGTACAAACTGATGAACAACCGGGTGACCATCGGTGAGAACTTCACCCTGAACCGCACCAGCGAGGTGACGCAACCTTACCAGATCGTGGAAGCCGCCCTGATAGCCGTTCCTTTCATCCCCGTACATACCGAAGACGGTAAAGGATGGGGTGGCCCGATAGAAGGCCTTCCCGACCGCCGTAACCCGGTGGACTTGATTGAAAAGAACAAAGACAACCGCTATACGTACTGGCGCCTGTTCGGCAATGCCTTTATTGATATCGAACCGCTAAAGAAACTCCACATTCGTTCCAGCTTCGGTCTGGATTACGGCAACTTCTACAAACGTTCGTTCACCTACTCGTTCAAGAATGGCTACGTGACCAACGACGGCAAGACGAAATCCGCGATGGAGCAGGCGCATTGGACCAAGTGGACCTGGAGTAACACCGCTACTTACGACTTCGAAATAGGCAAAAACCGTTTCGAAACACTGATCGGTATGGAGATGTACAAACAGGAAGACATCAACTTCGGCGGTTCCCGTGAAGGGTTTACTTTACAGACACCCGACTACATGTATCCCTCTCAAGGTACAGGTACGAGCGAAGGTTGGGGCGATGCCACCATGTACACACTCATGTCCTATTTCGGCAAACTGAGTTATGCGTATAATAATAAATACTTAGCTTCGGCCACCCTGCGCCGCGACGGTTCATCACGATTTGGTAGGAACAACCGTTGGGGTATATTCCCCTCCCTTACCTTGGGGTGGAAGATCAACGAAGAGTCCTTTATGGAAGGTACTAAAGAATGGTTGAGCGACCTGAAGCTGCGTGGCGCATGGGGACAAACCGGTAATCAGACGATGGACAACAGAGCCATTTACAGTATCTACAGCACCTTCTATGGTAAGGACGACCCCACTTGGAATGCTGTATGGGGAACTGCCTACGACATCTCCGGAAAAGGTTCAGGTCTGCTGCCTTCAGGCTACCGGCGCGAACGGATAGAAAATCCTGATTTGAAATGGGAAACAAGCACACAGACCAACATCGGTATCGACTTCGGGCTCTTTAACCAGGCACTGTATGGTTCGGTGGAATACTACATCAAGAAAACGAAAGACATGCTGTACACTCCCGGATACCCTGCCATTTATGGCGAAGGAGCCCAAAAGACCTACAACGGTAGCAGCATGGAGAATAAAGGTTTCGAAATGACACTGGGGTATCGTGGAACTTTGGGAAAGAAGTTACAGTACGATATCACAGGAAATGTTTCGACGAATGCCAATAAAGTAACTTACTTACCCGATGCGGTGAAATTCTCTTACGGAGGCAATGGTAGTTATGACAATATCCTCGGCCGCGCTTACGGAAGTTTCTACGGGTATGTAGCCGATGGTATCTTCAAATCGCAGGAAGAACTGGATGCACACTGCGTGCAGAACGGAAAAGATCTGGGACGCATCCGCTACCGCGACTTGAACAACGACGGAGTGATCAACGACAAAGACCGGACCTGGCTGGGCAATCCGCTCTTCCCCGACTTTTCGTATGGGCTCAACATCAACCTGTCATACGGTAACTTCGACCTTTCGGTCTACTTCCAGGGAATACAAGGTGTCGAGGTGGACAACACGGTTAAACGCGTATCCGATTTTTGGAGTGTCTCCGATACACGTTCCAACAAAACATCACGCCTGCTCAATGCCTGGGATCCGGTCACCAACCCGACATCCAACATTCCGGCAGCCACCGTGAACAACAAGAATGACGAAGGACGTTTCTCGAGTTATTTTATCGAAAATGGCTCATACCTGAAGCTGCGCAATGTCCAGTTAGGCTACAACCTGCCGCGCACCTTCCTGAAGCATCTCAATCTGAACAGCTTCCGCACCTACATCAGCGCACAGAACCTCTTCACCATCAGCAGCAAGAGTTTCACCGGTGTAGACCCTGAGAATCCGGCATGGGGTTATCCCATACCCACCACCATGACCTTTGGTATTAACGTTTCATTCTAAAACAAGAAATACACAATGAAAAAGATAACATATATAGCTGTGGCAGCACTCACCACACTCTTGCTGCACAGTTGCGACTTCCTCGACGTAACGCCGCAAAGCCTGCTCAGCGAAGAGCAAGTGAAAGATCCCACCCAGGTAGAACAACTCTGCGTAGCTGCTTACGCTTCATTAGGCAACGACCATTACGACAAACCGTTCAGCTTGTGGCCGTATGGAAACGTTCGCTCGGACGATGCCTACAAGGGTGGTAACGACCAGACCGACATCGCTGCCTTCCATTATTATGAAATATCGGAGAACATCAAGACCGATTTCGGCGAAGCGGACGGCCTGTGGTTCTTCATCTTCGAAGCTATCTCGCGCACCAACTCAGCTTTGTCGGTACTAAAAACGGTAGATGAGAAAGAGTTCACCCTGAAGAACTCCCGCATGGGCGAGATGTACTTCCTCCGCGGACATTTCTACTTCATGCTCAAAGAGGTATTCGGACACATCCCGTTTGTGGACGAAGATACACCGATGAACAACTACGCCAAGGTGAGCAATACCCTGCCCAACGACGAGCAGTGGGCAAAGATATGTAACGACTTCCAGCAAGCGTACAACCTGCTGCCTGCCACACAAAGCGAAGTGGGCCGTGCCAACAAGATCGCCGCTGCTGCTTACTTAGCCAAAGCATACCTGTTCAAAGCTTATCGTCAGGACGAACAGAACGGTGTAACCGGTACTCCAAATCAGGACGATCTGAATAAGGTATTGGAATACACCGAAGTAGTGATGAACTCATCGTACAGACTCGAAGCAGACATTGCGAATAACTTCCTGCCGGGTACGTACCAAAACGGCCGCGAGTCGATCTTCGCCGTACAATACTCTTACGATGACGGAACCATGTTCGGCCGCCTCAACTGGGGCGATCTGCTCTCGGTACCGATGGGATTGGGTTGCTGTGATTTCCACAAGCCGAGCCAGAACTTAGTGAACGCTTTCAAGACTGTAAACGGGTTGCCCGACTTCGACCGGTATAACAATAGCAATTACGTGATAGGCGAAGACAATGCCGACCCGCGTCTGTACCACACCGTAGCTATTCCGGGTGTACCTTATAAATACAATGAGGAGCTGATATACGAAGAGAACTGGAACCGCACACCATCCGTATACGGGCATTACGCTTCGCTGAAAGAGAACGTCGATCCGTCGTGCGACTGCTTCAAGAACGTATCGCCTTTCTATGCCAACTCGAAGAACCGCATCATCCTCCGCTTTGCCGATATCCTGCTGGTACGTGCCGAGGCTCTGATCGAACTGGGTCGCCAGGACGAAGCCCGTCCGCTCATCAACCAACTGCGCGAACGCGCCAAGAGTACGGTATTCATCCCTTATGCCAAGAAGGTGAACATTGCTACTTATCCGGCCGACAACTGGACACAGAACTATGCCCGCCAGGCGCTTCGTTGGGAACGCCGTCTGGAGCTGGCTATGGAAGGTCACCGTTTCTTCGACCTCGTTCGTTGGGGTATCGCATCGGATGTGCTGAACAAGTACTTCCAGTCGGAAGGCGAACGCCGCTACTACCTCAAAGAGGGTAAGTTCGACAAGAACCAGGATGAGTACATCCCCATCCCGCAACAGCAGATCAACTTCACCGAAGGCATCTACAAACAGAATCCGGGTTGGAAATAATTCGCTAACAATTAAAAGTATCCGAACAATGAAAAAGAATATATTATCACTCTTCGTAGCGGCAGCCACCATACTGGGACTGGGTTCCTGCATTGAAGACGAATACAACGGGATAGACAACAGCGGCGGAGTGAAGATCAAGACCTTCACTGCCAATGCCAAATTGGAAACACTCGACGAAGAGAAAGGAACCATCGAACTGATCTTCGCCTCCAACGCCGACCTGACCAAGGTTACGCCCTCGTACACACTGTCCGAAGGAGCCAGCATCCTGTCGCCGGCCAACCCGCAAGGTCCTATCGACCTGTCGGCCGTCACCACATACCGGGTAGCGAACGGTAATCTGTATCACGACTACAAGGTATTGGCGCTCCATGTCAGCGACGTGACGAAGATTCTCACCTTCTCCATCGGCAAGTACACCGGTACCATCGACCAGAATAACCGTACCATCAAGGTGCTCTACCCGATAGGCGAGGAAGTAATAGCCCTCACCCCTACGCTGACCATGAATGAAGGAGCGCAACTCACCGCACCCCTCGGCAGCACCCACGACTTTACCAATCCGGTGACCTACACAATCTCATACTTAGGCGAATCGTTCACCTATACGGTAACGGTAGTACCGACCAGCCTCAGCCCGAAAGCATTCCTGGGCGAAGCAGCTACGGCAGGCGACCTTACCAACATGGACGAGAAGAAAGCCTGGGAATGGTTGAGCGACAGTTTCGACAATGCCGAATACATCTCGTTCAAGGATATCAAAGAGGGTAAAGACCTGAGTGCATACGGCATGATCTGGTATCACTATGACTCTTTTGGCAAAGGCGGCGACCCCGTTGCTCCCGATGCAGCCAACAACCCGGCAGTGATCAGTGCATTGAATGGATTCCTGGCACAAGGCGGCGGACTGTTCCTCAGCTCCGGCGGTATGGCTCTCGGTAAGTTGCTCAACATCTCCAAGGATGGCAACATGTTCAACAACGCCTGGGGTTTCGATAACAATCCGTTCGAAGTGAACGACGGCAACGGCATCGGCTGGGGCATCCGATTCATCAACCACGAGATATTCGAAGGTGTACGCAAACCGGCAGGCGAAACCAACCGCTGCTTCCTCATCAGTAACGGAAGTACCACCCGCGCCCGCAATGTACGCTGGAACCTCAAAGCTGACTGGACACCACAGTACTTCGGTCGCGATAAGTGGATGGAAACCAACGGCGGCAAGCAACTCGCCACCCTGCACTGGGACGATAACATGGAAGACACTTCCGTTATTACCGAATACCCGTCGAATGGAACGAAGGGTACAGTTATCACCTGCGGAGCCGAATGTTACGACTGGTACGAGGATAACTATCCGAAGAACACGTATCGCGATAACATCGAGACCATCACGCGCAACATTATTTATTATATATCCAAATAATAACGATTCACCACAGAGTCACACAGAGTTCCACAGAGGAATTAAAAACTTAACAATAAAAGCAAGAGTTAAAAACTCTGTGAAACTCTGTGTGACTCTGTGGTGAATACAAAACATAAGAATATGAAATTCAATATACACCTTTTCGCATCCCTGTTCACTGTAGCCGCTTTGGCAGCGTGCAGCGACACGGACTACGTATGCAACGATCCCGATGCCGACTTCAACGCCCCGGCATACCACGATGTGAACGATCGCTATCAGACATATACCGCCTTTTGGAAACCTGCCGACGGTTGGGTAGGCGATGCCATGCCCTATTACGAGAACGGAAAATTCCATGTATTCTACCTGCACGATGCCCGCGACGGCGGTGACACCTTCCATCCATGGGCACATGCTACCACAACCGACTTTGCTTCGTACACCGACGAAGGTATCGCCATTCCCTGCGGAGCGGACAATAGCCAGGAAGATGCACTCGGTACCGGTTCGGTGATTAAAGTGGGTGATACTTACTATGCCTATTACACCGCCCATAATGCCAACCTGAATCCGCACGAGAAGATATTCCTCGCCACTTCGAAGGACCTGAAAACATGGACCAAGAAACCGGAGTTCTCCCTTCAGGCCGGACACGACCAGGATGCCAATGAGTTCCGCGACCCGTTCCTGATGAAGCAAGGCGACAAGTACATCATGCTCGTAACAGGCCGTGGATATGTTCCCGCCGTAAACGACTGGCAGGCTGTCATCTTCCAGTACTCATCCACCGATATGCTGAACTGGACACTCGAAGATCCTTATTATTATAATGGTGAACGCGTATTGGAATGCCCCGATGCCTTTACCATGGGTAGTTATCAATACTTGGTTTACTCCAATTGGGATTGGGGAGGCGCCGACCGCCGTACCCGCTACGTGTATCGCCCGGTAGGTACAAACACCTGGATCACGCCTGCCCAGCCGGCTCTTGACGATTACTATTTCTACGCCGGTAAGACAGCCAGCGACGGTACAAACCGTTACCTGTTCGGTTGGTGCTACACCCGGAACCAGTTCAATGACAACACGCATGACAACAGCATGGTATGGGCCGGCGCATTGGTGGTTCACCAACTGACGCAGAACAGCGACGGCACGCTGAATGTGGTTCCTGCTTCACCGCTTGCAGCCAAGCTAAGCGCTCCCATCGCCCTGACTGCTAAAGTAAACAAGAACGCCACTGTTTCAGGAAACAACTACACCCTGAAAGGAAGCGACACCCAAAAAGCACTCGCTATCTTCGACGGACAGAAAGGTTTGTTCAAAATTACTGCGAAAGTAAAACCGGGCAGCGCCAAGCGTTGCGGTTTCGAATTCGGCGCCAGCGGCAACCGCAGCGAAGTACACGACCTTGTGTTCGACATAACGAACAGTCTGCTGAAACTCGATCATATCAAAGATGGCGTGAACGTGGAGACAAGAACCTCCATCGCCCTACCCACGGCTACCGAATACGATGTGACCATCCTCGTGGAGAATTCCGTTTGTGCCGTTTATGTGAACGGCAAGAAGGCACTCACCAACCGCATCTATCAGATGAACTGGAATGGCTGGGGAGTATTTGCCGAGGGTGGCGACGCAACCATCAGCGTGGAAGCTTTCCGTTAGTCCTTCCTCCTCCCACTTTTTACTTTTCTATTCTTCCGCAAGACACAGAATGCCTTGCGGAAGGATCTTACACACTTTACTCATCACCTTATAATAAGAAATATCATGAAACATACATGGCTTTTGTGCATTACATGCTTGCTGTTCGCTTGCTCTGCCAATGAATTAGACGAATCCGGAAACACCCAACCACACGAAATCCGCTTTCAGGCCGGAATTGCGACTGTAGAAGTCAGCTCACGCGGTGACGGAATGATTCAAAACACGCTTCGCTCGGACTTGAATGTAGCGTTTGTCCGGCTGAATGCTTCTCCCGACTATCCGGATACGTATGCTGGATGCACACCGCTGAGCGCACGCATCCAGGCTGTAGATCATACATTGGTTTTCTCTCCTGCCCAATACTATCCCCAATCGGGAAGCAATACCAAAATGCTGGGCTGGTATCCCGCCAGCGGACAACTGAACACCACGGATGGGAAAGTCGCCTTTCCCGAACTGGATGGCTCGACCGACCTGATGGTTACCAAAGTAAAAGAAGGATCGAACACCAGCCGAATGACATCCTGTACCTTTTACCACCTGCTTACACAAATAAGCGTACAGGCGTATGCCGTTACTCCTTCGGCCAAGGAAGTATGGGGAGGCATCGAATCGGTAGTCATCAAAAACAAAAGACAGACCTGTGAAGTTAAACTGCCCGATACCCATGCGGCAGCCGAAGCAGAAGCGACAGTCACATTCGGGAATACCCTTTCTGATATGCCTCTGGTGACCCGCCATATAGAGAACAACACCTCCATAACCGGGAAAGACAATACCAGCGTCTACCGTACCGGAAACTCCCTGACTCTGGGCGATGCCACCACCAAAGCTGCCTGCGGGTATGCCATGTTTGCACCTCACACATACACCCTTGCCGGAGACGAACTCGTGTTGGAAGTCAACACCGAGAAAGGAGGCAAGCAAACGGTCAGAATCGCACAAAGTCTCTTGACGAGTACGTCTTATCTCGTTACGCTGAAATTCTCCGACGACCAGATCAGCTCTACCGCCGATATTTCGGAATGGCAACAAGGAGATGGCATTGATTTAGGTATCTCCCAGCCCGACGAACTGGCGCAGGCATTGGCCTATAAGGAAGTGAATGACCTGTTGCAACCATACACTTTGTTTCACAAACCTGCCGACGGATGGGTAGGCGACCCGATGCCCTTCTACGAAAACGGTAAGTTCCATGTATTCTACCTGCAGGATGCACGCGACGGCGCGGCTACTTTCCATCCCTGGCATGCAGCTACGACAAGCAATTTCGTGACGTACGCCGATAATGGGTTAATGATTCCTTGCGGCACGGCCGACTCTCCGGAAAAAGCGTTGGGCACAGGATCAGTGATCAAGAAAGATGGTGTTTACTACGCCTTCTACACCGGACATAACGGCGACGGCGTTGTATATCCCCGCGAAAGAATCCTGCTGGCTACCTCTACCGACCTGAGGAATTGGACCAAATTGCCGGAGTTCAAAATACAGGCAGATCAGGGATATGACGCAGCCGAGTTCCGCGACCCGGTTCTCTTCTTCGACGAAAACAGTAACGAATACAAGATGCTGGTCAGCACCCGGTCTAATTTCTATTCGTCCGAGTGGACAGCCGTACTGGCCCAATACCGCTCTACCGACCTGATCAGTTGGACACGCGAAGACCCGTTCTACAACGGGGAGGGTACTTTTATGGTAGAATGCCCCGATGTGTTCACCATGAACGGATACCAGTACCTCATTTTCTCCGACATAGACGACCGCAAAGTGCACTACAAATACCGGGCTACAGGTTCGGGCAACTGGACTACTCCCGCTTACAATGCCTTGGATGGAGTGGCCTTTTATGCCGGTAAAACGGCTGGCGATGGAAACAACCGGTACCTTTTCGGGTGGTGTCCTACCCGTGTGGATGCCAACGATACCAGCAACTACAGTTGGGGCGGCAGTCTGGTAGTACACCGGTTGATTCAGCAAGGCAATGGAGAACTGAGGATAGGAATTCCCGAATCGTTGAACGCAGGAATAAATACTCCGGTATCCCTCACGCCGTTGCTTTCGCGGAACACCACCTTAGCAGACAATACCTATACATTGACCGGAGGAGAAGAAAAGGCGATCACGATCTTTCCACGTTTCAACACGGCAAGCAAGCTATCGGTTACCATCCAACCTTCCAGCGCCAAACGATTTGGCGTAGAACTGGCGGCGTACGGTCAACAAGAACAAATATACGACCTGGTGATCGACCCACAAGCAGGTGTGATACGGCTCGACCGGAAGATCAACCAATCAGTGCTTTACACATTGACTTCCGCCCCACTCTCTGCCCCCGTGGATGGCAAGTACCAGCTGACACTCGTTGTGGAGAACTCCGTTTGCACGGCTTACGTTAATAATGAAGTGGCACTGACCAACCGGATTTATACCATGGCCGGGAACCCCTGGGGTATCTTTGCCGAAGAGGGTGAAGCCGAGTTTACAGTGGCAATGTGCAGATAGGTCTCTACACAGTGTTTTCGCAACACAGTCCACCATTCGTCACGTTTTTCGACTTATTGCGCTAATTATAAGATAGATACCCGATGGTGGATCCCTTTTTTATTCACCATTGATTCACCATTTTCAGAGGTATTCACCATTTCTTTCTTGGTTTCCGAGTTCGTTAAACAAATGATCGACGAACGAAATCCTAACCTATATTTGACTTTCGCTGTCAGATAGTAAGTTTCACTCAGCTTGAAACAAACTGTTTCATGCCGCTGAAACAAAGTGTTTCATCCTTTGAAACGGAGTGTTTCATTACTTGAAACAGAGTGTTGCACTACGAGAAACAGAGTGTTCCGCCGGATGAAACAAAATGTTATAACTGATGAAACTAAGTGTTATGACTGATGAAACCAGTGGTTTGCTCGCTTGAAGAAGCTGTACACTCAGGGACATACCAAGTAAGTCTCCCTGAGAAAGTCTCAGTATCGTGTTAAGAAGAGACTGACATAAAATGGTGAATACCCCTGAAAATGGTGAATCAATGGTGAATAAAAAAGGGATTCACCATTGATTATTTTCCTGACAATTAACGCAATAACTCAAAAAACGTGACGAATGGTGAATAGAATTCACTTTTTCGCACAGGTAGAAGAACCACTGAATTTACTTTCCTAATAAAGTACCGAACAGTTTCAGGATATTAGTCACGCTCTCCTTATCGGGTACGGGAATCTTCAACGTGGTCTGTCCGGTTTCTTTGTCTTCCTCCACAAGGGAGTTTACCAGTTTCTCCGTAGCTTCGGGCGAACTGAGTGTACGCGCCAATCCGGCAAAGAATGACATACCTTGTTGTACCAATTGCTCGGGCGACGCGGTATCGGTCGCTCCGCTCGTCGGACCGGATGCAGCACTTCCGTTTTCGGTTGATTCTTCCGGCTGACTCGATGCAGCCTCCTTTTCCGGTTCCTCCAGCCGGTTGATGGCGCTCTCAAACAGAAGTTCTTCCTGCTCATCCTCCGGGAAATCCAATTCACCCTGCAATTCGTCAGCCGAAGAAACCACATTCTTCTCTTCCGTATCGTCGGAACCAATGATCACGGTGCTCTCCTCACCTTCCGTTTCCTGGGTGATCGTCTCAATGGTATTCATCATCTTGTCGAACTTACTGTCTTCGAGGAAGATCGAATCGGCTCCATCGTCCAGGATTCCCTCGAACAGGGACGACTTGAAGTTCAACGTATCCAGCATCCGTTCTTCAATGGTTCCGCTGGCCACCATGTTGATTACCTGTATATTGCGTTTCTGCCCGATACGGTAGATGCGGGCGATACGTTGTTCGAGCACTGCCGGGTTCCAAGGTAGATCGAGATTGATCAGGACAGAAGCCACTTGCAGGTTCAAGCCTGTACTTCCGGCATCGGTCGAGATGAATACCCGGCTTTCGGGAAGCTCGGTGAAATCTTGCACCATATCTTTCCGCTTCTCGGAAGGAACGCCACCATGCAGGTACTCATACCGCACGCCCAACTTATCCAGCTCGTGCGCGATGAGCCGCGTCATCCGTTCCCACTGACTGAATATCACCACTTTCTCATCGCCACTCTCGAATACCCCTTGCAGGATGTTCATCGTTTCTTCTACTTTCGTATCGTAGCGCGTGCGCTGGTCGAGAATATACGAACTGTCGCATACCATACGCATCTGACTCATATTCATAAGCAACCGCTTGCGGTCTTTCTCGCTCAGGAACCGCTGATTCCGCCACTTGGTAACAATACACGAAACGACAAACTGAAAATCATCGTGCATCGCCTTCTGCTCCCCGGTCATGGGAACGAAGAGTATCTTATCCGTACGCTCGGGCAACTGCAAGGCCACATCCCGCTTGCGACGGCGTATCAGCACGTGCGCCATCTTCTTCCCGATCTCATTCAGTCCTTTGTAACCAATCACCCTGCCGGTATCTGCCGTCACTACCGTCTGATCCATGAATTCGTAATAAGGACCTAAGCAGTATTGGTCGACGAACTGCATGATGGAGTACAGTTCTTCCAGCTTATTCTCCAACGGGGTACCCGACAGGATAACAGCATACTCCGAATCAATCCGGCGCGCCGCTTTCGATATCTGCGTGTTCCAGTTCTTCAACCGCTGCACTTCGTCCATGATCAGCAGATCGGTTTGTAACGATCGCATGGCCTTGATGTCGTTGCAAGCGCTGTTGTAAGATACGATCTTGTAGAATTCTTCCGATTGGTAAAGCTCTTTGCGGCGCAAATGGTTACCTTCCACCACGACAGCAGTTGAGTTGGTAAACCGTTCGATCTCCTTTTTCCATTGGTATTTCAACGAAGTGGGGCAAACGATGAGTGCAGTCGAAATCATCTTCTCTTTCTTCAGTATCTCGGCTGTGCCAATAGCTTGTATGGTCTTCCCCAGCCCCATCTCATCGGCAATGATAGACTTTCCGGCGCCGAAAGCAAAACGGATGCCCTCTTTTTGGTACGGATAGAGTTTGGTTTTGAGAATGGTGTCCAGATAGGTATCGGTGAGTTGACTGAGCATCATTCTCCGGCGTTTGTTGTCGCGTTGTTCCAGGATGAAACTCAGTGCATCCGGATACAGGCGGAAGGTATTGTTCAACCGGAAAGCATCCAGAAAGAAGTCGGTCACCGTATGCAGCGCTTCCGGTTTCAACCGTCCGTCGGGCGTGAAATAAGGTTCGGCCAACCGGAGAAACTCCTCCCGGTTGTCGGTACCGACACGCAGCCGCACTTCGCGCTCGTCTTTGTACGACACATATACAGAAGTGTAAGGAGGTATCTGGTTATACACAGGCAGCTTGTTCTGCCCGATCCACAACGCCACTGCCTCTATGTGCTTGCAAGTACCCAACCGGCTGGCCTTGAAATCCATACACGAGCAATAGTTCCACTCATTCCCCTGTCCGCGGTACACCACTTTGTATTCGCTTTTATTGATTGGATTGATCACCTGGTAATCGCCCGGTGCATACCGTTCATCCATAGCCGATATGGCAAAGAATGCTTTGGCAGCTGCCTGACGACGCAGGATGATTTGCCACTCGGTCAGCTTCATATCCGCCGGCCGGTAATTGTAAGAAACTTTGGGAGTGGGTACTGTTTTCCGTTTCGCGCTCATATTAGTAGAATCTTCTGAAGTGAGTAAATCGTTGTTTACGGGATGCTGTTTTAACATTCGCCGGACAAAAGTACAGAAATATACAATATTACGAAAAAATGCCGGTGAAAGATTAACTCCTTCACCGGCATTCTTATAGTTTTAACCCTTGATACATTTAGAATCTAAACACAATACCTGTAGTAAACAAGGCACGGTCCCAATCAGATGCAAACTGATACTTGATTTCCGCATTGACTGACAATTGGGGAGTCAGCGCGTATTCCGCACCACCACCGGCATTGATACCCAGTTCGGTATCGCCATCGAAGTCTTTATGGCTAATGCCAAGCAAACTGATACCGCCAATCGGATACAAATAGAAATTCGGGGCTACATTGAATAGATAGTGACCATTGAAGTTCACATCCCACAAGTTAAAATTGTTTTTCTTAAAATAATAAGTAGAACTCGGTTCCAAACGAATTGCATCGGTAATGTTCCATTGGAGCTTCACACCAAGACCCATAGCATTATAGCCATCAGCGCTTGTATAAGCAATGTTACCACCAAGTGCCAGATCACCGGCTGATTGTCCGTAAGCGAATGTGGCAGAAACAACCATCATAAGCATCAAAATGCGTCTCTTCATACTCATTTTCATAATCTTTCAGTTTTTAAATTAATAACTATTTCCTGTTTCCGGAATACCCTTTTACGGGATATTCCGGCGGCAAAGGTAAATACATCAACAATATCATACAAGTATTCGGTGAAAAATAACAATTATTCCGTACTTATATGTTAAAATAAAAGCTTACAGATTATCCAAAAACAGCCGCTGCGCAGGCATATCCTTCGTTATAAAAGTCAGTTAATTTTTGGATATCTTTTTCTATCCGGTCCACCGCAATAGGCTTCAATGGGCGTATAACGGTAATCCGGCCTTCATCTTCCATTCGTTCTACCAGTTCCAGTTGATCATTGTATAAGGCATTCCGGTGGCTCAACGCTTCCCGGAGTCCGGGGTATTTCCGGTAGATGAAAGATGGTATTTTCACATCTTTAGTATCTTTGCGGTATCCGCGGTTGCGTGTCAATACCACTACATTCTTCTCATACCCGTCGTGCATGGCACGTATCAAAGGAATGCTGTCTACGATTCCACCATCGAGCATCGGGGTATTATCGACATATACAATGGGGCAAACGAACGGCAGGCTGCTCGACGCCCGGACAATATCCAGTACCCGTTGTTTGTCCTGTTTCTCCTCGAAATAATTGGCCTCCCCCGTCAGGCAATTGGTTGTTACCATGACATAACGTTCCGGCGAAGCAAAATAGGTTTCGTAGTCATAAGGAATGATATGCTCGGGAAATTCACGGAACAACAGGTCGAAATCCATAATATTACGTTTCTTGAACAGATGCTTCAACCCGATATAGTTGTACTTTTCCAACAAGTCGATGTTACTATACTTGGCGCGTCCGCGTTGACGGGACACATACGAGAGTCCATTACAGGCTCCCGCCGAAACACCTATTACATAAGGAAAACGGATATCATGATCCATCAGGTAATCCAGCACGCCACAGGTGAATACTCCACGCATCCCCCCTCCTTCGAGCACCAGACCGGTAGTACTATTGATCATACACTTCTTCTTTTATATCTTTCAAACTTTCACGAATCACCAGCATGGAAGAGAATTGTTTCGAAAACTCTTCATCTTCAGAGATCCGTGCATATACCTTCTGGCTCAGGATCAGTAACTCTTGCCGTCCTTCTTCGGGTACCAGCTCGTCTATCTGACTGAATGAACGCTCGGAAATCAGATCGTTGTACTGCTCCAGTACCGGAGCGATCAATTGCCTGAACCCTTCGTCCTCGGCGGCAAACAGATACAAACGTATCGGCACTCCGTTGTCGGCCAACCGCACCAGGAACGGCAGCATGAACTCGTCTATCATACCACCCAGCACAAACGAAACCGGAACCCCATCCTGGAAATTACGGTTCACCAGTACGGCAACCGGGCACGTTACCTGGCTCACCACCTCTTCGGTCTTGTCGCGAAACAACGAGAGAAACGGAAGCGCTCCTGTGGTAGGTGATTCGTTGCCATAACGGTTTCCCGCACCCAACAGCAACATATCGGGTTTCTCCTTACGCACATACTGAACAATGTCCTGCACCAGTTTATCTGTCACCCGGTAGTGCGTATGTATATGGATACCCAACTCAGCAGCCCGTTTGTTGACCGGCACGAAGCTTTCACGGGCATACTGCTCAGCATGAAGCGGATTGAGGTCTGTTCCCAATGTATAGTGAGCGGCCACCACCTGTTCCTTTTTCAGCATCTTCCCATAAAACAGGTTGTATACGGAAAGCATATTACGCCCCGACGCCGGCAATCCGAAAAAGAACACCAGCTTGCGTTTCGGCCATAACCGTTCTTCGTGACGGGCAAAGACACGCTCCACAAAGTGCAGCAAGGGAGTAGTCATAAAGGTAGTGACCAACGCCATGATAACTAAGATAACAAAAATAGAGGGTGGAAGCACTCCCATCTCATAACCGATGTTCAAAGCCACCAACTCCATCAATCCGCGTGTATTCATCAAGGTACCCACTATGAGACTGTCTTTCCACGACTCGCCTACCAAGCGCGAAGCAATGGCGCACCCTCCCAATTTACCGACAATAGCCACAGCGACCAGCAACCCACAGACACACCACAGGTCGATGCTGTTTATCAGCCCTATCTCCGTACGCAATCCGGTAAAGGCGAAGAACAGCGGCAGGAAGAATACCAGCGCAATATCTTCCACCTTCTCCATCATCACCTTGCGGAAACCCAGGTTGGTGGGCATCACCACTCCGGCCATAAAAGCACCGAACAACGCATGGATACCGATCACTTCCGTCACCGTGGCCGACACGATCAATATCAGCAGGATGAAAGAGACGAACGACTTATTGATCACCTCCTGATTGGCATATACTGCTCCTACCTTCTTTAATATCGGGCGTACCACCACAAACATCACCACAATATACACCACCGTAAGACCGATGGAATACAGCGCACTGGCAAACGTGCCCGCTTTGGTGATGGCAATCACCACCGCCAGCAAGCACCAGGCCGTCACATCGTCATTGGCAGCCGAAGCAATGGAAAGCGTGCCGAGGGGCGTCTTCGTCATATTGCGTTCTTGTATGATGCGGGCCAGCACCGGAAAGGCGGTGATACTCATGGAAATACCGATAAACAGGGCAAAAGGAAGGAAAGAGGTGTAAGAGGCTGCATACTTTTCATAAATCCAGTAAGAAGCGACTACGCCCAGAAAGAAAGGAACCAGAATACCGGCATGACTGATAACCAACGTCTCATTGATTTTATTTTTCAGGATACTGAAGTCGAGCTCCATGCCGATGACAAACATAAACAACACCAACCCTACCTGACTAAGCAGGCCGAGATTGGTCAACGACTCGGCGGGGAACAGAAACTGAAAAGCTTCGGGGAAGAAGTGCCCCAACAACGACGGGCCCAGCACGATACCGGCCACAATCTCCCCGATCACCCCCGGTTGCCCGATATACCGGAACAAAGCTCCGAACAGGCGTACGGTGAGCAATACGGCGATAATCTGGATGAGCAGTATTGTCAACGGATGATGCAGGTTATCCGCCAAGAATCGCACGAACATCGCAAACGGTGATTCATCGGATAGCGAAGCCGATGCCGTGGTATGCGCAAAACGGCTTCCTTCTTCGACGGCCACGTAGATAAGCCCGCCAAAGAGAATAAGCATCAGTACATATATAATATAGTTTTTCCGGGCTCTGACCATATTTTAGCTTTTGGAGCACAAATATAACAAATGCAGTTTAAAATTAGTTTAATTACACTTTTCTTTTACACTTTACAACAAAAGAGAAGAGTGGTCTCCTTTCTTTTCCAAGAATATCTGTATCTTTGTCGCATAAGTATAATAAAACTGACATACGAATGAAAAAGAATTTATTAACAGCCGCACTGCTTGTATGCAGTCTTACGCTCTCTGCCCAGGATACCAAGGAAGAGGGTTTTGTATTTACTACCGTGAAAGAGAACCCGATAACTTCCGTCAAGAACCAGAACCGTTCGAGTACCTGCTGGAGTTTCTCAAGCTTAGCTTTCCTTGAGTCCGAGCTGCTCCGTATGGGTAAAGGAACGTATGACCTCTCGGAAATGTTCGTGGTACACCATTCGATGGTAGACCGGGCCGTAAACTATGTACGCTACCACGGGAAAAGCTCTTTCAGCCCGGGAGGAAGTTTCTACGACGCACTGTTTTGTATGAAGAACTACGGATTGGTTCCGCAAGATGCCATGCCGGGTATCATGTACGGAGACACACTGCCGGTTCACAATGAACTGGATGCCGTAGCAGGCGCTTATGTAGATGCTATCGCCAAAGGCAGGTTGACTAAGCTGAGCCCGGTATGGAGCAAAGGTCTTAGTGCCATCTACGACACTTATTTAGGACAACGCCCGGAGAAGTTCACGTATCAGGGAAAAGAATATACTCCGAAGACTTTCGTTCAGGCATTGGGACTAAACGCCGATGATTATGTATCGATCTCTTCGTTCACACACCATCCGTTCTATACAGAATTTGCTGTTGAGGTGGAAGACAACTGGCGTAACGAAATGTCATGGAACCTGCCGCTGGATGAGTTTATGGCAGTGATCGAACATGCTGTAAAGAATGGTTATACAGTAGCTTGGGGAAGCGATGTCAGCGAACCGGGATTCACCCGCAACGGTATTGCCGTAGTGCCTGAGATGAACCGCACCGACCTCAGTGGTTCGGATATGGCACGCTGGACAGGCATGACGGCCGATGACAAACGCAAGGAAATGACTGCTCAACCCATGCCGGAGATCAACGTGACGCAAGAGCTGCGCCAGGTAGCATACGACAACTGGGAATCGACCGACGATCACGGTATGCTGATCTACGGTATCGCCAAAGACCAGAACGGAAAAGAATACTATATGGTAAAGAATTCCTGGGGTACCAACAACAAATATAAAGGTATATGGTATGCCTCCAAAGCCTTCGTTTCGTACAAAACGCTGAACTACGTGGTACACAAGAACGCCCTTCCGAAGGAAATAGCCAAGAAGTTGGGTATTAAGTAAGGCTACGCCGGTTGATGTATTCGAGAAACTTTTCCTTGTAATTATCGCCTACAGGTACATAGGTTTTCCCATCGAAGATAATACGGAGACGGGACACTTCGGTTACTTTCCGAAGATTGACAATATAAGAACGGTGCACGCGCATGAAATAGGTCGCGGGCAACCGTTCTTCTAATTTAGTGAGACTCATCAGCGTCATGACGGGTTTCTCCTCTCCTTCCACAAAGATACGTACATACTCGCTCATGCTCTCCACATATTTGATATCGTTGATGTTGATACGCACTACTTTATACTCCGTTTTCACGAACAGGGTATTGTCTTCTTTGGATAGTTCGGCCGGAGCTTCCCCTTGCTCCTGCCGGCGGTATTCAAACTGACGGCGAGCCTTGTCGGCAGCCTTTACCAAATCCTGAAAGCCGAAAGGTTTCAGCAGATAGTCCACCGCATCGACTTTGAAACCTTCGACAGCAAACTCCGAGTAGGCCGTAGTAAAAACCACCAAAGGCTTCACCACCAATGACTTCACAAAATCCATTCCGTTGAGATCGGGCATATTGATATCAACAAAGATCAAATCGATATCCTCTTCGGAGAGCACTTTCATAGCCTCGAAGGCATCCTGGCACGACTTCACCAGGGTAAGGAACGGTATACGGGAGATATAGCCGGAGATCTGGGCCAATGCCAGCGGCTCATCGTCAATAGCCAAACATTTCATCATAACAATGGAATTATCAGTAAAACTTCAAAGTGCTCTTTCTCCTCATTGATGAACAGTGTATAGTCATTGCCAAACAATAACCGGAGGCGTTTCCGGATATTCTCCAACCCGATACCATGATGCTGGTCGTCGGATTTTCCGAAACAACTGTTAGAGCAACGGAAGGTAAGCTTATTTTCTTCCACTTTCATTTCAATATGCACGAACGACTCGTGCTGGTAGCTTACTCCATGCTTGAAAGCATTCTCGACAAAAGAGATGAAGAGCAACGGCGGGATTTGTACATCAGGCACGATAGTGGGGAGCACCACGGTTACACTGACCTTTTCCGTATAACGTAGCTTCATCAATTCGATGTAATTGTTGAGAAACTGAATTTCCTTCGACAAAGATATGGTGCGTTGATTGGCTTCATAGAGCACATAGCGCATCATTTTCGAGAGTTCGAGAATGGTCTTCTGCGCTTTCTCCGTATCGATATCCACCAATGCATGGATATTGTTAAGCGTGTTCATGAAGAAGTGCGGATTGATCTGGTACTTGAGGTATTCCAGTTCCGTTTGCAGACTTTCGCGTTCGAGTTCTTTCAAACGTTCTTCGTCGCGCAAGGACTTGAACAAGAGTTTGATACCGATGTTGAAACCCACCAACAGGAACGCCATAGCCAACCGGCTGATAAGTGGTACCGGGAACGGAGCCCGGAGATCGCCGAAAGGACGGTTCCCGCTAAAGCGACGGTCGAATCCTTGGGGGGCATCTCCCGGACGAAAGTCATCACCTGGTTTCGGGTGGAAGTCATCACCTGGTTTCGGACGGAATTGACGCTCCATACGTGGTCCGTTCTGATCATTCGGACCTCGAAAGCCATCAAACGGACGATGACCGCCGACATAAGGATAAAGTATAAATAACAAAGCGATTGTTCCGATGACTGTAAGCGCATACCATCCATACTTCTTCCAGAACAACAACCGGGGTGCCAACAGATAATTGTTGGCCACAAAAAGCAGAAAGAAAGGCAAGGTGGTAAGCCATGAACTACGAACTGCCCGCCAACTGAAACTTTCGGTCTCGTTGCCATACGACATGAACAACCCTCCTACCACCGGAGCCAGAAAAATGACAATCCAGACGGCGTAATAAATAAACTGTTCGAGTAACTGCTGTTTATCGGTACGTTTCATTTGTTAGCTGATTTCAATGGGTGTAAAAGTAAGCACTTTGCCGAAACTCTGCAAGAGATTTCAACAAAGTGCCCGTTTTTATCTGTCAAATGGAATTACCAGCGAGGTCCGCCGCCTCCACCGCCACTGGTGGTGCCTACCGTAGTCACCATCGATGAAGCTGTAAAAGTGGTGGCTTGTGTTCCGCCGCTGTATGTACCGCCGGTATTGAGTCCGTAGAACGTGCTTCCACCCGATACATCTCCACCTTTATAGATTATATAGCTGCCGCTTGTCAGTTGCGGACTGCTGAACACGAACGTCATCTGCGAGTAAGTGCGCGGAATCTTGTACGTCAACAGATTCGTCTTTCCGTCTGACGAAACCACACTGATATACTGGCCCGAAGTGCCTGTTGTTCCATAAATCAGGCTGCGTTGCGTACAAGCACTGGAAGTCGGCGTACTGGTAGAACCTCCGGTACCCACAAGTATCCCGCCGGTAATCTTGAATGTATTCTGGTCGCAGTCGAAACCTTCTTCCGGCGAAGTCGTTCCCGAAGAGACAACCACACCACCTGTAACGGTAAATGTGCCGTTCGAGTCGATGCCGTCATTACCACTGCTGTAGCAATAGATGTTTCCGCCATTAATGGTAATATTCTTCGATGCATTGAATGCATCGTCATAGGCATAAACAGCTATATCACCTCCATTGATGGTCAGGATATTCTTACTCTCGATGCCTTCACTGCCTTCACCACCCGGAGTGCGCACCCAAATGGTACCGCTGTTAATCGTTATATTCGCCTTGCTTTTGATCCCTTTAGCCGACGAGTCGAGTTTGCCATACACATACTGTTTGCCGGTAGTGATAACCTTGACCGTAGCATTACTGATCGTTATATCACTGTCTACATTCATACCCTTCCCAGCCGAACCAGTACTCTTTGCCTCTACGATACCGCCACTGATTATCAGCTTACCGGTCACATTAAAGCCCGATGAAGAAGAAATGTCATTGTCGGCATACGATCCATTGCCAGAAGTGAGGACAGTCGTCTTCCCACCAGTCACCGTCACATCACCTTCCTCACACTGGATACCATCGTCCGTAGCCGATATCTTGATCCGTCCGCCACCGATAATCACCGCATCGTTGGTGTGAATACCATCTTTCACAGCTTTGGTCACCGTGACCCGGCTCCCCTGGCGGAAACGTACATAGTCGTCACTACAGATGGCATGCTTGTAGTTTCCGGCAACGGTCAGCAAGCCGCTGCCGCTAAAGATCAACTGTCCTTCGCTGAAGAGACAGCCTTTCATATCTTCTTTGTCCACCAATGTATAGCTTGTACCATCGGTCAATGTATTCTCCGTACCATCAGCCGAAACGACAAATACGCGCTTACCCGATTGGATATTGATGGCCGCTCCTTTCGGATTGGTAATATTAGCTCCGTTCAGGGTCAGTTTGAATTTATTGTCACTGTACACTTTGAACGACCCGTCGGTAGTTGTTCCGGTAAGCACATACTCTACACTCTTCATCGTCGAAGTAACTGTAACATGTGCACCGCTTTGTGTGACCGTTACCCCTGTAACACCGTTAGCCACTGTAGCCGTTGTACCCGAATACGTGATCGTTACTTTGGAAGTAAACGATGAATTCTCGATGAAGTCATCATAGTTCTCATCTTTCGAATCGGTCACCACTGATTCACCGGTATCGGTAAAGTCATCATCCGCTTCGTCGAGGGCGATATCGAACTCGAGCAGGTTGCCCGATGTATCTACCGTGCCGCCTCCACCGCCTCCGGTAGTTCCTCCGGGAATAAAACCATCGCCTTCCCAATCGTCAAGCGGATTACTGGTGCAACATGTAGATATGGCAAACCATACCGAAACGCCTAATAGCAGTTTAATTCTTTTCAAATTCTTGTTTTGCATATTCTCCTTAATCTCTAAAGTTTCAAAATTTTAATTTATACCCCACTCCCAGTATGTGACCGTTGGCCTCATCTTCATCAGATTCGTCCTGATAGAGATAGTACACATCGAAAGCGCTCTTTTTGCTTAACTTATATTCCGTTCCAAGCGTCCAACGTATCTTTTTCAGAGTCCCTCCCTTGTCGAGCGAGTTGTAGAGTTCGCCCGAAGCATACGGAGTAAAACCACTCTTACGGATATTGTACTCCAGTTGCAGACGCGAGCGGAGTACGCTTATCGACTTGGAGTCTATTTCTTCGTCGTCTTTCTGCTTGGTCATTTCTTCGCTGCTGTACTTGGGTACGGAGATGCCTACCCGGTAGGTGTACTGGTAGCGCTCGCGCAAAGAGATTTTAAAACGGTCGAACGAATGAGTACCTGTCAGCGAGAAAGTAGCCCGGTGACGTGGCGACCAATACGCGGGTATATAATTCCCCTTCTTGGTGGTCTCCTCCGGATGCTGGAATTGTATATACTGATAACCGGCATCGGCTTTCAGAAACGAGAACAAACGGTACGAAGCCCCTCCGCCAACCGCCCAGCGGTTCACTGTTTTCAGGTTATCGCGCAAGCGGAAATCGCCTTCAGCATTAATGTCGAAACCGGGAAACAGTTTCTTCTTCACTTCAGCGCTTGTCCAGAGACCGAGCCCTTCGCTTTGAGCCTGAAGCCCAAAAGAAGTACAAAGCAGCATTGCCAGATAAAAAAGTCTTTTCTTATTCATATTCGCGTGGTATTCGGGTGAGTGTATCAATTGTATTTGCTTCGTCGGTGAGCGGTTTGTAATAGACCTTCACCATGGCCGAGTCGCGCAGGAAGTCGATGTGTCCTACTTCTACGCGCAGAACATCCAATCCGGTACGCTGACGAATGTCGGCCATCAGATCGGCTTCACGGGCGGGAGTAATAAGATCGATACGGTCATACTGTATCAGTTTGCTCGACACATGCTTCACCGAACGGTTGCTTTCGCAAAACCAGATGCTGCCTACAAACAACAGGTTAGTACCCAGCAATTCGCCATAACTGATGTTCACAGCCAGTGCATTGATCACCGAAATGGCGATGATGGCAAACAAGTATGTCATCTCCCGCACCGGCATGGATTCCGTACGATAACGAATAATGCCGAAGATAGCGAACAGCCCAAGCGCAAAACCGATCTTAATCTTCACACTACCCAGCAGGAAGATCATCAGGAAGATGCTGATGCTGATAAGCATGAAAGTAAAGAAATAATCGCGACGTTTACTCTTGGGGTAGTAAAAGAACCGGATAATGGTAGCAACCACCGCCAGGTTAAACATAAAACGCAACAGAAGTTGCAAAAATCCCGCACTATCCATCAGTGGGGCCTCCATTAACGAGAGATCACCTAATTCATTCATATATGATATACCTATTGATTTTATACTAAGTTTGCCTAACCTGGTGGTGGAAATTACGCCGTAGCACTCAATGACCTGATTTTCTGTTTCAATCTGTTTTGTTTCAACCCCGGGTCGGTCAGCGCCGACCCTACACAGTACTTGCTGAAACTCGATTGTCGCACCCGGTGCTTTCGCAACACATCACGCACTTGAGAGAAAGTACGTCCGTCGCGCTTTAACTCTATAATCACCTGATTATCCAGCGACACCTTCCGATCGGTAAGCAAGTGATGAAAACAGACCTCCGTATCGATGGTAAGCCGTTCGGTCATGGCATGGTTCACCAGGGTGATGCGCCGGAAACGGTTTTCAAGCTGCGGAGTCAGTGATTCCAAATCGTACCAGGCATATTGAGTCAGAAAATCTGATGCCCCATCGTTATGGAGGGTACTGACATTCCGTACGCGGATGCGTTTTTTGTCCGTACGACCCTTATTGTTTTTGTTTTTCACTTCGAGGAATGTGAGATCTGAAAGTACATACGTACGTACGCGTATCTTCTCACGTACTCTTCGCCCGTTTTGATGAGCCAGATACATATCGCAACCGGGTGTATCGAGATAAATCGTACGGTACGGAATGTTACGCTCACCATCTACCTCCTGTACACGATACTCATCCCGTAGCTCCCACAGAATAGTAGAAAGTGTAGCGACCGATGTCACATACTTCGTATCGGTACGGTTCATCAGTCGCACGCTTTCCATCTCCTGCAATGTCACAGGAGAAAAGTGAGAGAGAAGAGAATATATGTCCTTGTTTGAATTGCCCATCGTAACACTTGTTTCGTTTCTGATACAAACATACATAAGAGCCTTAAACAGCGGAAAAGGAATCAATGAACAGCCCCTTTTTGTCGGTCAATCCCGGGCTTTCACTTTTGTACACTACCCTTTACTTTTGCTCACAATCTTTCACTTTGTGCATTTTTCGTAAAGAATGTTTGTGTAAACCAACGGTTTGTGTAATTTTGCACGCTGATAACTTTTGTAAAAGTACTAAATACTAAAACTAATATCATGAGTTTGAAAATTATTGTATTGGCAAAACAAGTTCCCGACACACGCAACGTTGGGAAGGATGCCATGAAGGCCGACGGTACTATTAACCGTGCAGCGCTACCCGCTATCTTCAACCCCGAAGACCTGAACGCTCTCGAGCAGGCTTTGAGATTGAAAGATGCACATCCAGGCTCCACCGTAACCATGCTCACCATGGGACCGGGCCGTGCAGCCGACATTATTCGTGAAGGACTTTTCCGTGGCGCCGATAACGGTTATCTGCTTACCGACCGCGCTTTTGCCGGAGCAGACACACTGGCTACATCCTACGCACTGGCTACAGCCATCCGTAAGATCGGCGAGTTCGATATTATCATCGGTGGTCGTCAGGCTATCGACGGTGATACGGCCCAGGTAGGTCCGCAAGTGGCTGAGAAGTTAGGACTGACGCAGATTACGTATGCCGAAGAGATACTGAAAGTGGGTAACGGACGCATCACAGTGAAACGTCACATCGACGGTGGCGTGGAAACTGTAGAAGGTCCATTGCCTATCGTGATCACTGTGAACGGTTCGGCAGCTCCCTGCCGTCCGCGCAACGCCCGCCTCATCCAGAAGTACAAGCATGCCAAAACCATTACCGAAAAGCAGCAAGGTAATCTGGACTATACCGACTTATATGACACACGCGACTATTTGAACCTTATCGAATGGAGCGTAGCCGATGTAAACGGCGACGTGAAGCAATGCGGACTCAGCGGATCACCCACGAAGGTGAAAGCCATCCAAAACATCGTGTTCCAGGCAAAGGAAAACAAGTCACTGGGTAGCAGCGACCGTGAGATAGAAGACCTGATTGTTGAACTGTTAGCTAACCACACCATCGGATAATTATGAATAACTTATTTGTATATTGCGAAATAGAAGAAGGAAGCGTGGCCGATGTGAGCCTCGAACTTCTCACCAAAGGTCGTTCGTTGTCCAATCAGTTGGGCTGTCAGCTCGAAGCCATCGTAGTAGGAACCGGCCTGAAAGATATTGAAAAACAAATCCTTCCGTATGGCGTAGACAAACTCCATGTGTTCGATGCCAAAGGATTGTACCCATACACCTCCCTCCCCCACACCTCTATCCTGGTGAACCTTTTCAAAGAAGAACAACCGCAGATCTGTCTCATGGGCGCTACTGTTATCGGTCGCGACTTGGGTCCGCGTGTATCTTCAGCCTTGACCAGCGGCCTGACGGCTGATTGTACAGCGCTCGAAATCGGCGACCACGAAGAGAAGAAGGAAGGTAAAGTATTTAAGAACCTGCTGTACCAGATCCGTCCGGCATTTGGTGGTAACATCGTGGCTACAATTGTGAACCCCGAACACCGTCCGCAGATGGCTACCGTTCGCGAAGGTGTAATGAAGAAAGCCATCGTATCGAACGACTACAAGGGCGAAGTGATCCGTCACGACGTAAAAAACTTCGTAACCGATGCCGACTTTGTAGTGAAAGTCATCGAACGTGCTGTTGAGAAAGCGAAGAACAACCTGAAAGGCTCGCCCATCATCATCTCGGGTGGTTACGGCGTAGGTTCGAAAGATAATTTCAACCTGCTGTTTGACCTGGCTAAGGTGTTGAACGCTGAAGTAGGCGCCAGCCGTGCGGCAGTAGATGCCGGGTTTGCCGATCACGACCGTCAGATTGGTCAGACAGGTGTAACGGTTCGTCCGAAACTGTACATCGCCTGCGGTATCTCCGGACAGATCCAGCACATCGCCGGTATGCAAGAGAGTGGTATTATCATCTCCATCAACAATGACCCCGAAGCTCCGATCAACCAGATTGCCGACTACGTGATTACCGGTTCGATCGAAGAAGTGGTACCGAAGATGATTAAGTATTACAAACAAAACAGCAAGTAACAAATGGCTAATTTTTATATAGATACTCCCGAACTGAAGCACCACCTCGATCATCCGTTGATGAAGAGAATCGTTGAGCTCAAAGAGCGCAACTATGCTGACAAAGATAACTATGACTATGCTCCCGTCGATTTCGAAGATGCGATGGACAGCTACGACAAGGTGCTGGAAATCATTGGTGAAATCTGCGGTGACATCGTTGCCCCGAATGCCGAAGACGTGGACCATGAAGGTCCGGTATGTGCCAACAACCGTGTGACGTATGCCAGCGGTACGGCTGCCAACCTCGATGCTTGCCGTAAGGCAGGACTGATGGGTATGGCTATGCCCCGTCGTTACGGCGGTCTGAACTTCCCGATCACTCCGTACATCATGGCGGCTGATATTGTAAGTCGCAGCGATGCCGGTTTCGAAAACCTTTGGGGATTGCAGGACTGTGCTGAGACTATCTTTGAATTTGCCAACGAAGACCAGAAGCAACGTTATATCACCCGCGTATGCGAAGGTGAAACCATGTCGATGGACTTGACGGAGCCGGATGCAGGTTCGGACTTACAGGCCGTGATGCTGAAAGCTACGTACAGCGAAAAAGACCAGTGCTGGTACCTGAATGGTGTGAAGCGTTTCATCACCAACGGTGACGCCGATCTCCACCTCGTGCTGGCTCGCTCGGAAGAAGGTACACGTGACGGCCGTGGTTTGTCGATGTTTATCTACGACAAGCGTAACGGTGGCGTGAACGTTCGCCGTATCGAAAACAAGATGGGTATTAAAGGCTCTCCTACCTGCGAGTTGGTGTACAAGAATGCGAAAGCAGAATTGTGCGGCGACCGTAAATTGGGTCTTATCAAATATGTAATGGCATTGATGAACGGCGCTCGTCTGGGTATTGCCGCACAGTCGGTAGGTATCTCGCAAGCTGCTTTCAACGAAGCGTTGGCATATGCCAAAGACCGTAAGCAATTCGGCAAGGCCATCATCGACTTCCCGGCTGTATCGGAAATGCTGTCTATCATGAAAGCGAAGCTGGATGCAAGCCGTGCATTGCTGTACGAGACTGCCCGTTTCGTAGACATCTACAAAGCATTGGACGATATCGCAAAAGAACGCAAACTCACTCCGGAAGAGCGTACTGAGCAGAAGACATTTGCCAAGTTGGCCGATGCATTCACTCCGCTGGGCAAAGGCATGGGTAGCGAATTCGCCAACCAGAATGCTTATGACTGTATTCAGATTCACGGCGGTTCGGGCTTCATGAAAGATTATGCCTGCGAACGCATCTACCGCGATGTACGTATCACTTCTATCTACGAAGGTACTACGCAGTTACAGGTTGTAGCCGCTATCCGTTATGTAACAACCGGCGCTTATCTGGCTAAGATCAAGGAATATGAAACCGTAGCTGTTTCGCCCGAAATGGAAACGTTGCAGAACCGCCTGAAAGAAATGGCCGTGAAGTATGCTGCTTGTGTAGATATGGTAACGGAAGCCAAAGATCAGGAGTATCTTGATTTCTGCGCCCGTCGTCTGGTCGAAATGGCTGCTCACCTCATCATGGCTCACCTGATGATTCAGGATGCTTCGAAAGACAACGAACTCTTCGGTCACTCGGCTCATGTGTATGTTCGCTTTGCCGAAGCTGAAGTAGAAAAACATTGCAGTTTCATCCAGAAGTTCGATAAGGACGAACTGGCTTACTACCGAAAGTAATTCCTTTTAATAGTTAATAAAAAAAGTGAAGAAACCCGCCCACTTGCAGTAATGTTTGGGCGGGTTTTCTTTTTTGTTTCCCCTAATAGCTACATAAAAGCTATTCGAAAAGGAACTTCTCGTACAGAGAGATAGCTTTTTGCAAAGCAATCTCGTCCAATACAAAGGCCGGTTCAAAAACTGAAACCCCTACCTTCACCGCATTCTTTTTCACTTCTTTCTTCCAGTTTCCGACAACTTTACCCTGCGAGACAATCACCGGATAAAAGATACCATTATTAGTGAATGCTTTCGGATGATGTTCCAACCGTAAGGCTGCTGTGCGGTCCTTGTAGCTGATGAGGTATTCGTCGAACGAGGGAAGCAGGTGAATGGCTTTGCTTTTCGACGGTTTGAACGAACAGGACTCGTGTACATACAGTTTCTCTTCTGCAAACTTATCGGCAATCAATTCCGAACCGAGGAGAGCGATGCCTTGCCGGGCTTCGGTGATGGGCAAACCAGACCACCAGGTAAAATCGGCCAACGATGCCGGAGAATGACTCCGAAAATAGTTGCGCGCCAAACGCACCAGCGATTCCTCCTTTGTCAATTCCGGAGTGGGTGGCACCCGTTCGTCGAGCAAGGCATACGTTGCTTTCTTTCCCTTGTCTACTCCGCTACAAACAAAAGCGTCCACTTCGGCGTATGATAGTTGATGCCCCAACTGGTGGGTATCTATCGTAAGCCCCTGCTGGTTCATCGCTTCCAGAATCTCCGGCTTTGTCAAACTGTTATTTCCTTCCAGGATTTTCCCCAACAAATCGTAACACCGTTTGTGAAGTTCGGGCGATATCTCGAAATAATTAGCACTGTACGACTCCACAATCGCCTTAATACGAGTCCCCGTGAGTTTCTGCATCCAACGGATATCGTCGGCTACCACCAGATGCCAGGTAGGACGCATCACATGTGTGCGGAGTATCTCTCCTTTCCGGAGCGATTCTTCAACATCGCTTAGTTTTCCGTTCTTCAGCCGGATGCCAACTGCCCACTTGGACATGGTATATTCCTGACCCTGCATGGCTCCCATCCAGGCTACAAGCTCTTTGGGGTTTTTGAACTGAGGTTTCTCTAATTGTTGACTGATGGTACGTATATTGGTAATCATACTTTTAAATTTAAGGTATATCGACTTAGAAAGTATAACAAGCTACCCCCACAACACGATGGTTCGTTACGCCATGTGTCTTGTCATACGTTCCTTTGGACCAGTTGTAAGAACCTGAATCACCGTAATCGGCACTTGTCAACTCATACTCCAGCCCGATGGAGAATTTGGATATATTGTAAGAGAATGTTCCTACCAGACGGTACAAGCTATTGATGCCCAGCCCCTCTCCATACACATATGAATTCTCTATCAATGCCTTATCGGAACCGAGGTTCTTGGTATAACCGGCAAAGAGATTGCCTTTGTACTTCTTTCCATAGGAGGCATTTACCCAGGAAGACGAATGCTTGAAGTTGGTATATTCCTGTTTTCCGGTAACCTGATCTCTTTTGGTGATGCCATAACCTCCCAACATACACATATCCGACAGGTTTTGCCCCAAAATGGTTTTCGCACTGATTGAAAGCAACTGATGGGTATATCCGGCATAGGCTCCGTAAGAAAAGGAGCCCAGTGTTTCATCGACTTTGTATGTCAGTGTTTCCGAAGAAGTGCCCGATACACTGGACTGGGTACGAGGTTTTAACGTCAGGTAGTCCACAAAAATACCGGCAAGGAAATTTTCTTTCTTATAGTCCACACCCAGATACAACTCCGGAACGTTGGCAGTGCGCTGGTAGTTATTCGATTTGCCTTCGGGACCGGCCGACGTGTTTTGGAGTTGGTAAAGGGCTGTTCCGGTCAGCGTGAAGTCTTTGAGCTTATAATCCAAACGGATTTGCGGACTTCTATTGAACACATTGAAAGGCGCTCCGGCAGCCAGAGAGATCACATCGGGAATCACGTTCAGGAACATCGGGTGCCACTCTTGTCCCACCAACAACGAAGTCTTCTCCCAGCTCATCTTCATGAATGCACGGCGAACCCTGAGTACGGTAGAGTTTGCGTTGGCGCCACTGAACCCGGCGAAATCGGCTTCTATCTTAGCTAACATGCCGGCTTCCCACATTGTTCCGGTCACATCCACCCCGGCACGACTGTTGAATGCATAGAATCCTGAGTTGGACACTGCATTCAGGTCTTCACCGTTGGCATCGAGTAGTTTGTCTTTGGGATACAGAAAGAATAATCCCTCGTTGGGGGCTACACTCTGGCGGGTATCATAGGCATAATCGCCCCGTACGAATCCATAAAATTTAGTAGAGAACTTGTTTTTCTCTTCTTGAGCGAAAAGGCTTGACGCCGAAAGGAAGCAAATAGCTACAGCAAAAAGTTTTCTGTTCATACATTTTTAATTAAAAAACGCACAAAGATAGCACCTTTTACTTTCATTTGTATTCTTTCTCAAACATATTTGTAACAATCTCGCAATTAAAGAGAATCCGGTTTAATAAATTACAGATTCAACAGCCGGATAAAGTCATCGATATCTTCCTCAGTGGTATCAAATGAGGTTACTAACCGGATTTCGTCTGCTGCTTCATTCCAGAAGTAGAAGAAATACGATTCCAGCAATCGATCAATCACCGGGCGGGGCATTGTCAGGAACAATTGATTACTCTCTGCTTTCTGCGTGAATCGTACACCGGGGAAGTTTGTCAATGCGTCGTACAGTTTCCCTGCCATGGCATTGGCATGGCGGGCATTGCTCAGCCAAAGATCATCTGTGAGGTAAGCCGTGAACTGGCAGGATAGATACCGCATCTTCGAAGCCAATTGTGCCGATTGCTTCCGGATGAACCGGGCTTCAGCCTTCAGCGAAGGGTCGAAGATCACTACACATTCCCCCATCATCAAGCCGTTCTTCGTGCCACCGAAACTTAGTACATCGACTCCACAATCCACTGTCATCTCTTTCAATGAAAGGTTCAATGCCGCACACGCATTGGCAATCCGTGCACCGTCAACATGTACCCGCATGCCGTATTCATGTGCCAAGGCGGAGATAGCTTTCAGTTCTTCGGCTGTATAGATAGTACCTAACTCGGTACACTGCGACAAATAAATAGCAGCCGGTTGTGAATGGTGCTGATCGCCGAATCCATGCAGGTACGGACGAATCAGTTCGGGAGTCAGTTTACCATCAGTAGTGGCAATGGGGCGAATCTGACATCCGGTCAGCTTCACCGGCGAACCGCACTCGTCTACATAGATATGGGCTGTTTCGGCACAGAATATGGAATGATACGGCCGGGTCATCAGCTGTAGAGCTACTACATTACTACCCGTACCGTTGAATACAAACAATGGTTCACAATCGGGTGTGAATGCTTCGCGTATTTTAGTTACGGCTTCTTCCGTCCACTTATCACTGCCATACCCCAAGGCATGGTCTTTATTGGCGTTAGCCAGCGCTTCCATCACCAACGGATGAACACCGGAATTATTGTCAGAGGCAAAACTTCTCATGCGTGTATTATTTCTTAATTATTTTTGCAAAGGAAAGCATTTTTTCTTTTTGACGTTCGAGTTTAAAAGGCTATTTTTGAGGCTCAACATAGATAAAGAACAAACTCATACCACCATGACCCGCACAACATTGCTTTTCGCACTCTTATGGTTTTGTCTCCCTGCCCAGAGCCAACCCAAAAACCCACGCCTGATTGTCCGCTCTGACGATATGGGAGCGTTTCACTCCGTGAACGTAGCCAGCATCCAAGGATACACCAAAGGTATAGAAACTGTTATCGAAGTAATGCCCGTTACCCCCTGGTTTCCGGAAGCAGTGAAGATGCTTCGCGAACATCCGGGAGTCGATGTCGGTATCCACCTGACCATCACCAGTGAATGGGAGAATATGAAGTGGCGCCCGCTGACGCACTGCCCCAGTCTGACGGATACTAATGGCTACTTCTACCCGATGATACAACCCAACACATCCTATCCGGGACAGTCGATCACAGAAAACCTATGGAAGTTGTCGGAAATCGAACAGGAGTTTCGTGCACAGATCGAACTGGGATTGAAGAATATACCACAGGTAAGCCACCTCACCGGACACATGGGATGCATCCGCTTTGATGCGAAAGTGCTGGAAATGGTTCACCGTCTAGCTGGCGAGTACCACCTGACTTTCGTCGAAGGAGACGCACTGAAACAGAAATACAATAGCTTTTCGGTAGGTTATGATGGTCCGAGCCGGACGGCAGAAGATAAAATCAACAGCTTCGTCCGCATGCTCGGCAAGTTGGAAAAGGGTAAAAACTATATCTTCCTCGATCATCCGGCATTAAACAATAGCGAGATAGAAAGCATCGGACATACCGGTTATGAGTGGGTAGCCCAGGACCGTCAAGGGGTAACCGACCTGCTGACCAGCCCTGCCGTACGAAAAGCCATCGAAGAAAAAGGTATTGAACTGATCAACTACAATGAACTGACAAAGGCGCTTCCACGAACCACCCCACAAGCCGAAAAGGTGAACGCCCAAGGAATAGCCGATTATATGAAGGCCGTAAAGGATAGCAAACAAGACCTGCACAGCCTGATGATCCTGCGCCACGGCAAAGTGGTGTATGAGCAATGGTTGGGCGAAAACTCTCCTCAAAAGCCACATGTATTATACTCAGCAAGTAAGACCTTCACTGCGTTGGCTGCCGGATTCTGTGTGACCGAAGGACGCTTCAAAGTCACCGATAAAGTGATTTCCTTCTTCCCCGACAAAGTCCCGGCACAGGTATCTCCTTACTTAGCCGAACTCGAAATACGCCACCTGCTCACCATGTCGGTAGGACATGATGCCATGAAAGTCAACGAGGCCGTACGTCTGGGTACAGCTTCGGCCGACTGGATCAGCCATTTCCTGACCGCTCCAGTCACCCAGCAGCCTGGCAGTGAATTCGATTACAGCAGTCAGGCTACCTATATGGTTTCGGCTATTATTCAGAAGGTGACAGGCGAGAAAGTGATCGACTACCTTTATCCGCGCTTATTCCGCCCGTTGGGCATTGTAGGAGCTACGTGGGAAGACAGTCCGCAGGGAATCAACTGCGGCGGTTGGGGACTCTTTATTAAAACGGAAGATTTGGCCAAGGCCGGACAATTCATCCTGCAAAAAGGAAAATGGAACGGACAACAGATACTTCCGGAAAGCTGGATCGACGAAATGACTACCTCGCACATAGCCTCCCTACCCTACGGTGTGAAGCGTGCTGATCTGACTATCAAACCGGAAGACAGCGACTGGTTGCAAGGATATGGATATCAGATGTGGAGATGCCGTCATAACGGTGTGCGGGCCGACGGCGCCAACGGGCAGTTTATCATCATACTGCCGGATAAAGATGCTGTGATTGTAACTACAGCCAATATCCCCGACATGCAGGCAGAGATCAATCTGATATGGAAACATCTGCTGCCGGCTATGAAATAATCAGTCAGGCAGACAACCTGAGATTAGTGCTTGTTCAATTTACGGTGCCTCATCCAATGGTCGAAACCCAACAGGGCAAGTGCTAATACAGCGATGTACATATAGAAAAAGAGCATTGAACTGGTGGAAGCAGATTTCCATTCCATCTTCGGGAACCATTCCGACATCTGGAGATCAAGAACAAAGAACAACAGGTATACCACCAGTGCAATAAGCGCCAGTGATGCCGCAACGATGGAGTATAACATAACCCTGTCCCTCCGCTTCTGTTGGCGGACAGCTTCCCGGCGCACCTGCTCCATCATCCGGAACGAGAAATTAGAGGATAATTCTCCCTGCTTTCTCTGGTGCAGCGCTTGTTTCAATGCATTATTTGTACGATGATTTGTTTCCATAATTACCTCCCATTCATTAACACGTAGAGTTTCTTTCGGGTTCGGTGCAACCTCACTTTTGCATTCGAAAGCGACAGACCGAGTATATCGGCTGCCTCTTCCAACGACTTCTCCTCATAATAAAACAGCGTTATCAACGCTTTCTCTTCCGGTGCCAGCCGGTCGATGGCTTGAATCAGTTCCGCGATGCGCTCTTCGCCATCGCTCATACCGAGTATGGAGTCGGCAGCCTCATCGGGAACATTATTGATCATATTCTCCTCTATATAGAGGAACTCCTGCTTCCGTTTGCGGATGGCCGACAGCGCTACGTTATACGCAATACGATACAGCCAGGTCGAAAAACGGCAATCGCCTTTGTAACCGGAGAGCCCGCGGAATGCTTTCAGGAAAGTATCCTGTACCAGTTCTTCCGCGTCTTCAGAGTTGCCGACGATTTGCACGACCAGCGAATAAAGCGGTCGCCCGTAGCGGTCGAGGAAAACTGAAAACAGCTCCGTCTCCCCGTCTACTATGCGTTTGATGCATTGTGCTTCGTCTTTCTGGTCTATCATGCTTGGTTAGACGCCGCCTTTTAGTATTAGGTTACAAACTTACAAATAAATTTATTCAATTGATAGTTGGCAATGAACAATCGACAGTTATTTAAACCGGAAACAACTATTTCCAAACTTTTATTCTTTTCCTTGTAACCTTTCTCGGAGTACCAGCGTCAAACAGAGCAGATAACAAAATTAATCACTAAAAAACAATACAATTATGATGGATTTTATTGCTGCCCCGTTGATCGTAGGTATGTGCGTGCTGGGCGTTTACAAGCTATTCGAACTTTTTGTGTGCAAACGCGAACGACTGGCTATTATTGATAAACTGGGCGAGAAGATCTCGGCAGCCGACCTGTCGGGTAAATTCACCTTACCGGGATATGGGAATACGAATATCAGTTCGGGCGCATTGAAAGGCGGATGCCTGATGCTGGGTATCGGGCTGGGACTGTTGGTCGGTTTCTTGGTGAGTTACAACATGCTGCCCGATTATGGAATCAGAAGAAACCATCAGGCATGGGAAGTAGCCGGCATCATCTATGGTGCATGTACCTTGCTCTTCGGAGGCGCCGGGCTTGTCACCGCTTTCATCATTGAGATGAAACTCGGCAAGAAAGAAAACAAGTAGATAAGAGTTCGCTTGGGCGTGTTAGCAATAATCCCCGAAAGCAAATCTATGCTTCCGGGGATTATTATTTTTGAAAAGAACCAGCCTGGTTAACTTATCCTATGTAAACATTAACACACAGATAGAGGTATAATTCTTCCTCCTCCTGCTCAAATTCTATCTTGTTTTCACGGGCTAACCAACCGAGAGCAGCTCCCAATTCTTTATCTCTCAAGCCCGACTTCCGTTTCAGGCTTCCATAACTCCATTTGGCGTTATCACTGAGAATCTGCCAAACTCTTCCTGCATTCTCGCCGATTTCTTTTTTGTTCATTTGATCTATAATTTAGAGGTTTGTATGTAAACTGGTTATTCTTCATGCCAATAAAGATAACAAATAAACAGCATTCTTGTTATTAAGACGCTATTAATTTTACCACACAAGGGCTCTTTTTAACAGACCAAACACTTTTTAAGGCTCCGAATATTACATCATTGAGATAAGATTGAGCATGAGATCTCTTACTCTTTCCCAACTGAAATACTAGCACCTATAACAACATATTCAACACCTTGTTCTATAATATTTGTACTCCCAGCATTAAGTCCAGCTTGCAACAATTTAGTTTCTACAAGATTAATCTTTGGAACCGTAATATAGTCCTTAATTTCCGCATCAAAGATAAAGCGTACTCCTGCATATTTTTTCGTATTAATATCGAAAAGACATTCCATTATTACTTCGAACCTACCAGATATAACTATCTTATTAAATTCAAATACACTATTGGCTACTTCATACATTTTTTCAATCAGCACTTGTCGACGCTTATCCATATCTAAGCTACTCTCTCCATCAAAAGCTGTGTCTCTGAAAGAATCAGAAAAATCGTATTTCTTGTTTTTAATTGAATATGTACGTGGAGTGTATCTAATTAAGTATTCATTCCCGTTATACACTTCAGCTTTAGTTTCCCATTTCGTTTGGGCTGATAAGCCATTAATTCCGACCAAAAGAATTGCTATAATAATAAGTCCTAATGTTTTCATATTTTTTACTATTTACAATTATAAGATGCAAATTTACTACCATACAGATTAAGCAAATAAGAGTTGAGTCCTTCGTTTACTTTATCTTTATATGCTGAGTAAGGCGTGTAAATGTTAAACTTGCCAAGCATGTTACGAAAATCATCAACTGTCATAGTGTTGTCTTGAATAGACTTCAAGAAGTCTTTATATTCTTCAGTTGTAATCTCTGCGTCTTTTATTCTTAATAACACACGGCTTTCCGTTCTATATAGTTTCTTATCCCGCCCATACTGATACAAATCCTGAAGAACCTTCGCTTCAAATTCAATATTTGTTTTTCCAGTACCGACATGTTGTGCTATCCCTCCAGGATAAACATGGTCTTGTATGTAATGAATGAGTTCTTCTATAAAGGTAGGATCTTGAACATTAATGTCTTGTGATGATAATTTCATCTCCTTGGTAAACGGATTATATTGTCCTGAATTCAGAAGATTGGGATCAAAAATAATCTGTAAATTCTGTGTTCCTCCGATATCTTTCAAGACGGCAGCAAACCCACAGTTTTTCTCCAGCTTTTCTTTGATCTGGTTCTCGATGGAAGAACTCGAAGGAGTTTGGTCGTTAGAAACTCCGGAACCACCTCCGGAAGCACCTCCGCCTCCGTCTCTATCAGGAAGAATTCCATCACCCAAATCGTTAGGAGTAGGCATGGTCCAAGGAAGACGTACATAATCATGCCAACAATACCTGTATTGGAATTCCAGATTCCCTTCAGTGCCAACATAAATGTCGTTACAATACTCTATAACTAGCATCGTTCTGGTATCCACCTGGGGTCTTTCTACAAAAAACATCCGTTCGCCTTCCCGCTTGGGTTTGTATAAAGAGAGTTTTACTTCGAAATAGTCGAACATCCAGAAGCAATCATCGAGAATTCCTGTAGCGTTCTTCCGGGAAAAAATAAAATACTTTACTCCCTGATCGTCCCTATCAAAAAACCAGATAGACTCTATCTGCTTGTTGTACTTTACAGGAATAGCATAAACCCATCTACCTTCGATAGGAAATGAAAAGGCCTCTTTCCAGAGAGGAAACCCGTAATTCTCGACAAAAGTGGTAACAAATTCCGCAGAGTCGTTTTTCAAACTCAGTTGGGAAATGAAATGCTGGACATTTTTATCCAAGACTCCGGAGGAGTTGAAGAACCTGCTTGAGTTCTGTCGATAAGTACTTTCATCTTGTATGCATGAATTGTGTATCATGACACAAAGAAACAATGTAAAAAACAAAAAAGAATATTTTTTCATAGGCATTATACCTTTTAAGTTTAACAAATCGTGTTTCGGTTCCCATTCATATCATCAACAGACTGCAATAATAAGGATAATAATTCTTATTCCAAAACATTGACACCTCATTTTTTAGCTAAACGCAAAAAGAGCTGCTTCCTTTTGCGGAAACAGCTCTTCGAGACTTATACAAGTGAGAAATAATTACATCATTCCACCCATGCCGCCCATTCCGGGTCCCATCGGCATTTCGGGTTTATCTTCCTTCTTCTCAACAACCACACATTCGGTAGTAAGGAACATTCCGGCAATCGATGCGGCATTTTCCAATGCTACGCGAGCCACTTTGGCAGGGTCGACTACTCCGGCAGCGTGCAGATCTTCGTACACATCGGTGCGGGCGTTGTAACCGAAGTTACCTTTGCTTTCGCGAACCTTCTGTACTACTACAGCACCTTCTTTACCGGCGTTGGCCACAATCTGGCGAAGCGGTTCTTCGATGGCACGCTTGATGATTTCGATACCGGTAGTTTCGTCGGCGTTGTCGCCCTTCATGCCATCGATGAGGTCGATAGCACGGATGTAGGCTACACCACCACCCGGTACGATACCTTCTTCGATAGCAGCACGGGTTGCACGCAACGCATCGTCTACGCGGTCTTTCTTCTCCTTCATTTCTACTTCCGAAGCAGCGCCTACGTAGAGTACAGCTACTCCACCGCTCAACTTAGCCAGACGTTCCTGCAATTTCTCGCGGTCGTAGTCGGACTTGGTAGTCTTGATCTGAGCCTTGATCTGCTCGCAACGTTCTTTGATATTTTCTTTCACGCCGCCCCCGTTTACGATGGTCGTGTTGTCTTTAGAGATCGTTACTTTGTCGGCCTTACCCAGCATTTCGAGGGTAGCTTGTTCCAGCTTGATGCCTTTTTCTTCGCTGATAACGATACCACCTGTCAAGATGGCAATGTCTTCGAGCATTTCTTTGCGACGGTCGCCGAAGCCGGGAGCCTTCACTGCACAAATCTTCAACTGTGAGCGCAGACGGTTTACTACCAGTGTAGTCAACGCTTCGCTATCCACATCTTCTGCAATAACAAGCAGCGGACGACCGGTTTGTACGGCTGGTTCGAGGATAGGTAAGAACTCTTTCAGGTTGGAGATTTTCTTATCGTAAACGAGGATATACGGATTTTCCATCTCGCACTCCATCTTTTCTGTGTTGGTCACAAAGTATGCCGACAGGTAACCGCGGTCGAACTGCATACCTTCTACCACGCCGATAGTAGTATCTGTTCCTTTAGCTTCCTCAATGGTGATTACACCGTCTTTCGATACCTTACGCATAGCATCGGCAATGAGTGAACCGATTGACGGGTCGTTGTTGGCCGATACGGTGGCTACTTGTTCAATCTTATCGTAGTTATCGCCTACTTTTTCCGACTGTGCCTTGATAGACTCTACTGCCTTGGCAACAGCCTTGTCGATACCACGTTTGATGTCCATCGGACTTGCTCCGGCGGTTACGTTCTTCAATCCTTCGGCTATGATGGCTTGTGCTAATACAGTTGCAGTGGTAGTACCGTCACCGGCATCGTCACCTGTTTTCGAAGCAACTTCTTTTACCAACTGTGCGCCTGTATTCTGGTAAGCATCTGCCAGATCGATTTCCTTAGCTACCGTTACACCGTCCTTGGTGATGTGGGGTGCGCCGAATTTCTTTTCGATGATTACGTTACGACCTTTCGGACCGAGAGTTACTTTCACTGCATTAGCCAATGCGTCCACACCTTTCTTCAACTGGTCGCGGGCTTCGATATTGAACAATATTTCTTTTGCCATAATCTTGTTTTTATTTTATTGGTTCTACCTATGATTAATTAACCCAAAACAGCAAGAACATCGCTTTGACGCATGATGAGGTATTTGGTACCTTCTACTTCGAGTTCGGTACCGGCATACTTGCCATACAATACCGAGTCGCCTGTTTTCAGGACCATTTCTTCGTCTTTGGTTCCGCAACCTACTGCCACAACTTCACCTTTCAAAGGTTTTTCTTTCGCCGTATCGGGGATGATGATACCGCCGATTGTCTTTTCTTCT
>JAVBVA010000106.1:0-8333 GCA_031554665.1 Bacteroides sp. | reverse complement strand
TGGGGTTAAAACCCACAAAGGTATAAATGATTTAACTGCTACGCAGACCGTCGGTTGAAACCGACGGCAAGGGAGTGCGCTTCCTATGGCTGTTTGTCCTTTATGTAAACAAATAAAATAAAAAAGAACTCTGTGGGACTCTGTGTCCTCTGTGGTGAATTAATTATTAACTGTCAATTGGTAGCTGTCAATTGGTAACTGTCAATTAACAGAACAGTTCTTTCTCAGTAAACTGTCCTACTTTAATATACTTCTCGTATATTTCGTTGTAAGCGGCAGCATTGGCAGCATTCGGCTGGTATTCGCTGGCGAAACCGGAACCCATTGCCTTCTGTGCATCTTCAATCTTACTGAATACACCGGCAGCAGTAGCGGCAAACATAGCAGCACCCAGCGCACAAGCCTGGTCGGTGCGGCATACCTTGATAGGCATGTTCAGCACGTCGCTCAACGTTTGCATAACGAACGGAGATTTCAGGGCGATACCACCGATACCAATCACATTGTCGATACGTACTCCTTCGTTACGGAAACGTTCAACAATCGCTTTCGAGCCGAAAGCAGTAGCTTCTACCAACGCGCGGAAAATCAGCGGAGCCGTTGTTCCCAGTGAAATACCAGTAATCGTACCTTTCAACATCTGGTTAGCATCCGGTGTGCGGCGACCATTCATCCAGTCGGTAGCAATCACGGTGCTTTCGCTTACGGGAACTTTCTCAGCTTCGGCAGTCAACGCAGGAATCATCTTGTTCGATGCTTCTTCAATCAGCTTCGCCTTGGTAGCGTCGTCAATCAGGCTGCTATTGCCTACAATACTCTTGATCGGGAATTCCAATACCTGCTTGAACCAGGCGTAGATATCACCGAAAGCCGACTGACCAGCTTCCAGACCAATCATGCCCGGGATAACCGAACCGTCCACCTGTCCGCAGATACCTTTAATAAGATTATGACCGATTTCTTCGTACGAAGCCACCATCACGTCGCAAGTCGATGTACCGATGATGCGAACCAGCGTGTTCGGCGTCACACCGGCGCCTACAGCACCCATGTGACAGTCGAATGCACCACCGGCAACCACTACGTCGGTGCTCAGCCCCAGACGGGCTGCCCACTCCGCACTCAGTTTGCCAACAGGCTTCTCGGCTGTTTCAGTCTCTGTAAACAAACGGTCGCGGTATCCGGCCAACATCGGGTCGAGCTTCACGAGGAACTCTTCCGACGGCAGACCGCCCCATTTCTCGTGCCACATCGCTTTGTGACCATTAGCACAACGGCTACGTACAATGTCGTCGCTGCGTTTCACGCCGGTAATCAGCGCCGGCAACCATTCGCAATACTCTACAATGCTATATGCTTTGGCACGAACATTAGCGTCGTCTCTCAGTACGTGCAAAGCCTTTGCCCAGAACCATTCCGAAGAGTAGATACCACCTTCGTAAGCGCTATAGTCCACATCCCACTCCTTGCAAAGCTTGTTGATTTCGGCAGCTTCGCGGATAGCGGTATGGTCTTTCCACAACACGAACATCGCGTTGGGGTTTTCTGCAAATTCGGGGAGCAGGGCGAGGGGAGTACCCGTAGCATCGGTGAATGCAGGTGTACTACCTGTTGTATCAAAAGCGATACCCACGACCTGTTCGGCTGTTCCGGCGGGGCAGGCAGCGAGGGCTTCCTTCACCGTACCTTCGAGCACGTCAATGTAGTCTTGCGGATGTTGGCGGTACTGGTTGATGGCTGGATTGCAATACAAACCTTTCGTCCAACGGGGGTAATATTTCACGGCGGTAGCGAGGGTTTCGCCTGTCAACGCGTTCACGATGATGGCACGTGCCGAGTCGCTTCCGTAGTCTAATCCAATAACGTATTTGTTGTTCATAGTGTTTTAATTGGTTCACCACAGAGTCACACAGAGTTTCACAGAGTTTTTATTTAAGAGTTCTTGCTCAGAATGACATTGAAAATAGAGTTTATCTGAAAGAAAAACTCTGTGGAACTCTGTGTGACTCTGTGGTGAAATTAAATAATTAGCAAAGAGCTTTATTCAACATGTAATAGATCTCGTTCATCTGCAACTCTTTCTTGAAGCCGCTGATGGTCGTATCCTTGTCGATTACTACCATTTCGATACCTGCGATTTCAGCATAGTCTTCGAGGTATTCGAGGGTAAGGTCGTACGAGAAGCTGGTGTGATGAGTACCACCTGCCAGAATCCAAGCAGCAGCGCCTACTTCGAGGTTGGGTTGCGGAATCCACAATGCAGAAGCTACCGGCAAACTCGGAAGTTCCTTGCTCTTGATGCAATCTACCTTGTTTACAATCATGCGGAAACGGTTACCCATATCTACTACTGTAGCAGCAACGCCTTCGCCTTCTTTGGAAGTGAATACCAAACGGGCAGGATCGTTCTTTCCACCGATACCCAGTGGGTGAACTTCCAACTTCGGTTTGTGCTCTGCAATCAGCGGGCAAACTTCCAACATGTGAGCCTGAAGGATAGCGCTGTTTGCACCGTCAAAGTTCAGCGTGTAGTCTTCGAGGAACGAGCAACCTTTCGGCATGCCTTGTCCCATGAACCACATCGTACGAACGAGGGCAGCAGTCTTCCAGTCGCCTTCGGCACCGAAACCGTAACCTTCGGCCATCAGGCGTTGGCTGGCCAATCCCGGAAGCTGGTCGATACCTTCGAGGTCGTCGAAGTTAGTGGTAAATGCCTTCGCACCTTTTGCTTTCAGATAACGACGGAGAGCGATTTCTGCACGGGCAGCTTCGATCACTTGTTTGCGATCCTTGCCACCTTCCTTACAGTTGGGAGCCAGGTCGTATTCTTTTTCATAAATAGCTACCAGTTCAGCGATGTCGGCATCAGTTACCTGATCCTGTATAGCTACCAGCTGACCAATGGGTTGGTAGTCTACGTGGTAGCCCAGACGCATTTCAGCTTCCACCTTGTCGCCATCGGTAACGGCTACATTGTTCATCTGGTCGCCGAAACGGATGATGAGCATGTCCTGAGCATCAGCCCAGGCAGCAGCTACGCGCATCCAAACAGCAATCTTCGCCTGAGCGGCTTCGTCTTGCCAGTGCCCAACAACCACCTTACGGTTCTTGCGCATACGGGTAACGATGTGTCCGAATTCGCGGTCGCCATGAGCCGATTGGTTCAGGTTCATGAAGTCCATATCCATAGTCTGCCAAGGTATTTCCTTGTTGAACTGTGTGTGGAAGTGCAACAACGGTTTACGCAGTTCCTGCAGACCATGAATCCACATCTTGGCAGGAGAGAATGTGTGCATCCAGGTGATGATACCGATACACTTTTCGTCGTTGTTAGCGGCTTTGAAAGCGGCGGTTACTTCCTTAGAAGAATTCACCGTACCTTTATATACTACTTTCACGGGCAGGTTGCCGCTGGCGTTCAGGCCGGCTACCATCTCGTTAGAATGTGCGTCTACTGCGATGACTGCATCGCCTCCGTACAGGAGCTGTGCTCCGGTTACGAACCATACTTCAAAATTATCAAATGCGTTCATTATGTTTTGATATTAAATTGTTAGTAACTTTTTATGTATAAATGATTATTGTCCGTAGTAGGCATTCGGCCCATGTTTACGGCTGAAATGTTTTTCGATAAGCAACGGGTTCATGGTCAGATTAGGATTGGCAGCAAATGCAATGCTTGCCATCTTAGCTACCTGTTCCATGACTACTGCGTTGTGAACGGCGTCATGCGCATCTTTACCCCAGGAGAAAGGACCGTGATTCTTCACCAGCACACCCGGCGTATGTACCGGGTTGAGGCCCTCGAAGCGTTTCACAATTACGTTGCCGGTTTCCAACTCGTAGGCGCCGGTTACTTCCGCTTCGGTCATGTCAGCAGTGCAAGGGATGGCGTCGTGGAAGTAATCGGCATGAGTGGTGCCGATGTTCGGAACGTCGAGTCCTGCCTGCGCCCAAGCCGTAGCGTAGGTAGAGTGGGTGTGTACCACGCCCCCGATTTCAGGGAAAGCGCGATACAGTACCAAGTGCGTAGGAGTGTCCGACGATGGTTTCAGTTTGCCTTCAACGACTTTTCCGTCAAGGTCGACTACCACCATGTCTTCTGCCTTCATATCATCGTAACTTACTCCACTGGGTTTGATTACTACCAATCCGCTTGCACGGTCGATAGCAGATACATTTCCCCAGGTGAAGATCACCAATCCGTGTTTCACCAGATCGAGGTTGGCACGGAATACTTCTTCTTTTAATGCTTCTAACATACTTATAATTTAAACTTTGGGTCTTTGCGGTACACCTTGTTATTAAATTTATACAAGGCAGCTCCCCGTTTGGAACCCGTTTTATCAATCTTATCCGTCTTCTCGATGTAATCCATTTCGGCCACGCGTTTGCGGAAATTCCGCTTGTCCATGGTCTCGCCGTAAATGGCTTCGTACAGACTTTGCAGTTGCGAGAGTGTGAACAACTTCGGGAGCAGGTTGAAACCGATAGGTTTGTAGGCTGCCCGCTGTTTCATCATCTTCCGGGCACGTTCCACCATCAGCGGATGGTCGAAGATAAGCGGCGGAAGCTCGTTGATGTTCACCCAGTAGGCGTTGTGCTTCTGCACCAATTCGTGGTCGTACTCATTGATGTTGATCAACGCGTAGTAAGCGACAGATACCACCCGCTCGCCTGGGTCACGGTCGATTTCGCCAAAGGCGCCGAGTTGCTCCATGAACACATTGTTCAGTCCGGTAAGTTCGGCGAGCACCCGTTTGGCGGCATCGTCCACACTTTCGTCTTTCTGTACGAACCCACCCATCAGCGACCATTCACCCAATGCCGGTTGGAAGTTGCGTTTCAGCAACAACAAACTTAGCCCGTCTTCATTGAATCCGAAGATAATGCAGTCCACGGAGACGTAAAAGGGTGTATTTCGACTGTAATAGGTTGTCATGACTTACCAGAATATAATGTAAAGTACTGTGATAATAGCACAGATACAGAAAGAGCCCACTGCGAATCCTCTGTCAGTTTTGAACAGTTCCAGGTTGATAGCCAATGCCTTATTATCTTTCACTACGCTGCGCGAGTTGGAATACAAGAACAGCGATACCGACGATATAATAGCTCCGAAGAAGAAGAATGCCTCGAAACCTATATTATCTAAATAGATAATTGTTTCATTGGTTGATCCGCTTGCGTAGAGAATCTTCTGGATGGCAGCTGCAACTAAGCACGTGACAGCAAATACCAGGGTAATGCGGCTCCATTTCAGCATCTTCTTTTGATCTTCTACAGGAGGTAATTCTGTATTGATAGCTTTTTTGTCCATGAAGGTCAGGACTACGAAGATGATAAACAATACGATGAAGATATAGCCCATGCGGAACTGAAATGGCATGTCGGGGAAAGCAACTTTAAACAGCACACCCATTGGTACGGTAAGGATGGAAGTCCATACGGCGGCATTTGCCGAAGCCCGTTTCCATAACAAACCGAGACCAAATACCACAATAATACCCGGATAGATGAAACCGGAATATTCCTGAATGTATTGGAATGCCTGGTCGAGTCCGCCTAACAACGGTTCTACAGCAATAGCTGCAATAATGAGCGATGCCAATGCGGTAATACGGCCTACGCTAACCAATTTTTTCTGGCTGGCATTCTTATTGATGTATTGTTTGTAGATATCCATCGTAAAGATGGTTGAAGTTGAGTTGAACATAGAAGCCAATGAAGAGATAATGGCAGCTGCCAACGCAGCAAACGACAAACCTTTGATGCCTACCGGCGTGAAGTTGCGGATTAACCAAGGATATGCATCGTCAGAAACATTGATGTTACCACTTACATCGAAATAGCCTTGTTGCATACCGGGAATTGCTTCCGGATAATTGAACATAACAAAAGCACAGATACCCGGGATAACCACGATGAACGGAATAAGTATCTTCAGGAATCCTGCAAAGATCAAACCCTTTTTAGCTTCTTTCAAGCTCTTTGCAGCCAAACCTTTTTGGATGATATACTGGTTGAAACCCCAGTAGCCGATGTTGGTTAACCATACACCACCTACGATAGCAGCAATACCCGGAAGGTCTTTAAAAGCATCGGGTGATTTTGCCCGGTCTACGATTAAGTTGAAGTGCGTATCTTCTGGCATTGATTTGAGCTTGTCGAAGATGATGGTAAAACCTTCCCAGGCACCTTTCCCTTCACCCGAAACGGCTTCAAGAGCAAAATATGCGGTAATCAAACCACCACCCACAAGGAATACTACCTGTAATACGTCGGTCCATGCCACCGAAGCCAAACCTCCGTAAATGGAGTATACACCAGCAATGATAAACAGGAAGAGGATAATAAACATACGGTATTCACTGCTAATGCCCAGAATTTGTTCGATAGCGAGTGTACCTAACCAAGCAACCGATGTCAGGTTTACAAATACATAAAGCAATAACCAGAAGATAGAAAATGCCAATCCCACGCCATTATTGTAACGTTCGCGAAGGAACTGCGGGATGGTAAATATCTTCCGGTCTATCATAACGGGAAGCAGGAACTTTGCCACGATGATCAGCGTTACAGCAGCCATTAACTCATAAGCGGCTACACACATACCGATTTTATAACCTGACCCTGACATTCCGATGAATTGTTCGGCCGAAATGTTGGCTGCAATCAAAGAGGCACCTACTGCCCACCAGGTAAGTGTGTTACCTGCCAGAAAGTAATCGTTAGCATCTTTCTCTTTACCTCCTTTATTGCGTGAAAGGAAAAGACCTAATGCGACGAGCAATACGATGTATGCTCCAAAGATGACGAAATCTATCGTCTCAAAACCTGAAATATTCATGTCTTAATTGAGTGTATTTTATAACGTATATGATATAAAGATTATTTCTCTACAGAGAATTTGAAAATGCATTCGCTTTTGTATGTTTGTCCCGGTTCCAGCACTACAGAAGGCCATTGCGGCTTGTTGGGGCTGTCGGGGTAGTGTTGTGTTTCGAGGCAGATACCGGTACGTTGCTTGTATACGATGCCTTTTTTACCTGTAACAGTTCCGTCGAGGAAGTTGCCGGTATATACCTGGATGCCCGGTTCGTCAGTATAGACTTCGAGTGTGATACCGCTTACAGGAGAGGTTAGTTTTACAGCCGGAGTGCTGATGTCACCTTGCGTATTCAATACCCAGTTGTGGTCATATCCGTTGCCGTTCTTCAGTTGGATATAATCGAACTTGTCGATGTCCACGCCTACGGCTTTCGGAGTAGTGAAGTCCATTGGAGTTTCTTTTACGGTAACAATTTCACCTGTCGTCATATAGGTGCTATCCACCGGGGTGAAATTATCAGCATTTACATATAAGATATCGTTGGTGATGGGATTGGCAGGATTACCTGATAGATTGAAGTAAGAGTGGTTGGTCATATTGATCACCGTCTTCTTGTCGGTCGTAGCCGAGTATTTAATGTCGATAGCGTTGTCTTCGGTCAGCTTGTAGATAACTTTAGCAATCACATTGCCCGGGAAGTTTTCATCACCATCGGGTGAAAAACGGGTTAGCTCCAGGGTTGTTCCGTCAATCTGAGTAGCTTCGTACACTTGGTATTGCCATCCTTTCGGACCTCCGTGCAGGCAGTGACCGAAATTGTTTTTCGGCAATTGAATGGTATCTCCATCAAGTGTGATGCGGCCTTGCGCAATGCGGTTGGCATACCGTCCGATGGAAGCACCGAAGTCACTCGGAATGTTGATGTAATCGGCAATGCTGTCGAAGCCCAAGACTACATCCTGCATTTTGCCATCTTTATCGGGTACCATGATCGAAACAATGCGTCCCCCAAAATTGGTAACACATACTTCCATACCAGCCTGATTCTTTAAGATGTACAGGGCAGTCTTAGCGTTATTTACTTCCGTTTGAAAGTTAACCGGGTTCAATCCCGATTCTGTCAGTTCCGTAGCCGGCTTATTGCATGCTGTTAGCACTGCTGCGGCGATTGCTGCGAATAGAAAATGTCTTTTCATGATAGTGTATTAAATGTAAAATGAGATAATTATCTGAGTTTGGGTGTAAAAGTAACACTTTTGTTTGGTGTATGTTGTACACTTATATATGTTATGCAACATGATATGTAAAATAGTGAGAAAAAGTGAGCCGGTTTGTCAACTTCGTAGAGGTAGGAAGCTTTGCTCTACGACCCAGCTTGTGGCACTCTACGAGGGAACTACCTTTACACACCGAGGGTCGATGTTAAAGATGTACATCTTATGCAGCATTACATGTAAATCTTTGACTGTATAAGATGTACATCTCGTACTGCATAAGATGT
>JAVBVA010000039.1:0-14683 GCA_031554665.1 Bacteroides sp. | reverse complement strand
TCCAGTATTTTCTAAAAGACAACCGACGAAGGAACCAGGGGAGTCAAGTGACAACACACTTAGGAAAGAAGGGCAAGTCATTGACAACCTGTTTAGGGAACCAGCGTCAAAACTGACAACCTTTTTTAGTATAAGTCACTTGCGGGGTGTTTCATCGCTTGAAACACTCTGTTTCATGCCGGGAAACACTTTGTTTCAAGTAATGAAACACTCTGTAAGAACCGATGAAACACCCGCCGACAAGGTTTGTAAAAGAAATCAGGCCGGAAGTAAGTCGATTATCTTCCGGCCTGATCGGTCAGTGTTCCAGCGGGGAACGAGTGGTTATATATTGTTAAAAATGCACCTTTGTCCTCTTGACAAAATAAAGCTCAAAGCTCCTTTTTTGTCCGGTTATTTATACAAATCGAGCGCTATAAGCGTTACTTCACCACATTCACCGGTTTGCCGCTGATGTATGCTTTCACGTTGTCGAGCATGATCGTCATGAGTCGCTCGCGGGCAGCTTTGGTAGCCCAGGCAATGTGCGGGGTGATGAAACAGTTGCGCGCCGTAAGTAGCGGATTATCGGCACGGGGCGGTTCGGAAGAAAGTACATCGATTCCGGCGGCATAGATCTGTCCGTTGTTTAAGGCATCGGCCAGGTCTTGTTCGTTGATTAGCGGACCCCGGGAGGTATTGATCAGGATGGCGTTGGGTTTCATCAGAGCCAACCGGCGGGCATCGACAAGGTGGCGTGTTTGTTCCGTCAGCGGGCAGTGCAGGCTGATGACGTCGCACTCGCGGAATAGTGCGTCGAGTTCCATCTTTCGGATCTCGGGCGGAAGTTGTAAGGGCGATTTAGAGGTGTATGCACGTACCTTCATGCCGAATCCGAGGGCGATGCGTGCCGTGTGAAAGCCCGTTTGTCCGAGTCCTACCAAACCGATCTTCTTGCCCAATAGTTCGATGAGCGGGGTATCGCTGAAGGAGAAGTCCTGGCAATCTGCCCACCGTCCTTTGCGCACTTCGTCCGAGTGATGTTTTACCTGTTGGGCGATGTTCAGAATGTGAGCAAATACCATTTGCCCTACCGAAGCGGTGCTGTAAGAGGGGATGTTGGTCACGATAATGCCGCGTTCTTTGGCGGCTGCCGTATCTACCACATTATATCCGGTGGCAAGTACGCCGATGTATCGTAAGGCAGGCAGCGATGCGAGGTGTTCGGCAGTAATGACAACCTTGTTGGTGAGAAGAATTTCGGCATCGGCCGCACGTTCCAACAGTTGTTCGGGTGCAGTGCGGTCGTAAATGGTACATTCGCCTAAAGCGCTCAGTTCGTCCCACGATAAATCGCCGGGATTGGCGGTATAACCGTCTAATACTACAATTTTCTTCATACAAAAGTGTTTTTTTAGTTGACAATTGACTGTTTATAATTGTCAATTAGTATTTCTTCTCTTCCCCCCACAAATGCTTCATGAACTCGGCATGACGCTGTTCGGCTGCATTGCGTTGGGCATGCCACAACTGTTTCCCTTTGACATCGTCGGGCAGGAACTGTTGTTTTACGAAGTTGCCTTCGTAGTTGTGTGCATACTTGTAGTCGTCGCCATAGCCCAACTGTTTCATGAGTTTGGTGGGAGCATTGCGCAGGTGCAACGGTACAGGCAGATTACCGGTTTCGCGTACCAATGCCAACGCATTATCGATAGCCATATAGGCCGAATTACTTTTGGGGCTTGTTGCCAAGTAAACCGTTGCTTCGGCCAAAGGAATACGACCCTCAGGCCAGCCCAGTTTCATCAATGCATCGAAACAGGCATTGGCTATCAGCAAAGCGTTCGGATTGGCGAGACCGATATCTTCGGCAGCCGAGATGACCAACCGGCGGGCGATGAATGCAGGATCTTCGCCCCCTTCGACCATACGCGCCAACCAGTAGATGGCGCCGTCGGGGTCGCTTCCGCGGATGGACTTGATGAAAGCTGAGATGATGTCGTAATGCATCTCACCATCTTTATCATACGCCAGTGGATTCTGTTGCAGGCGTTCGGTCACCAGATCGTCGGTGATGACAACGGTGGGTTCCGTCTCCGACTCCACGACCAGCTCCAGGATATTGAGCAGTTTGCGGGCGTCGCCTCCCGAAAACCGGAGCATGGCATTTGTCTCACGCACTTCTATCTTTCGTTGTTTCAGCACCGGGTCGGTCGTGATAGCGCGGTCGAGCAGTTCCAGCAAGTCATCTTTCTCCAACGACTTGAGCACATACAACTGGCAGCGGGAGAGGAGGGGGCGGATCACCTCGAATGAAGGATTCTCGGTAGTAGCGCCGATCAGCGTCACCGTTCCATGTTCTACGGCGCCGAGCAAGGAGTCTTGTTGCGACTTGCTGAACCGGTGGATTTCATCGATAAACAGGATGGGACTGGATTGAGTGAAGAAGCGGTTGTTCTTGGCGCGGTCTATCACCTCGCGAACATCCTTCACACCCGATGTGACTGCGCTGAGCGTATAGAACGGAGTATCCAGTTTGTTGGCAATGATCTGGGCCAGCGTTGTTTTGCCCACCCCCGGAGGTCCCCAGAGGATGAACGACGAGATGCGTCCCGCATCGATCATCTTGCGCAGGATGGCTCCGGGCCCAACCAAATGTTTCTGCCCGATATACTCATCCAATGTCTTCGGCCGCAGCCGTTCTGCTAAAGGTTGCATACGCTGTAAGGTGTTATGGGTGAGCGATTGATCAGAATACCATCATGACCATAAAACGGATACCATCCTTGTTGATACCCGGATTGTCGAGGTACGTAAGACGACGCACATACTCGATATGCAGAATCTTGAATATGTTGTAGATACCTACGCTGGCTTCCATATACGGAACTTTGGGATCCATCACGAAGCTGGTGTATTGTCCGTCGCGCTGCGGAAAGAGGAACAAGTCCGGATTGTTGCTTACGAACGGATTGTTCTTGTCGGTCAGCGTTCCCCACAGCGTGCGGAAACGAACCAACTCTCTCCATTTCAGTTTCTTGATCAGCGGGATGCGGTTGAATAGCTTCCCGTTCATATTATAGGTGAGCGACATGGACGCATACCGGTCGTTGAAGAACTCCATGTTGTTGATCAGGTTGAACGTTTCGCGCTGGGTGATGTATGACAGGTTGGCTTCGGGCAGGATGAGCAACGGGAACGGAACGGTGTTCCATTGCGCACCCGCCTTCAGGCTCACATCGAGTTTGCCCCAGGACGAGAGCCAGAAACGTTTCCAGATGCTCGCTTCGGTAAGGTTGAAATCGTATTCGCCGCCCAGCACACCTTTGAACCCGGCTGTATGCGAAAGGGTAAAGACGGGTGCGTCGAGCGATACCGGGATGCGGCGTTGCTTGGAGTTGACAAACGTTTCGCCCGGGGCGTACCGTAAGGTGACGTTTGCTTCGGTGGTGGTGATGTCGTGTACCGGAGTTTCGCCCGGTAGAGGTTCCTTACTCGGGTTGTTGCGGTAGTAGAAGAGCTCTCCGGTGGGCTCGTCGTTACGGTGGCGCAGCATCGCCTTTACTCCGAAACCAGTCATGGTTTCCAACTCGTAGTTGATCTTGGCATCCCGGATGTACGACATCTGGTCTACGGTTGTTGTCTTCCAGGCCACAAACACATTGTCCTTGTCGGTAAAGAGGAACTTATCCATGGGCGACATCACATCGTACGAGTAGGTAGCCGATATGAAGTGTTTGGGAAATTCCCAAATCACGTATTCTCGTTTGTTGAACGAGTAGGTACCTGTTGCTTCGTATTTCCAGCGTTTATCTTTCAGTCCGTAAGCGCCGTAACCGTTGAGGAACCAGTGCGGGCTGAGGTTACCGGTCGTCATACCGCTCAGACGGAAGCGTGTACCGTCTACATAGTTGCTCGAGATCATCGTATTGATAGGGCCGAAGTCGAACTTGCTCGGATGCTCTTTATCGCCCGTTTCCACAAAGTTCTCGATCACCGCTTTCAGCCCGAAGATGATCAACTTGAAACCGGGAATCTGCTCAATGCGGTTGACGAAGAGGTCCATTGTACTCTCGGTTTTGGTGAGTGGTACCTGGCGTACTCCGGCCCAGTACTCATCGCTTTTGTTGAGCATGTCGGCATCTTTAAGCACCGGCCCCTTGAACCGGAACAGCCGCGCTTCGATGGGAGTGAATGAATAGTTGGTGTATTTGGTGGTTCGCGATACCTGGACATCTTGCAGGAGCTTGTTTACATGCAGGTCTACCGTCATGTCGTCGTCTGTCAGTACCCAGTTGCCGTTGGGCAGTTGCTCGAACTGTTGCAGAATGTCGAGATTCTCTACAAAGTTCACGCCCGTTTTCTTGGGTAGGTTCATGGTACACTTCTTGACGGCATAGGTCGAATCTTTCAGCACATACAGGTGGCCGGTAAACCCGAAGTCCTGCGAATTTTCGGGCACGAAGGTCAGATGCACACACTCGTGCTTGTCCACCATGATGGTATCCATCAGGTAGTAACGGTAGAATGAGATACCCCCACTGCCGATGGGGCTTACGAAACGTTGTTGCAGCAAGCGGATATCGTCATCGTAAATGTTGACGTCGGAGAATACGTCCTTCAGCACCGTACCTACCATATCGCCTGTGGAGAAGAACTCTTCGATACCATTCGAGTTCATCCCTTCGATAATGGTTTTCTTGTTTTCCGGGTTCTTGCGGTAGATGGTTTTCGAGGCGGTTTCCTGCACCGATAGGGGAAGGATGAGTTTCTTGGTGACGGGCGATACCTCGAGTTGATCCTTCAGGAAGGAGAACTTCTTGTATATCCCCTTATCCAGGTCTTCGGTCTTGATATTGGTGAACGATGTCTTCATCTTCTGGTACTGATCGAACTGGTAATAGTCGTTCTGTTCCAGGTTCTGCTTTCGCTTGTTGGCTATCACCTTGCGCATGAATTCCACGGCAGGATTGTCTTTACGCGAATATTTCTCCCGCTTGGGTTTTACCACGACTTCGTCCAACATGATATCGTCAGACTTGAGCTTTACGTTCAGTACCTTGGTATCCGGCTGTATTTTGATGACCCGGGTGACGTACCCGATGGCCGAGAAAGTGACCTCGTTCCATCCTTTGCGGGTTTCGATCTGGTATTCGCCTTTGGCATTGGAGATAGCTCCCACACCCTTTCCCTCGTAATACACAGAGATGTACATCAAAGGTTCGTTGGTCAGTGAGTCGGTAATAACTCCCTTGATCTGTGCGTATATGTGCGGTGCAGAGAATAGGAATATAAGTAGTATGAGTAGCTTCTTATGCAATCGTTCCATAATTCGTATTGTAGAGTGGGCTGCAAAGTTAACAAATAACCTACAGAAACGTTGTCGGTATAACCTTTTTTTAATTTCTTTTGTCAGTTATAATACTCTCGAAGAGGTTTAATAAACCACAGATCAGCAACTTATTAGATAATAAGGCCGACCCGTGGTGACATTTTGGTTTGATATTATACCATTGTTTGTAATAAGGTTTGTACGATGCGTTCGGCTGTACGTCCGTCCCATCGTTCGGGAATCTCGCCCTTCCTCCACTCGCCACGCATCAGGACATCCATTGCAGTAGCCAATGCCTGCGGGTCTTCGCCAACCAGTTTGTTGGTTCCGATGCGGTGTGTCTCCGGATGTTCGGCAAAGGTGTTGAGCGTGATGCAGGGTATCCCGAGGAACGTAGCCTCTTCGGCAATATTTCCCGAGTCGGTGATGATAGCCTGCGCCTTGTTCATCAGGTAACCGAAGACCAGGTAGCTTTGTGGAGGCAGTATGTGCAGATTGGGTGCAGAAATACCCAACTCCTTGACAGCATCGCTGACATAGGCATGAAGCGGTGCCACGATGGGCTTTCCGGCAGCCTTCTCTATCAGCACCTCCAGCAATCGGCGAAGGTTCTCCCTGTTATCCAACAGCGCATGACGGTTCAGCGTGAGCAGTATGTACTCCTGCTCTTTCAGTCCCAATACCGGAAACCATACAGGTTTGATAAGACGGTTGCGGTTGTAACGGATGGAATCTATGAGGATGTTTCCTACGTAATGCACGTTTTCGCTCTCGGTACCCGACTGGTTCAGGTTGCGATTGGCTACCATACCTGCGGTAAACAGATAATCGGACAGCCCGTCGGTTATCATACGGTTTACCTCTTTGGGCATATTCATATCGAACGAGCGGGTGCCTGCCACTAAGTGAGCTACTTTGATCCCATGTTTTTTGGCAACGATGGCACAGCTCATCGTAGCAGTCAGATCGTCGACAACAAGCACCACATGTGCCGGATTTTCAGTCAACTCCTGTTCGAAAGCAATCATGATACCTGCCATCAACTCAGTAGAGTTGTTGCCCGTGACGCCCAGATAAGCGTCGGGCGTTCGCATATTCAGATCGGCAAACAGCGAGGCATCCAGACTGGTGTCATCTCGCTTACCGGTATAGACCAACCGGCAGGATATTCGTTCACCCTGCACCCTTGCGGCTTCAATAGCCCGCGTGATGGGAGCAATCTTCATAAAATTAGGGCGTGCCCCAGCTACGATAGTTATTTTCATAAGGCTCTGCTTTGAACATTCGGGAAACAAAAGTACGTTTTCTTACGGAATTATTCGTTCCTTTGCATATAAAATACAATGATATGTCAACATTTGTTCAGATTCTTGAGTTTGTAGGTACGTTTGCTTTCGCTATCAGCGGCATTCGTCTGGCTTCGGCCAAGCGTTTCGACTGGTTCGGGGCTTATGTGGTGGGACTTGTTACGGCTGTGGGAGGAGGTACGATCCGCGATTTGCTGCTGGGGGTTACTCCGGCCTGGATGCTCGATCCTATTTTCCTGATCTGTACCGGATTGGCCTTGTTGTGGGTGATTGGTTTCGCCCGTTACCTGATTCATCTCAACAATACCTTCTTTCTTTTCGATAGTATCGGTCTGGCACTTTTTACCGTGGTAGGCGTGGGCAAGAGTATATCGTTAGGCTTCCCTTTCTGGGTGGCTATTATTATGGGTACTATTACCGGTGCTGCCGGAGGGGTGATACGGGATGTGTTTATCAATGAAATTCCTTTGATTTTCCGCAAAGAGATCTATGCCATGGCTTGCGTGGTAGGAGGGGTGGTGTATTGGGGATGCCATCTGGTGGGACTCGATGTGGTTGTCACACAGATCGTTAGTGGAGGAAGTGTATTCCTTACCCGCATCCTGGCAGTGAAATACCAGATATGTCTTCCTGTTCTGAAAGGAGAGATAAGTAATAATAAGTAGCTATTGCTATCTAATAAAAACGGTGAGCAGGTTCAATACTTGCTCACCGTTTTTATTATGTTGCTTTATGGTTTCTTACGCCAGTTCTTCGCCGCGTTCGATATAAGCCAATACATCTCCTTTGTTTACAAGGCCACCTTGACGTGCGCAAATCTCAATGATACGGCCGGTAAAGTTGGCCAACACCTTGTCATGCGTACCCCACGGGGTAGCGATGTAGCAGAAAGTATCGCAGGGATAGAACTTGTGACCCACTTCGGGCGGCATGGAAGGCGAAGCTACTGCTACTTCCCACATCACCTGACCCTTTTCGGTAGCCATGATCGGTTCGGCTTTGGCACGCTTGAACTTCTTCACTTCTTCCAGGTCGAATCCCTTGCTGGCGAGCTCGGCATCCTTGGCGCGTTGTATCTCTTCGTGGAAACGCTTCTTGGCTACTCCCGACTTGTAGTCGCGGTACTGGCGGTCGTGCATGGCCAACTCAAAGAGTTCTTCGTCGTCCGGACCGGTTTCCCATCCGTTCTCCTGCATTTCCTTGCGGTACTCGTCGAGCTGATCGGGGTAGTTCTTCTGCGGATCTTCGTCGGTAAACTCATATCCGTTGGTCTTGGCCAGTTCTATGATTTCAGGAGCTAATGCACCCGGCAACCGTCCGCTCTTTCCGAGAATCATGCCCCAGGTATTGTTGTCGATCATGCTCCAACGGGGTTCGCCTTTCACTTGCGACATTACATTCATCAAGGCTACGTTCTTCACGTATTGGCTGAATGGCGTTACCAAGGGAGGATAACCTAACTTCGGCCATACATATTCTACTTCGTCAAACAGCATCACCGTCAAATCGTCAATGCTGAGTTCTGTCTCGCCTTTTCCGCGAAGAATCATGTTGATACCGGCGTGTACACCTTTGAGGTCGGCCATCATGGAACCCATCATACCACCGGGCAATCCGCATTTCAGCAACAGCGATGACATGTGTTTGTTGGTGGGGTCGATGAAATAACCCAGGAAGTCGTCGATGAATTCCTGCGTCATAGCACGGGCTTTCATGTATGCCTTCATGTCTATTTCGGGAACCTGGAAGCCGCAATCTTTCAGCATGGCCTGTACGGAAATCACGTCCGGATGGACTTTACCCCATGACAGTGGCTCCATAGCTACGTCAATAATGTCGGCGCCGTTTTCGCATACTTCCAGGATGGATGCCATGGAAAGTCCCGGACCGCTATGTCCGTGATATTGTATGATTACATCGGGATGTTTCTCTTTGATAGCCTTGGTGAGCCGGCCCAGCATACCCGGACGGCCTACGCCTGCCATGTCTTTCAGGCAGATTTCAGGTGCTCCTGCTGCTATAAGCTCATCGGCGATGGCTGTATAGTACTCTACCGTATGTACGGGTGAGAATGAGATACAGAGCGTTGCTTGGGGAATCATGCCAGCTTCAAGTGCATACTGTATCGACGGGATGATGTTCCGGACATCGTTCAGACCGCAGAATATACGGGTGATATCCACGCCTTGTGCATGTTTCACCTTGTACATTAACCGTCTGACATCGGCCGGTACCGGATACATGCGCAAACCATTCAGTCCGCGGTCGAGCATGTGGGTCTGGATGCCCACGTCGTTGAAAGGTTTCGTGAAAGCCCTTACTGCGTTGTTCGGGTTCTCACCATAAAGTAGGTTCACCTGTTCGAAAGCTCCACCGTTTGTCTCTACACGGGCAAAACAGCCCATCTCTACAATCAATGGTGCAATTCGTACTAATTGGTCGACACGGGGTTGATATTTGCCGGACGACTGCCACATGTCCCGGTAAACGAGACTGAATTTAATTTCCTTTTTCATGCCTTAAAATATAAGTGTTCGTTTATTTATTTAAGGTTAACTCTATGGCACAAATATACAGAGATAAATGACATAAAGCTTTCCTTGATGTTAAATTATTCTTAAAAAACATATGTTTTATATCATGTTATTCTTGTTTGATTCGTTTTGCAATGTCAAAGTGTCAAAACGAGAAGAGAAGCAAGAGGCTTTGGGCTTCTTACTTCTCTTCGGCATCCTTTTTTCTTAATGGTTTGTATTATCCAATCTCTTTTATCTTTCAAAAAACTAACCCGTTTTTATTAACATATACCTCATTCATGTTAGGTTTAGGCATTATATGGTAGTTATATTTTTCGACTAAACAAAATCTTTCAGTTCCTGTTGCAACTTCTGCCTGGTGAAAAAGATGCGGCTCTTGACTGTTCCAAGCGGTAAGTCCAGTTTCTCGGCAATTTCGCGATATTTGAATCCCGCAATATGCATGGAGAAGGGAACTTTATACTCTTTGGGCAATGCGTTTACCACGCGATGCATCTCTTTCAGATCGTAGGCACCTTCGGTACTCTCGAAGCCCGACTCTTGCGGAAGGTTGAGATGATACAAGATCTCTGTCTGATCCACGTATACCAGGTCGCGCACCACCTTGCGGGAGTTATTAATAAAGATGTAGCGCATGATGGTATACATCCATCCTTTAAAATTGGTGTCAGGCGTGTACTTGTCTTCGTTATCCAACGCTTTTAATGATGTTTCCTGCAATAGGTCATTGGCTTCTTCGCGGTTAGCTGTTAACTTGTAAGCAAACCGGAGCAGTTCTTCCTGAACTCCGATCAGATCTTTTCTAAAACTTAGACTTTTCATAATTACAAATTTTAAAATGACTATTCTCGTTTGTTTTAAATTGTGTTGCAAGTTTAGATGTTTTTCTTTTTCTCAATGGGGGGAGTTTGTGCGAACTTTGGGGTATAAACTGTCAATTGTTGGTTTTTGGGTCTTTTTTGATTGTTTTCGGGTGCTTTTTACCTGATCTCATCTCTATTTACCTTCCACTTTTTGTGCAGGCATGCGCCTGTTTTTATAAAAATGTAAAGTAAATGTCTTTTTTGTTACAGTAACTTTCTGTCTTTTTACTAAATTCCGAATACTTCGTAGTTGTTTCTGTGATTTTTTTATAATTTTGCGTACATATAATAGAAAACACTTTATTTTATCATTTTATGAAAATACTCAAATCACTCATCTTGTTAGCTGTAATGGCTATTGCCCTTCCTACATTTGGGCAAGGACTTAAAGCTTTTAAGCTTAAAAACGGTCTTACTGTATTGATATGGGAAGATAACACCAAGTCCGACGTGTACGGAAGCGTTGCCGTTCGTACCGGTTCGGCCAATGATCCGGAACAGTACACCGGTCTGGCTCACTATCTGGAACATCTTATGTTTAAAGGTACCGACAAAATTTCGACCTTGAACTGGGCAGAAGAAGAACCCATTTACAAAGAAATCATTGCCAAGTATGACGCAAAAGCTGATGAAACAGATCCGGTAAAGAAAGAAGCTATAGACAAAGAAATCAATGAACTGACCATAAAGGCAGCTCAGTATAGCGTATCCAATGAGTACTCCAACCTGATGGAAAGCATGGGTGCCAAGGGGGTGAATGCAGGAACCATTTACGACTATACGGTTTATTACAACTCATTCCCCACTTATCAGGTCAATAAGTGGCTGGAGATTTCCTCGCAACGTCTTATCAATCCGGTATTCCGTACTTTCCAAACAGAGTTGGAAACGGTGTACGAAGAGTTCAACCGCTCACAAGACAATCCGGGCAGACGTGTGAGCCAGTTCATGTTGGGTAAAGCATTCGAAGGACATCCGTACTCTCGTTCGGTACTCGGATTACCGGAACATCTAAAGAATCCGCGCATCAGCCAGCTGATTAAGTTCTATAACGATTGGTATACTCCGGAAAACATGGTGTTGATCCTGGTGGGTAACGTGAATGCTAACCAGATCAGCTCTCGCATCCAGGCTACTTTCGGACGTTTGCAAGCACGTCCTACCCCGGAACGTAAAACATATCCGAACCTGGATATCAAAGGTCGCGTACAGCACACTGCCAAAGTGGGTATGTCGCCTTCGGTGGCTTTGATATACCAAGGCGTAACAGAAAATCACCCCGACAAGATTGCTGTAAATATTGCCATGTCGCTGCTGAGTAACGGTAGCCGTACCGGTGTGCTCGACAAGTTGGTGATCGACGGAGAACTCTCGTATGCTGCTGCAAGCTTGTGGTCACTTCGTGAACAAGGAAGATGTATGGTTCAGTGCGGACCGTTGTATGATTACAATCAACGTCGTTATGAGTCATCGAAGACTGTTGAGAAGAAGGTGCTGAAATCCATCGAAAAGATTGCTAAGGGAGAAGTAGAACCTTGGCTGGTAGATGCTATCAAACTGAAAATGTGTAGCAACTTTGACTTGTCTATGGAATCGAATTCGGATAAGGGCGAAATGCTGATGCAGGCATTCATCAACGAAGAAGATCTGGGCGAAGTGCTCAACTACAAAGAAAGTGTGATGGCGGTAACCATCGAAGATGTAAAACGCGTAGCGAAAGAATACTTGAACGACAATTATCTGGCTCTCTACATCGAACAAGGAAAGCCCGATAAGAGCTCGAAAATCAAGAAACCGGGATACAAACCTATCGAATCGCCTGTAGGACAACAATCGCTCTACTCGCAACAATTCAAGAACATGCCTATCGGACAGGTAGAAGAAAACTTTATGAACTTCGGTGAAATCCAAACCAAGAAGATAAACGAACGTTCCAAGTTCTTCTATACTACTAATACGGAAAACAGCGTATTCTCGCTCACACTGAAATACGGTGTAGGCGAACGCGAATTCCCGAAGCTGGGCATTGCCGCCGATTTGATGAACAATGCCGGTATCATGGGCGCCTTTACACCACTGGAACTCAAAGAAGCATTCAGTAAGCTGAATACCACCTGCCAGTTCTATGCCGACGACAATTACCTGTATGTGATAATGAATGGATATGAGGAATACTTAACCGAAGCTTGTCAGCTGCTCTCACGCCAGATCCTGATGCCTAAGCTGGACGATACACAGTTGAAACGTATCAAGAATAATATTCTTCAGAACCGCTCCATCCGTAAGGAAAATGTACAGGCGCTGGGTGGCGCATTGAACCAGTTTATGGTATATCAAGATAAGTCAAACTATATTGACGAACTGACCGACAAGCAAGTAATCGACCTGCAGATCTCGGAGCTGACAGGTGATATCAACCGTGCTTCGAATTACGAATCCGAAATATACTTTACCGGAACAATGCCTTTCGATCAGGTATACGAAGTGCTGAGCCAGAATCTGCCGTTGGTAGCCAACGAACGTCCTTCGACCTCGCCGCAAGAGAAAGAAAAAGCTGCTGTGAAAGAAAATACAGTTTACTTCCTCCCGAATACCGATGCCGAACAGGCTCAGATCTACTTCTATGCCCCGACATTGAAATATGATAAGAAAGACGACGTACTGCGCGATGCTTTCTATCAATACTTCTCGGGTAGCTTCAATGGATTGGTACTGGTAGAACTCCGCGAAAAACGTTCAATGGTATACACCGCTCACGGTCTTGTAACTTCTGCTATGCTCCCGGGACTTCCTTGTTCGTTCGTAGGACAAATCGGAACACAAAACGACAAGGCTGTCGAAGCGTTGACATTGTTCATGGATCTGGTACGCGATATGCCGAAGAATCCGGAACGTCTGGAAAACATCAAGAGCTACCTGCGTCAGGAAGCATTGACTACACATCCCGATTTCCGTAATAAGGCTCCATATTACGAAAGACTCAAACGTTTGGGTTATACCGAGGATCCGGCAATCGAGAACATCAAGAAGATTGATGCATTGACATTCGAAGACATTGTGAAGTTCTATGAAGAGAATGTGAAGGATAAACCATTTGCTATCGGCATCATGGGTAACCCGAAAGAAATCAACGCGGACGCTCTGAGCAAGTTTGGTAAAGTAGTACGCGTGAACGAACGCAAACTGTTCAACCAAAAAGATGCTATGTTCTAACAGATAGTTGCTACACTATAAACATAGATCCGCTGCTCGTGACTCTCCTGTCCGGGCAGCGGATCTTTTTTTGCAGGTACCGAAGCATCTTTTTGCTTTCCTTTGTGTTATATATTATATAGATGTATAGATTATGAAAACAATGAAGCGTATGACCCTGCTGCTGTTGGTAATGGTGGCAGGACTTTCCACCCTCTATGCCCAGAGCAGTAAGGAGAAGAAAGAACAACAGACTAAGGCTGTGAAGGAACAAGTCGTATCCAAAAACTATAAGATTGAGGTGTATAACGCATTTCCCTTGAGAGGACGGATGGTGAACCTGAGCACGGTGTACTCGCTGGAAGTAAAGAATGATTCGGTGTATTCTTATTTGCCATATTTCGGCAGGGCGTTTACCATACCGTATGGAGGAGGGCAGGGGCTCATCTTCAATGCACCCATCGATGAGTACGAGATGGACTACAGCAAGAAGGGCGAAGCTAAGATTAAGCTGGTAGCGCATAATACGGAAGATCGGTATCAGTATTACATCTCGGTTTCTTCCAGTGGATCGGCTTCTATTAATGTTATCATGCAGAACCGGGAGTCTATCAGTTATTCCGGAGAGGTGGTTGTGGAATAGGTCGTATTTACAACTTGGATGCAGGCCGCACTTCTACCTGTGCGAAAAAAAGAATTTCATTCGCCATTCGTCACTGTTTTTGACTTATTGAGCTGATTAAGTGTTGATTATCCGATGGTGAATACCGTTTTTATTCACCATTCATTCACCATTTTCGGGGGTATTCACCATTTCCTTTCAGTTAGCCGGTAAAGTTAAGTAAGAAGCATAAAGTGTTTCACCCGTATTGAAACAAAGTGTTTCATCGGTTGAAACAGTGTGTTTCACACCGAGCAACAGGTTGTTTCACACCGAGGAAACAGGGTGTTGTGACTAGTGAAACAATCTGTTTCGTCCTTTGAAACAGATTGTTACGCTCTGGGAAACAAACTGTTATAGCCTGAGAAATGAAATGTTACGCACTGAGAAATGAACTTTTACACAGCGGGAAACAGACTATTATAGCCTGTGATACAGACATTTTCCTCCTATCAATGACTCGACTTCCAGCGAAGAACCGGAGGGAAAAGAAGAATGACAGTCACCAATGCGTGACGAATACCTCCGGAAAGTGACGAATGCGTGACGAATAAAAATGGTATTCGTCACGCATTATTTAATTGATTATCAAATAGTAATAGCTAAAAAAGTGACGACGTGACGAATAAAACACGTTTCGCGTTAGTGTAGGGAAGCTTGAACTAAATACTTTAAGTACCAGTTACTAATTAGTTTGCATTAAAATGCGAGAATTTGATTCTTTGCCCCTTCCCCATATCTGCCATGCACCTGTCAAGTGCATATGCCAGAGTTTCCTTGTTCAGATAATCTTCTGGATCAAGCCACTCTTT
>JAVBVA010000043.1:0-47873 GCA_031554665.1 Bacteroides sp. | reverse complement strand
TCCAGTATTTTCTAAAAGACAACCGACGAAGGAACCAGGGGAGTCAAGTGACAACACACTTAGGAAAGAAGGGCAAGTCATTGACAACCTGTTTAGGGAACCAGCGTCAAAACTGACAACCTTTTTTAGTATAAGTCACTTTTTGTTGTTCCATATAAGTGAAAGGGCTATTCCACAGCTGTGAAACAGCTATTCCACAGTAATGAAACAGCCCTTTCACAGCTGTGGAACAGGGCAGACGCATTACTTTTATTTCTATTTATGTTGTTATATATTATCATTAATAATATCTTATAATATTGTTAATTAGATAGATAAACGATTGTTTATGTCCATTATATTTTGTATATTTGTTGTGTAATAAAAAACATAAATAAACAGAAAAATGGATGTAATTAGCATTACTAAACACTTGGATGACCCTCGGCGTGACCATAAAAAAGAATATTCATTGGAATGCATTTTTTACATAACTTTGGCGGCTGTAATAGCTGGTGCAGAGAGTTGGAATGAAGTTGAAGAGTTTGGTTTATCCAAAGAAACTTTTTTCGCATCTCGTATCAAAGACTTCGATGGTGTCCCCTCTCATGATACTTTCAATCGTGTTTTTCAATTACTCGACCCAGTTCAGTTAGAACGCTGTTTTCGTGTGTGGATACAGGAGATTTGTGGTAAATATGCCGGAGTTGTTGCTATTGACGGCAAGGAAATGTGTGGTGCCCGGCAAAAGAATAGAGATGGCAGCTTCTCCAAGTTACATATGGTAAGCGCTTGGGCTGCAGCCAATGGTGTAACCCTTGGTCAGGAACGGGTTAGCGAGAAATCCAATGAAATCACAGCCATTCCCGCCTTGATAGAAGCTTTGGATTTGAAAGATTGCGTAGTAACCATTGATGCTATGGGATGTCAAAAGGAAATAGTCAAGTCCATCGTCGAAAAGGAAGCCGATTATGTTATTTGCCTGAAAGGGAATCAGGGTAACTTTCATTCAGAAGTAAGTCAATGGTTCGATGACTTTGATCATAAACATGTACCACCTACGCGCTATGATACATATACCAAAGAAGAAAGTGGTCATGGGCGGATTGAAAAGAGGGTTTGTGATGTGTACAGCAATGGAATGTTAGATCGAATGTTTGATGGTTGGAAGGGGTTAACCAGTGTAGTCAGGATGCGCTCTTACCGTAAAGAAGTGGCCAATGGGAAAGAGAGTGAGGATGTCAGATATTTTATTTCCTCTTTAGGGTTGGATGCCAAAAGAATATCTGAGTGTATACGGGGGCATTGGAGTATTGAGAACAACTTACACTGGCAACTGGATGTCACTTTTAAAGAAGATGACACTCGGAAAAGCGGAAATGCAGCGCAAAATTTTTCGCTAATAAATAAGATCGCATTGATGGCTATCAAGAAGAGTCCAAGAAAGGGGAGCCTCAAAGGTAAAAGGAAAGCTGCCGGATGGGACGAAGCTTTCCTTGTTGAATTATTAGAAGGAGACTGGAAGTAATGCGTCGACCCTGAGCTGTGGAACGCCAGAAAGCTGCTTGCAAATTTAGTAAGTCCTGCCTGAAAGACATCAAACTACTGCTTACAGGCCTGTAGAAAGGTGGTTTATACTAAAACAATTGTCAGACCGATCGTTTTTTACAAAGCAGGTTGTCAATAACCAAAATCACTACGTCAAGGTGAAACAGGTGAAACCGGAGTGAAGACCCCTTCTTCACCCCGAAATGCCGATGAACAATGGCATTGAAAAGGGTTGAAGGACATGAAACCCCGAAAAACATCTCCATGTATAGGAAGAAAGAGACCTAAAAGGCTTCCTCCCGGATAACAATATCTTTCGGCGGTCGTTTCAAAGCCCGGGCAATGTAATAAACGCCCATGATCACAAACGGAATACTGAGCAACTGCCCCATATTCAACAACATACCATTCTCGAACTCCTCCTGGTTTTCTTTGTAAAACTCAATAAAGAAGCGGGAAGCAAATACTCCGATCAGGATAGTGCCAAAGATAAGTCCTTGTCGTTTCCGGGCATTGGTGCGCCAATACATATACATCAGCACAAGGAAAGTGATGAGGTAAGCAATGGCTTCATAGAGTTGTGCTGGATGGCGGGGAGTCCACGGATCGGAAATGCCCTGCGCATGGATAAAACGGAAAGCCCAAGGCACATCGGTGGGTCGGCCTATGATCTCCGAATTCATGAGATTGCCCAGCCTGATGAAGAACCCGCCAAGCGCCACCGTCACCGCCGCATAATCGAGCGACCAGAGTATGGACCGGTGAGTCACGAACCTGGAATAAAGGATCACCGCTACTACCACTCCCAATCCGGCGCCATGACTGGCCATGCCTCCTTGCCAAAACATCAGGATCTCCCACGGGTGCCACGAATAGTAACTCCATTCGTAAAAGAACACATGTCCCAGCCGCCCGCCGATAACAATACCCAGCAATACATACAGAAACCCTTTTTGTCCCCATTCGAGAGGAACGTGATCATTCTTGAACATCCGTTCTACCAAGTAGTAACCACACAAGAACGATATGGCGTAGGATAGGCCATAGTACCTGATAGAGATAGGCCCCATGGAGAAAAACTCCGGATTGGGGTCCCATGTTATGTAGCTGAGAAGCATCATTCGGATTGCATTTAAAGGTAGCCAAAGATACTGTATTTTTGGCATCTATTTTTCGGAAGTGAGAAATAAAGACGGAAAAGGCTCCTAAAGCCAATAATTTGTACTACATTTGCTGTACAGGTTGGTCCTGAAATTAATCCGTATATTTAGTGTATGAAAAAGATCATATCCATTGCATTCCTCCTGTTTCCGTTCTTGTGTCTGTATTCCAGTAATCAGACCGATTCGTTATTGAGAATATTGGATAAAACCATCGCCAACCGTGTGGAGTATACACAGAAAAAGGAACTGCGGATCAAAGAACTCAAACAACGGAAACAGGTGGTGAAAAAGCTGGATGAACTCTATCAGATCAACCGGGAGATCATTTCCCAATACCAGTCCTTCGTATGCGACTCGGCCGAGCGATACATTCATGAGAACCTGAAACTGGCGGAGAAACTTCACAACAATGAATACATTCTGGAAAATAAACTGCAACTGTCGTTGATCTACTCTTTGTCCGGACTTTTTATTCCGGCTACCGAGATCATGAATTCCATAGACTATGATAAGCTTCCGGAGCATTACAAAGTATGGTATTGCTGGAATTCGATTCGCTATTACGAGAATCTGATTAAGTACACCGATGATACGGAGTTTTCCAATAATTACATCCAGACCAAAGATGCTGTCAGGGATACGCTGATGAGTCTCCTGTACACTGAAACGGACGAATACAGGAAAGAAAGGGCGTTCAGGTTGCAGGATGCCGGTCATTATGCGGAAGCGGGAGAGATCTTGCTGCCTATCTATCAGAAGCAAACGCCTCAAACACACGAATACGCCATGGCGGCCATGAGTCTGGCAAAGGTCTACAAGCTGGCCGGTGATTCCGAAAAAGAAGAGTACTACCTGATACTGGCCGCCATAACCGATGTACAGTTGGCTGTCAAGGAGAATGAATCGCTCCTGTCATTAGCCATCAAGTTGTACGAAGCCGGTGATATCAACCGGGCATACAGTTATATAAAGGTGGCGCTGGACGATGCCATTTTCTACAATGCACGATTCCGCAATGCGGTGATCGCCCGGGTACAGCCCATCATCGAAAATACGTATCTCTATAAGATCGAGCAACAACAGCAGAACCTGCGACTCTATGCCATTCTTATCAGTCTTTGTGTCATAGCGCTGGCTATCATTCTGTACTTCTATTACCGGCAGGTGAAGAAAGTGTCCAAGGCGCGAAAGGAACTTCGGGCGGTGAACGACAAACTGATCACCCTGAACAAAAAGTTGGATGAGGCCAATCTCATTAAGGAAAAATACATCGGTTATTTCATGAACCAATGTTCTGTATATATCAATAAACTCGATGAATACAGGAAAAATGTGAACCGGAAGATCAAGACCGGGCAAATTGATGATCTGTATAAGTCGTCGTCCCGGGCTATGGAGAAGGAAGTAGAAGAACTCTATGCCAACTTCGACCATGCTTTCCTGAAGCTCTATCCGAACTTTGTGAGCGAATTCAACTCGTTGCTGAAGCCGGAAGAATACTACAAAACCGAGAACGACCGGCTCAATACGGAACTTCGTATCTTTGCTTTGATCCGATTGGGGATAACCGACGTCAGCCAGATTGCCATCTTCCTGCATTACTCCATGCAGACCATTTATAACTACAAAAGCAAAGTAAAAGGTAAATCGCTTACCGGAAGTGATCTTTTCGAAGAGGAAGTCAAGAAATTAGGTTCTATTTCCTAAGAAAACCATTCTATACTACTTACCAAAACAGGTTTTGAGTCTCGTTGTAATTAGTTGATTAATAATTCATTGTAATCCTTTTATCCTTAAAAAGGTTTACCAAAAAGCTTACTACACGCTGTAGTGAGCTTTTTGCTTCTATATATTTGCATTACGAGTTTTCCCGGTCACCGGACAGGCTCAAACCCTTAAAGCAATATATACTATGGATTTTACAGAGACTTATTTCACTTACTATCCCAAATTGGTTAGATTTGCAACCGAGTTCGTTGTCCTGAGAGAGGATGCCGAAAATATAACCCAAGATGTATTCATGAATCTTTGGGAGCGGCAGGATGCTTTGGAGCATGTCGAAAACATGAATGCATACATCTACCGGTTGACGAAGAATCGCTGTTTGGATTACTTGAAACACAAGATGTCGGAAGAGAAGTATGCCGCTGCGGTACTGACCAACTTTGAACTCGACTTGAAGCTGCAATCTCTGGATCGACTCGATGTGGATGCCATTAGTGCAGAAGGAACGGAAGCCCTGATCATGGACGCCATCAACAGCCTGCCCGAGAGATGCCGGGAGATTTTTATGTTGAGCCGTTTTGAGGAATTGAAGTACAAAGAGATTGCCGACCGCCTGGGCGTATCAGTCAATACAGTAGAGAATCAGGTATCCATAGCTCTCAAAAAGCTGAAAGCAAAACTGAAACCGGTTTTGTCGTGCTAATAAAACAAGGTAATACATTACTATACTATAAAGATAATATTATGAAGAGAATCCTATTTATGCTTGCATGTTGTTTGATCCATCTTCAAGGACTGACAGCTTCTTCCATCTCATTGCACGATTTACGGTGCGAAAATCTATCCAGCCCGATTGCGATTGATAATACATTGCCCCATTTCAGTTGGAAGACTCAGTGCGATGTGCCGATGCAACAACAATATTACGAAATACAGGTGGCTTCGGAAGCAACGCTTCTGCATGCCGGTAATGCCGACTTATGGAAATCCGGAAAGGTAAAGTCGCCGGCATCGGTCATGGTTCCTTACAAAGGGCGTGCCTTGAAGTCGCGTATGTTGTGTTACTGGCGAGTACGGATATGGCCCGAAAAAGGAAAAGCTTCGGAATGGAGTCAAATACAACGGTTTGCCATCGGTATTCTGGAAAACGATCAATTGCGCGGAGAGTATATCGGGCTGGCAGCCGGAAACGGTGATGTGCGTTCGCCTTTACTCCGGAAGTCGTTTACAGTCGATCAGGCAGGAACTACCTTTCTGCATGTCAACTCGCTGGGATATCACGAGGTGTATCTCAATGGAACAAAAATAACCAAACAGGTATTGGCTCCGGCCGTATCGCAGATGCCCAAACGTACGCTGACCGTTACCTACGACATGACTCCTTACCTGCGTACCGGTGCCAATGAACTGGTGTTGTGGCTTGGACAGGGCTGGTATAAGAAAACCACCTTTGGAGCCGACTATGACGGCCCGTTGGTCAAGGCCGAGATGGATGTGCTCAACGATAACAAGTGGACATGCCTCTTTGCCACGGATACTTCCTGGACCGGACGCCCGAGCGGATATTCGGATACAGGAACCTGGCAGGCGCTTCGCTTTGGTGGCGAACGGATCGATGCGCGGTTGCTTCCTGCCGGTTTGTCGGCAACCGAACTTCAGAAAATGACCTGGTATCCGGTAACTGCCGTTGCTGCATCTACTCATAAAGAAACGCCGCAGATGTGCGAGCCCAATATACAGCAAGCTACCCTGACCCCGAAAAGTATCAAGGCTTTGGGCGATAATACCTGGTTGGTCGATATGGGTAAAGTGCTGACGGGGTGGTTCCAGTTGCAAATACCGCAGCTTCCTGCCGGGCAGGAGATTGTAGCAGCCTATACGGATGATCTGCAAAAAGATCCTGACTTCAAGGAACAGGGAGAAAAGGATATTTACATTGCTTCCGGCAGACCGGGGGATGTGTTCTGTAATAAATTTAATCATCATGCTTTCCGATATATCAAGCTGTCGAATCTGCCGCAGCAACCCGAAGCTTCACAGATAAAGGCTTACCTGATACACGGCGATTACCGTCCGGCCGCTACCTTTGAATGCTCGGATGCCGACCTGAACGCTATTCACGACATGGTTTTCTATACCATGAGTTGTCTTACTTTCAGTGGATATATGGTCGATTGCCCTCACCTGGAACGTGCCGGGTACGGAGGAGATGGTAACTCTTCGACCCAAGCCCTGCAAACTATGTACGATGTGTCGCCCACGTTTACAAACTGGTTGCAAACCTGGAGTGACTCAATGCGCGAAGGAGGAAGCTTGCCGCATGTGGGTCCTAATCCGGGTGCCGGAGGCGGTGGCCCGTACTGGTGCGGATTCTTTGTGCTGGCTCCGTGGCGTACGTATGTTAACTACGACGATCCTCGCCTGATAGAGCGGTACTACGATGAAATGAAACAGTGGCTGGGCTATGTGGACAAATATACCGTGGACGGACTGTTGAAGCGTTGGCCCGATTTGCCGTACCGCGACTGGTATCTGGGCGATTGGTTGGCTCCTCATGGAGTAGATTCGGGAGCACAGTCGTCTATCGACTTAGTAAATAATTGCTTTATCAGCGAGTGTCTGGGTGCTTTGCAACAGATGGCGGTCATCCTCGGAAAGCCTGAGGAAGCCCAACAGTATGTTGCTCGCCAGACAAACCTGAACAAATTGCTTCATCAAACCTACTACAATCCGCAGGAGCAGATCTATGCCACAGGTTCACAGTTGGATATGTGCTATGCTATGCTGGTAGGCGTAGTGCCCGAAGATATATACCCTGTCGTAAAAGCTAAAATGATAGCCCGGAGCGCCGATCAGTACAAAGGTCATATAGCTGTAGGCTTGGTGGGAGTTCCGATCCTGACCGAATGGACCGTGCGCAACAAGGCAGTCGACTTCATGTATGCCATGCTGAAGCAACCCGACTATCCCGGTTATCTGCACATGATCAATAACGGAGCAACCACCACTTGGGAGTATTGGAGCGGAGAGCGCAGCCGGGTGCACAATTGCTACAACGGTATCGGCAGCTGGTTCTATCAGGCAGTAGGTGGAATCATGCCCGACGTCAAGAATCCGGGTTACCGGCATGTGTACATTGAACCGCAGATCCCACAGGGAGTTACCTGGGCGAAGACTACCAAAGAGTCGCCTTACGGAACTATCCGGACAAACTGGGAACTCAAAGGCAACCGGTTGGCGATGGATATAACGTTGCCCGTAGGAGTACAGGCCAGTGTGGTTATCCCGCAAAAAGCTGTCAGCGGAACACTTGACAACAAGGAGGTGAAGATCGATCAACCGTATGTGTTGCTGAAAACAGGGACTTATCACATCGAATTCACCTTGAACTGACAAGGTAGCTAAAAACATGGATTTGTAATTACTCGTTTAGTGGTACGACTACCTATAATCGTTCTTATATAAAAGAGCAATTACAAATCAATGGAAGATAACTTTGATAAATATTTTACCCACGAATTAAACAACTGGGAAAAGGAGGAGTTCCTATCGGAGGTGGCCGCCAATGAAGACCTGAAAGAGGAATTTATTGAAAACCAGCAACTGATGGCGCTTGTCGCTTTGCTGCCCCGGAAAGAGGAGGAAGAGGACATACGACGGCGTTTGTCTGAATTCATGCTGAAAGCAGGGAAGAGATAGTCTCTCTAAGTTATATATAGACAGGATAATCATCGTATGGTAAAAAGATTAAATACAGGACTACTTCTCAGTATCATCGCATTGGCTGCTTTCTCTCAAGAAGTGTTTTTTGCCGACGGATATCATGGGGGAATTTACGGACATTACCCTGTAAAATGGAAAACCCGTTTTATCGTGGATAAGTTCCAGCAACACCCTGAATGGAAAATCAGTCTGGAGATAGAACCGGAAACCTGGGATACGGTACAGATACAGACTCCGGAGGACTACCGGCGGTTGCAAGGAATAGTGACCGACAAGCGGGTGGAGTTTACCAACCCGACGTATGCGCAGCCTTATTGCTACAACATCTCGGGAGAAAGCCTGATCCGGCAGTTCGAATATGGTATTCGGAAGATACGCAACCATTTCCCGCAGGTGGAGTTTACTACGTACTCGGTCGAGGAACCTTGCTTTACGAGTAGTCTTCCGCAAATACTCCGGTCATTTGGTTTCAAATATGCCGTCCTGAAAAACCCGAACACCTGTTGGGGCGGCTATGCACGGGCATACGGAGGAGAACTGGTCAACTGGATAGGTCCCGACGGTACCTCCATACTTACTGTACCCCGCTATGTCTGCGAATCGTTGGAGCAGAATTCAACCTGGCAAACGACGGCGTGGGCCAACTCCGACACCTATATCAAGGCTTGCCGGGAAGCGGGGATCAAGCATCCGGCAGGGATGTGCTTTCAGGATGCAGGCTGGAAGAACGGGCCATGGTTAGGTACCGGAAGCCGCATTAAGAATAACTCCACATACATTACGTGGAAGGAGTATATCGAAACGATTTCAATAGGTAAAACAAATGATAACTGGCGATTCAGCCAGGAAGATGTGCTGGTCAACCTGATGTGGGGTAGCCAGGTATTACAACGAATTGCCCGGCAGGTGCGCAGGGCCGAGAATCAGGTGGTGGTAGCTGAGAAGCTCGGAACCATGGCCTTTCTGGAAAACAACCGCCACTATTCGCAGCGTAGCTTAGACGAAGCCTGGCGGACATTGATGCTGGCCCAGCACCACGACTCTTGGATCGTGCCTTACAACGGGCTGGCTCCCAAAGGAACTTGGGCGGATGCCATCGAACGCTGGACTTCCAACACCTGTACGCTTTCTGCTGCTATCGCCAATGAAGCATTGACAGGTATGGCTTCTGCTGAAAAGGGAAATTCGGAGGAAGGATGTATACGGGTATATAACACCCTCGGAACCGGTCGGACGGAACTGGCAAGCATCGTGTTGCCTTCGGCATACGCCGGAACTGAGTTTATACTCTGTGATACAAAAAAGAAAGAAGTTCCTTACTCCATCACAGAGCAAGACAGAAAGATAAGATTACTTTTTAAGGCAGAAGTTCCTTCTTTCGGATACGCTACCTATCTGATCAAGAGAAAGAAAAATGGTAAAAAGGAAGTTTCAGGGGTGACATTCTCGAAAACGAATGAGTGTATTGTGGAGAATGACATGTATCGGATGGTGCTCGACATGTCTAAGGGAGGAGTCATAAAGAGCTTGATAGCCAAGAAAGAAGGGAAAAAGGATTTTGCTTCTTCCACCGGGGAGTATGCGTTGGGAGAGTTGAGGGGATTCTTCAGCGAAGATGGTAAATTCTGTTCGTCTACAGAAAAGGCAGCCCGCATTACAGTACTGAAAGACGATGCCTTGGAGACAAGTGTGCAGATAAAAGGTGAAATTGCCACACATCCGTTTACCCAGATGATAACCTTGGTACGGGGCCAAAGAAGGATAGACTTCGATCTGACCATCGACTGGAAAAATAACGTATCTATAGGCGAATATAAACAGGGCAATGACTGGCAGCGCAACCGCCGGGCTTTCTGCGACGACCGCTTCAAACTGAATGTGCTCTTCCCGGTTAGCCTGCAATCGCCTCAACTCTATAAGGATGCACCGTTCGATGTGTGCGAGAGTAAGTTGGACAATACGTTCTTTAAAACCTGGGATCAGATCAAGCACAATATTATTCTGCATTGGATCGATTTGGCCGAGAAGCACGGGAAATATGGCATGGCTTTGCTGTCCGATCATACTACTTCTTATTCGTACGGTGAAGGTTTTCCATTGGGACTGACCGTACAATATTCGGGTATCGGACTTTGGGGATGTGATTACAGTATTACCCGCCCTACGAATCTGAGATATGCTCTTGTGCCGCATCGTGGAACTTGGGAGGAAGCCGGAATACAGACAGAGAACGAATCGTGGAATGAACCTTTGGTGGCTGTTTACCATTCGTCGGCGGATATGCAGAACAAATCGTGGATCGACATCCGGAATACCGGTTATGAAATCAGTGCTGCCTATATACAGGGCGATGGTGTTCTTCTTCGCCTGTTCAATGCAGCCGGGGACGATGCATTGAAGAAAGTGGATTTAAACTTTCCTGTCGCACAGGTAGAGGAAGTCGATCTGAACGGGAAGGTACTGGGCAAACCGGTCGTAAAAGGTACTGCATCGGGAATGGAAATGCAGGTTTCCATGCCTCGTTTTGCTTTGAAGACATTTTTGATCCGAAAGAAATAATAAAATACTTATATCAAATAACGTGATATGCATAAAGCTAATCTGAAATTTTGTATGCTTGGTCTTGGTGTGTGGCTGGCAGCTTGTTCGCCTGTTGCCAATCAGACCAAGGAGTTGGTTCCTACCGATTATGTCAACCCGTTTATAGGCGCCAGCACCAGCGTAGGTAGTGCAGGGGTGTATCATGGACTGGGAAAGACATTCCCGGGGGCTACCACTCCTTACGGAATGGTACAGGTCAGTCCCAATACCATTACAGGCGGTGACAACGGACCGGGATACAGTTACGAACACCAAACTATCGAAGGATTTGCCATGACTCAAATGAGTGGCATCGGTTGGTTTGGTGATATGGGTAACTTCCTTGTCATGCCCACTACCGGCGAATTGAAAAAGATTGCAGGAAAAGAAGACGGAAGCATCAAGGGATACCGGTCGGCTTATCAGAAAGAATCCGAAAAAGCTGAGGCTGGTTATTATTCGGTAGAGTTGACTGACTATGGTATTCGTACTGAAAGTTCGGCCACTCCTCATTGTGGTATCTTGAAATTTACCTTTCCAAAGAATGAACAGTCGCGTATACAGATCGACCTGGCTCGCAGGGTGGGAGGTACCTCCACGCTTCAGTATATCCAGGTGGTCGATGAGCATACCATCAAAGGTTGGATGAAGTGTATACCCGATGGTGGTGGTTGGGGAAATGGTGATGGTAATGCCAATTATACTGTCTATTTCTATGCCCAATTCAGCAAACCGTTACAGAAGTATGGTTTTTGGAGCGCCGATATACCTGACAATTGGACCCGTAAACGGGACGAGGTAACAAGTGTCCGGTATTTAACTAAAATAGCCGAAGCTCCGGTAACTCTTGGAAAGAAGGAACTGGAAGGCAAACATCTGGGCTTTTTTACCGAGTTTGCCACAGCAGAAAATGAGGAAGTCATCTTGAAAACAGGTATTTCTTTTGTTGATATGGAGGGGGCTGAGAAAAACTACCGGGCTGAAATGCAGGATAAAAACTTCGCGGATATCAGACAATCGGCTAAGGATGCCTGGAACCGGGAATTGGGACGTATCCTGATCAGTGGTGGAACGGAAGATCAGAAAACCGTATTTTATACTTCTCTTTATCATACCATGATCGACCCACGTATCTATATGGATGTGGATGGACGCTATGTGGGTGGTGATTTGAAAGTACATAACGGTGACAGTACATTCGTGAAACGCACCATCTTCAGTGGTTGGGATGTGTTCAGAAGCCAGTTCCCGCTACAAACCATCATTAACCCGACGTTGGTGAACGACCAGCTCAACTCCTTGATTACTATGGCCGAAGAGAGTGGACGGGAATACTATGAACGATGGGAGATTGTAAACTCGTATTCGGGTTGTATGATTGGTAATCCGGCATTGTCGGTACTGGCAGATGCATACGTGAAAGGTATCCGTGGTTATGATGTAAACAAAGCTTATCAATATGCTGTGAATACTTCCAAAAAGTTCGGTAACGACGAATTGGGTTATACGGCTTCTTCGGTCGGTATCTCGCATACCTTGGAGTATGCTTATACGGATTGGTGTATCTCACAGATCGCCCGTGGATTGGGCAAAGAGGAGGATGCAAAAGCCTTTGTGCAGAAAGGACAAGCCTACCGGAATATATTCGACGCTGAAAAAGGATGGTTTCGTCCGCGCTTGGCCGACGGTTCCTGGGAACCATGGCCGGCAGAAGGAAGAATCAAAGAATGGTATGGATGTATTGAATCCAATCCGTATCAGCAGGGTTGGTTCGTACCTCATGATGTACCGGGTATGGTAGAACTGATGGGTGGAACCGAAAAGGTGATTGACGACCTGACAAACTTATTCGAACAAACTCCTTCGAGTATGCTGTGGAACGATTATTACAACCATGCCAACGAACCGGTACACTTTGTTCCCTTCCTGTTCAATCAGTTGGGAGTACCCTGGGACACGCAGAAATGGACACGTTTTATTTGTGATAAAGCGTATGCCAACAAGGTGGAGGGGTTGATCGGCAATGAAGATGTGGGCCAGATGTCAGCATGGTATGTATTGGCTGCTTCGGGTATACATCCATCTTGTCCTGGGAATACACGATTGGAGATAACCAGTCCGGTGTTCGACCGGGTAGAGTTCAAGCTGGATCCGGCTTACTTTCCGGGTGGAAAGTTTACAGTCATCGCTCATGACAACAGCGCTGAGAATATCTATATACAGAAAGCTGTACTGAATGGTAAAGAACATCCGGCGTGTTACCTTGATTTTACAGATGTAACAGCCGGAGGTGTGTTGGAACTCTTTATGGGGAGTCAACCGAATAAGAACTGGGGAAAATAAATCTCAATATAGAAAAAGAGGAAATGAAGAAACTGATTGTACTACTTACTACCATCTTTCTGACTACAGGAGCTAATGCCCAGCTGAAGGATCTGGTGCAATATGTAAATACGTTGCAAGGTACCGACTCCCATTTCGGGTTGAGTTATGGAAATACATATCCTTCGACCGGCATGCCGTATGGTATGCATCTTTGGTCGGCGCAGACCGGCAAAAATGGAGAGGGATGGAAATATCAGTATTTTGTGGACAAGATACGCGGCTTCGGGCAGGCGCATCAATGTAGTCCCTGGATGAGTGACTATGCTGTGTACTCTTTCATGCCGGTAGCCGGAAAGCTGGTGGTGAATCAGGATGAACGGGCCACCGGATTCAGCCATGACAACGAAATAGCCAAACCGCATTATTATAAAGTGACGCTGGACAACGGTATCACTACCGAAATGGCTCCTACTACACGTGGCGTCCATTTGCGTTTCTCGTTTCCAAAGAATGAGGAAGCTTACTTGGTGCTCGACGGCTACACGGATATGAGCGAAGTGAAGATCGACCCGAAGAAACGGCAGATCACCGGTTGGGTAAACAACCAACGTTTCGTGAATAATTCGAAGACATTCCGCAACTACTTTGTACTGCAATTCGATCAACCATTCGAAGCATACGGTGTTTGGGAAAATCAAAAAGACGAACTCTTCCCTGATCAGCTTTCGGGCGAAGGAAAAGGATATGGAGCCTATATCCGTTTTAAGAAAGGAAGTAAAGTACAGGTGAAAGCAGCTTCTTCGTACATTAGTTACGATCAGGCCTGGATTACGCTGAATCGTGAACTGGGTAAAGATAAGAATCTGGAAGTGACCAAAGCCCGTGGAGCAAAAACATGGAACGAACTGCTCAATAGGGTGCTCGTGGAGGGCGGAACGGACGAACAACTGAAAACATTCTATTCCTGCCTGTTCCGTGCCAATCTTTTCTCCCGTAAGTTCTATGAACGCGATGCCCATGAGAATCCGCTATATTACAGTCCGTATGATGGTAAGGTATATTCGGGCTATATGTACACCGATAATGGTTTCTGGGATACATTCCGCTCGCAGTTCCCGTTGACGAATATTCTTCATCCGACTATGCAGGGGCGTTATATGAACGCCCTGTTGGATGCACAGGATCAGTGTGGATGGCTGCCTTCGTGGTCGGCGCCGGGTGAGACCGGCGGCATGATCGGCAATCATGCCATTTCGTTGCTGACCGATGCCTGGGTGAAAGGTATTCGTACGTTTGATCCCGAAAGAGCGCTCCGGGCGTATGCCAACGAAGCCATGAACAAAGGTCCGTGGGGCGGTGCTAATGGTCGTCAGGGCTGGAAAGAGTATTTTGAGTTAGGATATGTTCCTTATCCCGAGTCGATGGGATCTACTGCTCAAACGTTGGAGTATGCTTACGATGATTTCTGTGGATACCAGTTGGCCAAGCAAATCGGGAATAAGTTTTATGAAGATGTGTTTGCCCGTCAGATGTACAACTATCGCTTTGTGTTCGATAAGTCTACCGGCTTTATGCGTGGCAAGGGTAAGGATGGCAAGTGGCAGGAACCTTTCGATCCGTATGTATGGGGTGGACCGTATTGCGAAGGTAATGCCTGGCACTACACCTGGTCGGTGTTCCACGATGTACAGGGACTGATCAACCTGTATGGCAGCCGGGAGAAGATGACTACCAAGATGGACTCGGTATTTACGGTTTCCAATGTAATTAAACCGGGAACGTATGGTGGTGTGATCCATGAAATGAAGGAGATGGAGTTGGCCGAAATGGGACAATATGCGCATGGAAACCAGCCTATACAGCACATGATCTTTATGTACAGTTATGCCGGTCAGCCGTGGAAAACTCAATATTGGGCACGTCAGATCATGGACCGGTTATATAACTCAACGGAAAGAGGGTATCCGGGTGATGAAGATCAGGGAGGTATGTCGTCCTGGTATGTGTTGAATGCGTTGGGCTTGTACAGTGTTTGTCCCGGAACGGATGAGTATGTCCTTGGTAGTCCGCTTTTCCCGAAAGTAACGATCACAATGGAAGATGGAAAGAAGTTCGTCATCGAGGCTGATAAGAATAGTAAGGAGAATGTCTATGTACAATCGGCGACGCTCAACGGGACTTCTTTGGACAAGAATTATATTACGTATAAGGATATTGTGAATGGAGGAAACATCCGCTTCGAAATGGGCAATCAGCCGAATAAGAGTAGAGGTGTTAGTCAGGAGGCTGCTCCATTCTCTTTGTCTAAATAGGGAAATTAAATGCTTATATCAACCATGAGAACAAAATTTTTGCTATCTGTTCTTCTGTTGTGCGCTTGTTTGGCTACATGGGCGCAGGAGAAAAAAATATCACTCGATAGTCAGGGTATTGAGTGGAAAGTAAAGGCACAGGCAGAAGCTGGTGAGAATATTACCGGGATCATGTCCTTGAACTACAATACTACCGGTTGGGTGAAGGCCGTTGTTCCGGGAACCGTTTTCGGTTCATACGTAGAGGCTGGTCTGGAAACTGATCCTAATTTTGGCGACAATGCCTATCAGGTTGATAAGTCGAAATACGACCGCAACTTCTGGTACCGGGGAGAGTTTGTATCGCCTGAGCTGACAGACGGCGAACTGTTGTGGCTCAACTTTGAAGGCATCAACCGGAAAGGGGAGATCTTCCTGAACGGAAAGCGAATCGGCTTTCTGGATGGTTTCATGGATAGAGGGAAATATGATATAACCGGTTTACTGAATAAGGGTGGCAAGAATGTACTGCTTGTATTGGTACATTGGGTAGGCGTTCCGGTACCCAATCATGCCAGCCCTACCTATATTTCCAGTGCCGGATGGGATTGGATGCCTTATGTTCCGGGATTATTGAGCGGTATTACGGACGATGTATATCTGTCTGTATCGAGAGGTGTCACGATGGTGGATCCCTGGATCAGAACCAAACTACCGGCTACAGACAAAGCGGCTGTCTCTCTTCAGGTGGAACTGTATAATCATACGCCGGCTACCCAGACGGGTGTGCTGAAGGGGGTGATTCAACCGGGAGATATCCAGTTTACCAAAGAGGTAAAGGTAGAGGCCGGAAAGCCTGTAACCGTTAGACTGACTCCCAAAGAAATCAAGGAACTGGAAATTGATCAACCGAAGCTTTGGTGGCCTAATGGCTATGGCGACCCCAATCTGTATACCTGCGACCTTACTTATACCATAAACGGCCAAGTATCCGATTCCCGGAAAATTGTTTTCGGTATCAAAGAATATACGTATGAATTCGTGGATGAAGTGTTTCGCATCAAGATCAACGGAACTCCTATTTATGTAAAAGGTGGAAACTGGGGAATGAGCGAATACATGCTTCGTTGCCGTGGAGAAGAATACGACCTCAAAGTGAAGTTGCATAAGGAAATGAATTATAACATGATCCGCAACTGGATCGGTTCGACCACGGATGAAGAGTTCTATGAAGCTTGCGACAAGTATGGTATTATGGTATGGGATGATTTCTGGTTGAACTCGCACAAGAACCTGCCCGACGATCTGCAAGCCTTCCAGAATAATGCCATCGAGAAGATCAAACGTCTGCGTAACCATCCGTCCATCGCCGTGTGGTGTGGTGACAACGAGGGTGTGCCCTTGGAACCGCTCAACGACTGGCTCAGGGGTGATGTGAAGTATTACGATGGAGGTGATCGCTGGTATCAGTCCATCTCCAATAACGAAGGACTTTCGGGTAGCGGACCGTGGGATAACTATCATCCCAGTTGGTACTTCACCCGTTTCCCCATGCTTTGGGGATTTACCGGAAAACCCGGATGGGGCTTCCGCACCGAGATTGGGACGGCGGTATTTACCACCTTCGAGAGCTTCAAAAAGTTCATGCCCGAAGAGAACTGGTGGCCGCGCAATGAGATGTGGGACAAGCATTTCTTCGGTAAGAGTGCCGCCAATGCCGGTCCGGACAAGTACGAACGACTGATTACCCAGAACTACGGTACGCCGAGTGGAATAGAAGACTTCTGCCGGAAAGCGCAACTCATCAATATAGAATCGAATAAAGCCATGTATGAAGGTTGGCAACATCAGATGTGGAACGATGCCACCGGTATCATGACCTGGATGAGCCAATCGGCTTACCCGTCGTTTGTGTGGCAAACGTATGACTATTATTACGACCTGACAGGTGCTTACTGGGGGGTAAAGAAAGCCTGCGAACCGGTACATATACAATGGAGCTATGCCGATAACTCGGTCAAAGTGATCAATACAACATTGAACGAGTTGAAAGGTGTCACCGCCAAAGCTACGGTGTACAATATGGACGGACAGAAGAAGACGAAGTATGCACAGACCTGCACACAGGATGTCAAAGCTAATCAGGCTACTCCGCTCTTCCAGATGAACTTCGTAACCGATAACATGGCCTACCAGAAGAAAGTAGTAGTCTCTTCCGACTCGAAAGATGCGGGCGATGCCTCGACCGTGACCGATGGTAGCGACGGAAGCCGTTGGGCCAGCAACTATTCGGACGATCAGTGGGTATATGTCGATCTGGATGCAGTGAAAGAGATTGCTTATCTCACCCTGAAATGGGAAGATGCTCATGCTATCTCGTATAAGATTCAGGTGTCAGATGATGCATCTACATGGAAAGATGTCTATTTCACCGATCAGTCCAAAGGAGGAGTGGAGCAAATAACTCTGGAACCGGTAAAGGCGCGTTATGTAAAGATGCAAGGATTGAAGCGGGCTACGCAATGGGGCTATTCTTTGTATGAACTCGAAGTGTATGGAAAAGACAAAGCTGCCCCGGAATTATCGCCTGTGCATTTTATCCGGTTGGAACTGACGGATGCTGCCGGCAAACTCCTTTCCGATAACTTCTATTGGAGATCGAACGTGCTGGGCGACTATACGGCTTTGAATCAATTGCCAAAGGCTAAGTTGAAAGTGAATTCGAAGCTGATAACTAAAGACGGCAAGAAGGTAATTCAGGCTACTATTAAAAATGTAGGTTCATCGGTGGCTTTCGGTATCCATGTACAACCTTACCGGAAAGCGGATGGCGAACGTATACTGCCTATCATCATGAACGATAATTATTTCACCTTACTGCAAGGAGAAAGTAAGATACTCGATATGGAGTTTGATGCCTCGTTGCTGCCGGGCAAGGAGTATACATTGAAAGTAACACCTTATAATAACTAAGATATATACATCATGAGAATTAAAATGCTATTGAGTTGTTTGTTGGTATGGGGAGCATTTACGAATGGCCAAGCCCAGGACAATCACTACGCCAAGCAAGTAAACACACTGATTGGTACCAAGGGTTTGGGGTTAACCTCCGGTTATTGTTATCCGGGAGCTACCTATCCGTATGGTATGGTGCAATTCACTCCTTCTTATTTCTCCAAACGCTCCGGCTTTGTCATCAACCAGTTGAGCGGAGGAGGTTGCGAGCACATGGGAAACTTCCCGACTTTCCCGCTGAAAGGCAAGTTGAAATTGTCGCCCAACAATATCCTGGATCAACGGGTGAACATCACCGGGGAGAAGGGACACGCCGGTTACTATGAAGCCAGGGTGGAGGAAGATGTCCTGGCTAAACTGACAGTAACAGAACGTACAGGTATGGCTCATTATACCTATCCTGAAGGACAGGACTATGCTACTGTCATCATCGGTGGAGGAGTTTCGGCTACTCCCATTGATCAGGCGGCTATCGTCATCACATCGCCTACGCAGTGCGAAGGGTATGCCGAAGGAGGTAACTTTTGCGGTATCCGCACCCCTTATAAGGTTTATTTCGTAGCCGAGTTCGATGTTAAGTCAGCGGAAACAGGTACCTGGAAAGGCGAGAAGCTGATGCCTAATACCACCTTTGCCGAAGGAAAGAACTCCGGTGTCTACTTCACTTTCGATGTAAGTAAGAATAAGAACATACAGTATAAGATTGGGGTATCCTACGTATCGGTAGAAAATGCCCGCGAAAACCTGAAAGCAGAAAATACTGCCTGGAACTTTGACCAGATAAAGACACAGGCCGAAACGAAGTGGAACCACTACCTGAGTAAGATTGAGGTGCAGGGTTCCAATCCGGATCGTATCACACAGTTCTATACCCATCTGTACCGGGTATTTATCCATCCCAACGTATGCAGCGATGTGAACAGCGAATACATGGGGGCGGACAACAAGGTATATACATCCCGTTCCAAGAACTATACCTCGTTCAGTAACTGGGATACATACCGCACACAGATACAGTTGCTCTCCATGCTCGATCCGGAAGTGGCTTCGGATGTGGTCATCTCTCACCAACTCTTTGCCGAGCAATCTGGTGGCGCTTATCCACGTTGGGTACTGGCCAACATCGAAACCGGTGTGATGCAAGGTGACCCGACTCCTATATTGGTAGCCAATGCATGGGCGTTCGGTGCTCGCAACTACGATCCGAAACCGCTGTTCGACATCATGCGTGTCAATGCTGAAGTGCCCGGTGCCAAGTCGCAAGATATCGAAGAGCGTCCCGGACTGCGTCAATACTTAGACAAGGGTTATTACAATGCATCCATCCAGTTGGAATATACTTCATCCGACTTTGCCATCGGGCAGTTTGCTTTGCAGGCGGTAGGCGATGAGTTTGCCAGCTGGCGTTATTTCCACTTCGCCCGTTCATGGAAGAATCTCTACAACCCGGAAACTGGTTGGCTGCAATCACGCAACCCGGACGGATCATGGAAAGATCTCGGTGAAGACTTCCGTGAATCGACCTACAAGAACTATTTCTGGATGGTACCTTATAATACAGCCGGACTGATCGATATCATTGGTGGCAGGAAAGAAGCAGAACGCCGGTTGGATGAGTTCTTCGTCCGTCTCGATGCAGGCTATAATGATACATGGTTTGCTTCGGGCAATGAACCGAGTTTTCAGATTCCTTGGGTGTACAATTGGACAGGCAGTCCTTACAAAACATCAAAGGTCATCAACCGGACATTGAACGAACAATACACCAGCCAGGTAAACGGCCTTCCCGGCAATGACGACCTGGGTACAATGGGTGCCTGGTATGTATTCGCCTGTATCGGATTATATCCTCAGATCCCCGGAATCGGTGGGTTTACGGTAAATACGCCGATCTTCGAATCCGTCAAAATCCATCTGAAAAACGGGGACATTGTCATCAAAGGTGGTTCGGAGAAGAATATATATACGCAGTCGTTGAAGCTGAATGGGGTAACTCATGATAACACCTGGATAGACTGGAAGGACTTGTCCAACGGAGGTACACTGGAGTACAAAACTTCTTCTACTCCTGATACGAAATGGGGAACAAAGGTGTTACCTCCTTCATTCCCTTGATTTAATAACATGCTTCATTAAAAGAAAGAAAAAGATATGAGAAATCCCATTTCTAAAATGGCCTGTCTGGCTGTGGCTATCGCATTCGCTTCTTGCGGGCCGGAAAAGAAAAGCGAGTATCCGGCTTGGGCTTGGGCCGATTTTCAACGTCCTGAAGCCATTAACCCGGTCATCTCTCCAGACACGGCTACTCGCTTCTACTGTCCGCTAACACAGGACTCTATTGCCTGGGAGTCGAACGATACGTTCAATCCGGCTGCCACCATCTATAATGGACAAGTGGTGGTGTTCTACCGTGCTGAAGATAAATCGGGCGAGGGAATCGGCGGACGCACCTCCCGGTTGGGCTATGCCTGGTCGGGCGACGGACTGCATTTTCAACGTCAGTCTACCCCGGTGTTCTATCCCAATAAAGACAATCAGCAAGAGTTAGAATGGCCGGGAGGATGCGAAGATCCTCGTGTAGCCATGACCGAAGATGGACTGTATGTGATGATGTACACCCAGTGGAACCGGAAACAGGCGCGTTTGGCAGTCGCTACTTCGCGCAACCTACAGCAGTGGGATAAGTTTGGGCCTGCATTTGCTAAGGCTTACGATGGACGTTTCTTTGATGAGTTTTCCAAATCAGCCTCCATTGTTACCAAACTTGTTGATGGAAAGCAGGTCATCGCTAAGATCGATGGTAAATACTGGATGTATTGGGGAGAGAAGTTTGTCAATGTAGCGACTTCGGACGATCTTACGAACTGGACTCCTATACTCGATGAGAATGGTGATTTCCTGAAAGTGATCACTCCACGTCCGGGTAAATTTGATAGTGAACTGACGGAATGTGGTCCTCCTGCTATACTGACCGAGAATGGTATCCTGCTTATGTACAATGGCAAAAACAAATCCGGATCCGAAGGTGATACGCTCTATACAGCCAATTCGTATTGTGCCGGTCAGGCGCTGTTCGATGCTACGGATCCCACTAAACTTATCGGTCAGCTCGATAAACCGTTCTATATCCCCGAAGCCGACTTTGAGAAAAGCGGTCAGTATCCTGCCGGAACCGTGTTCATTGAAGGCTTGGTGTATCACCAGCAGAAGTGGTTCCTGTACTACGGTTGTGCTGATTCGCGTGTAGCCGTTGCCGTTTACAATCCCGTAATTGATAGGAAATAGTATAATCGTAAATCGCAAATAAAACAAGTTTATGAAAAGATTAATAGGAATGCTGGCACTCTCGTTCAGCTTATCTTGTTCAGTTATTGCCCAAACCATCACCCCCTTTAAGGACGGTGACAAGGCGGTCTTTTTAGGGAACAGTATAACGGATGGTGGCCACTACCACTCGTACATCTGGTTGTACTACATGACCCGCTTCCCGGATATGAACCTGAAGGTGGAGAATGCTGGTATCGGTGGTAACACTGCGGCTGATATGAACAAACGCCTCGATGCCGATGTGTTCAATAGAAGACCCACCGTGCTGATGGTGACGTTCGGTATGAACGACTCGGGCTACTTCGAATACAACAGCGACCAACAAAAGGCGTTTGGCGAACAGAAGTACCAGGAGTGTTTCAAGAACTATCAGATGATGGAAAAGCGTCTGCAAGAATTGGCAGGAACGAAGGTTGTCATGATGGGTAGCACTCCTTATGATGAAACTGCCCAGATTCCCAATAACGCCTTTAAGACCAAGAACGAGGTGATGAAGCGCATCGTGGAGTTCCAGAAGGAATCGGCTCAGAAGAATGGCTGGCAGTTCATCGATTACAATGCACCGATGACGGCTCTGAATCAACAGTTTCAACAGAAAGATCCATCGTTTACCCTTTGCGGTGGCGACCGTATTCACCCGGACAATGACGGGCACATGGTGATGGCTTATCTGTTCCTGAAAGCACAAGGTATGACCGGAAAAGTAGTAGCCGATATAGAGGTGGATGCTGTCCGTTCCAAGATGGTTAAATCTACAAATTGCGGTATTACCAATATCAAGAAATCAGGTCGCGACTTTAGTTTCGATTACTTGGCCAATGCTTTGCCTTATCCGTTAGACACCATTGCCCGGGGGTGGGAACAGAAGAAAAGCCAGGCGGAAGCTGTGAAGGTAGTGCCTTTCATGGAAGAAATGAATCAGGAGCTCCTGAAAGTCACCGGTCTGAAAGGCGACTACAAGCTTATCATCGATGATGTGGAAGTGGGACAGTGGAGCGGCGAAGAGTTGGGAAAGGGAGTCAACCTGGCTGCTCAAAGCAAGACACCCCAGTACCAGCAGGCTATGGCTATTATGCACCTGAACGAATATCGTTGGGAGATCGAAAAGAAATTCCGTCAGTATGCCTGGATACAGTTTAATTTTTTCCAGAAAAAAGGACTGCTCTATGCTGACAACCGGGAGGCCGTCACCGTACTCGACGAGAATCTTTCCACAGACGGTTGGCTTCCCATGCATCGCGACATCTATGCGCAGATGATGCTCAAAGAAGTTCGTGAGGCCCGTCAACAGGAAATGGACCTGCTGGTTTCCAGAATATATGAGATCAATAAACCTATAACAAGAAAAATAACTTTGCGAAAAATCTAAGAGTTGTAGTTGAATGAACTGGTTAGCAGTAGAGTCGGTGGTCACACACTGATTCTACTGTTTTTTGTTTTATTTCGCCTCAGTGATGAATTTATTATCTTATAATAATTATCTTTGCATAAAAGACAATGAACAACATGGCTTGGTTAAGAGAAAATTATTAGAAGTGCACCCCAAACACAAAGTAACTCTTCTCTTCGTAAGGGTTGAACACCAGTTTACCCGAGACAGGAAATGAAATCAGATCGTTTATCTTTATCGTTCGTTTTGCCGAAAGTCCGATGTTTACCACATTGGCTTTGTTGGCATACATACCTTCCCAGGGAGTCATTCCCACTTCGGCACATAGATCGAATTCTTTGATGGAGAAAGGATAAGCCACCTCAAAATAGGATGAGTAAGAGCGTTTACCGTTGGCATTGTTGTAATCGGCTCCGGCAAAGATGGTACTCCAGGTAAAGGTGAGCGGACATTTGGGGCTAAGCTCGTAACTTACGATACCGTCGAACGAATGGTTAGTGGTACGGGCATCATAATCGAAATAGTTTTTCTGGTCATCGGGACCGGACAATACAAAGTAGTCGGCTACTTCAAACTTTAACCCTTTATACTTGTAGTTGGCAAACAAATCGACATGGCTTCCGTAGGTGTTGAAGTTAGTCGATCCCCATGCAAAAAAGGTGAAACCTTTGGCGGTATACCCCAAAGTGGGTTGCAGGCAGGTGTCTTCGCACTTCATCCCACGCCAGATAAAACTGGTGACAAAGTCGGCATTGATAAACAAATCTTGGGCACGGAGTGATACAGACTGTATGGCACATGCGAAAAGTAAGGACAGAAGTAAGCGTTTTATCATGATTCAATAGATAAATATAATGATTAATTGTCAAATGTTTTATAGAACTTGCAAATATAAATAAAGTTAACAAAACCGGTGGCTTGTTTCAGAATATTATTTGAGAATAACTATCTTTGTCTAAAATAAAGAAAGATGGAACAGAAAAACCCATTAGCATCAAGTAACACTATGTCAAAGCTGATTGAACTTTTACGCAAGCCTTATCCGCCCATCGAACACCGGTGGAAAGCTATCTTGCTTTCTTCCTTTATCGGATATCTGGTGCTTGTCATATTTCAACCATTCGGCATTTGGGCTATTTCGAATAACAAACACATTATTCTGATAGGCTACGGACTGGCAACCGCTCTGTCTCAACTTATTCCGTCATACCTGATTCCGGCATTGTTCCCAGGCTATCATAAAGAACAAAACTGGACGATAGGGAAACATTTCCTGAGTATCCTGATTCTTATCTTTTTCATTGGTGTAGGCAACTGGCTCTATTCTGTGTATATATTTGATTGGCCTCTTCGTTGGACCAGCTTTTGTATTTTTGTGGGTATTGCTTATCTTGTCGGGGTAGTTCCCACTACGTTTTCTATCTTGCTCCACCAGAACCGCCGGTTGACTCTTCACCTGAAAGAGGCAGTCGAGATTAATGCTCATTTGCAACAACCTGCTGCTATGCCTAAGGAGGAAGAAAAGTCTTGGATTATAACCTTTCAGGGAGGAATCAAGGAATCGTTGGAGGTCGATGCAGAGGACATACTATATGTAGAAGCAGATGGAAACTACATCAAGGTGGCGTATCGGAAAGAAGGGAAACCTGTGAGCAAGTTGCTCCGAGCTACGATGAAGCAAGCCGAAGAAGCTATAGCTGCCTGTCCGTTCTTAGTGAAGTGCCATCGTGCTTTCCTTGTCAATATCCATGCAGTGGTGAAAGTGAACGGTAATTCACAAGGCTACCGGTTGATACTGGAGAATTGTGCCGATGAAGTACCCGTCTCGCGCGCTTATGCCAAAGATATACAAACTCACTTTAATCATTAATACACATGAAAGAGTTAAAACCCAATGGAAGTAGAGCCCGATTTGCCATCTACATGCTATGGATCATGTTTGGTTTGGAGATAGTGTCGCTTATCTCCAGTAGTTTTCAGTATAGCCTGTTGCAAGACGCACTCAATGGTGAGCCTGTCACAGATGAAATGTGGTCTATGAACGATCTTCGTGAGTCATTGGTGTCATTAGTCTATCTGATGGGCTATATTGGGATGCTTGTGGCTTTTATTATGTGGTTTCGCCGAGCTTACTACAACCTCCATCAGCGGACTGGGGGATTGAATTATACCGAAGGATGGGCCGCCGGCGCCTGGTTTGTTCCTATTATCAACCTGTATCGTCCTTGCGAGATTATGTACGAGTTGTATAATAAAACCTGGCAAGTACTGGCGAGTAAGGAAGGGGCTGACAGTCCCCAAAAGTGCCCTACAAGTACTATTGGTTGGTGGTGGGCACTGTGGATTATCAACATAGTTGCGGGACAATTCGCCTTTCGTATTTCGTTAACTGCCGAAACGGTCGACGGACTGATAACTTCTACTTTTATTTCCATTATTGGATCCCTGATTGGTATTCTATTAATGGTATTTAGCCTAAAAGTAGTCGATGATTATTCTAAGATAGAGAAGAATTTAGTATAGCCATTCGTCACAAAAAACGGCTGTTCATCACACTGAAACGCTGTTTGTCACATATCCGGGCTGTCTGTCCCGGATATTTTTTTGCCTCATTCTAACCCCTTATGTTTGCCGTTGAAAACAATAGCAAACAGAATATGAGAAAAGAACTGATAGCCATCAGCAGTATGGCAATGATGCTTTTAACCGGAGAAATATCGGCACAACAAACAGTCGTTTCGGATACCGTTCGTCTGACTTTGATAAGTGATAGTGTCTTACTTAATGAAGTCATTGTCAAAACAAGCCGGAAGCCGAAAACCAACAGCCGGTGGAGCGATATGCAACCGGTAGATCTTGTTACTGCCGGTGGAACAAATGGTAATCTGTACCAGGCGCTCCAGGTGTTGCCCGGTGTCCAGATGCAGGCCGAGAGCGGACGCCTGTTGGTGCGGGGAGGTGACAGTCGTGAGACACAGAGCTATATCGACGGTATGCACGTGCTGAATCCATATACTACCACAGCGACCGGCAATCCCGCCCGTGGACGTTACTCTCCCCTTATGTTCGGTGGAATCAACCTCTCTACCGGGGGGCAACCACAGGAGTATGGCGAAGCGCTCTCGGCAGTGCTGCCGCTGGAAACGAAGGACTATAGCCGTATCAATAAACTGGGTGCCAATCTTTCCACTGTCGGAGTGGGTGGGGGAGGAACAAGAGCATTCGCCAAAGGTTCTGCTTCGCTTAATATCGATTACCAGAATATGACTCCTTATTACCATGTATACCCTAACCGTATTGATTTCGAACAACCGTACCGGAATCTTTCCGGAGGTACTCAGTTTCGCTATACTCCCGATGAGCGTATCATCCTGAAAGTTTATGCCGGATACGACCGGACGGATTTCTCGAACTATGCCGGTACCGAGCGTCGGCTTTTCGGTCTGGGCGAAGATAACCTGTATCTCAACAGCACTTTCCGTAAACGTACCGGCAAAGGATGGAACTGGTTTGCAGGCATGGCTTGGTCGTACTTCAACCGCCAGATAGATGGGGCTTCAACTTCCGGTGACCGGTGGCAGGAACAGCAACAGGAACTCCATATGAAGGTAAAGCTGTTCAAACGCATCACTCCGGTGTGGCGAATGGATGGAGGTACCGAAACACTACTTCGTCAGTATGAAGACCGCTATGCATTCGATATTATTGATGCCCGTAACCGGATGCGTCCTTCCGTAACAGCCGGTTTCCTGTCGTCCACTTTCTACTTGTTGGAGAACCTGAAAACAGAACTCTCGCTCCGGGCCGAATATACCGAGCCCAACGGACGAACCAATGTATCGCCCCGTCTGGCAGTGGATTATGTCTGGAACAATCTTGCCATTTCGGCTACTGCCGGGCGTTATACACAATTGCCCGACAACAAATACCTGCTGCAACAGCATGATCTGTATTCCGAAGCTTGCGTGCAATATAACTTCGGCCTCCGCTATGAGCAACCGGGGCGTTATTACAAGGCAGAGCTTTATTATAAGAAGTACGACCGTTTGGCATTAGTTACTCCTGACGGTGAGTCGACTGCCACACGCATCACTTCCGATGGTTATGGTACAGCGAAGGGTATCGATTTGTTCTTCAGTGATCAGGTGTTGATTCGCCGGTTCGAATACCAACTCTCATATTCCTACAATCTATCCAACCGGAAATATCAGGAGTACCTGGAACTTACTACACCGCAGTATGCTACCCGTCACAATGCTGCATTGGTTGTAAAATATACGATCCCGGCGTTGAACAGTATTATCAGTCTGACCGAATGTTTTGCCAGTGGCCGGCCATACTACAACCCCGATCGTCCCGGACTGATGAATGATGAGGCGAAACCCTTTAATAGTCTTGATTTTGCGCTCACATACCTGGCCGGTAAGAAAGTCATCGTCCATGCTTCGGCAAGGAATATAGTAGGCAGGAAAAATGAATACGGTCGTGTCGATGGTCGCTCGCTCCGACCCTCAAGTGACCGCTTTTTCTACTTAGGAGTATTTATCACTCTCGGTAAGAAAGCCGCTTATGATGTGTCTAATTTTTAATCAATAACAATATTCACCAATTAAATTATTACAATTATGAAGACAATGATTTTATCAATCACATTCGTGTTAGCAAGTTTGACGGCAATGAGTCAGAACCTGACTCTGGAAGTAAGAGACATTGAGAGTACTCAGGGATACCTGATGGTAGCCATTTACAATTCCAAAGAGAGTTTCAACAAGAAACCCGTAGCGGCTTTCCGGGTGGAGGTGAAAGGGAAGGTGATGAACATTCCCTGCCATGGGTTACCTGCCGGAACATATGCCATCTCGATGTTTCACGATGAAAATAGCAACGGTACGTTGGATATGGGCGCTTACGGTCGGCCTACCGAGAAGTACGGATTCAGTAACGATGCCGAGGGGGTAATGGGATCGCCAGGGTGGGAGAAGTGCTGCTTTGAATTCAAAGAAGATACCACAATGGTGATACATCTGAAGTAAGAGTGAAGACTGAAAGCTAAAAGTATCCTTCATCGGGCAAGCAGGTAGCTTTGCACTAAAGGCTTTGTACCGATGCTCGTAGAGCAAGCTACCTTTACTCTACGAGGCAGGTAGTTTTGCTCTACGAGGGTCGATGTACGAGATGTACATCTCATACAGTACCAGATGTACATCTCGTACTGCTCAAGATGTACATCTCGTACATCGATGGTCGTAGAGTGTCATAAGCTTGGTCGTAGAGTAGCACAAGCTTGGCCGTAGAGTAACGCAAACTTGGTCGTAGAGTAATGTTATCTTGCTCCTTGGTAATGTGTGAAGTGATACTTATTTTGTTTTCGTTCTGAAAGGCACAGCAGGCAATCCTTCCTTATTTATCAGGTTAGGCATAGCCATTTCGTCCCATGCAAACCGTACGGAAGGCTCCTTTTTGTTTCCGTCATTTGGCAGTATTATTTTATTTCCATCAATAGTCGCTTCGGTCCGGACAAAACGTCCTGTCTCATTTTTTACGTAGAACCAATCGGGAGCTTTGCCGTCATTAGTAGTCAGCCCGGAACCTACATTATCGAACTCAAGGATAATTTTATTGCCATCGACCCACATACTTTTGTACGTAGGGCCACTGTACACCACATCCGTCTTGCCATAATCTTTGGCCAACGCCCAGCGAGCCAACCGTTCGCCTACCACCCATTTGTAAGAAGGATGTATATCTTTGGCGTCATCGACTAAGTCGGTAGTGACAATCATACCCGTATGTGGAATCTTCAGACAAGAAGTCTGTGCTTCCCAAAATCGTGGCAGCCCTTCCCAGGTATTTGATTCGAGATCGTTTCTGCGCTGTGAGTAGATATGTGGCGCCAACTGTACATAATAGAAAGACAGATTATTGTCATTCCATGCCGAACGCCAGCTTTCGATGAGTGCTTTCTGCTTTTCCGCATAGATCTCCCTGTCTCCATTGGTCAGGTTGGTCTCGCCCTGATACCACAGGAAGCCTTTGAGTGCGTAGGGTGCCATCGGCTTCACCATCTTCTGGAACCTTTCTCCCATCCGCATACTTTTCATCTTCTGGGTCGAAACACTATCTCGCAGAACCGGGGAGTTGAGGTACGCTTCTTCCGGCGTCCATGTTTCGATGGGCGTTCCACCCCATGAAGTCGAAATAAGCCCTACCGGCACATCCAGATTCTCCATCAGTGACAGTGCAAAGAAATATCCGGCAGCCGATATGGGTGCCAATGACTTTTCGTTAAGCATCTGCCAACCTTTGGAAGGGAGCGTATCTGCCTTGAGGAACTTCTCTACAAAGAGTACTCTGATGATGGGACTATTTGCTTCTTTGTACTTTTGATAGAAATATTCAGGATTTCCTTTCTTCGTATCGGCATGTTTCAATTGCTTGCTCATGGAGTATTCCATGTTGGATTGCCCGGATGCTAACCATACCTCACCAATCAACACATTGCTTAATACCCGTTTGTTCTTTTTCCCCTGAACAGTCAACTGTTGGGGCTGCTTGGTGGCCGTCAGCTCATCGAGTTGCACAGACCAATGGCCTTTCTCGTCGGCTTTGGTTTTCTTTGTCTGTTTCTGGAACTTTACCGTGACGGCTTCTGATGGGGCGGCATTTCCCCAAATAGTCACTTTCTTGCCTTGTTGCAGCACCATATTATCTCCGAATATAGTAGGCAGGCTTACCTGAGCAAAGATCATAGCAGGAGTAATGGCTAAGATCAGCATTAAAACGAAACTAAGATTATTATTTTTCATAATGAACGAACTATTAGTTTCGACAAATATACGAAACTTTCTATAATTAGATAGTTATCTGCTTGACATCTCCATTTTTAAATACAATTTCGATTGTACCCTTATCTGCTGAGATATTAATTTTATTGATCGGTGTTAGTTCGTTTTTTGTGAATCCTTTATCTCCCTTTTTCCACAATTGCAGTGTAATAAATATGTTCTCGCCCGATAAATTGGCTTTTGCCTGGATAGTAGAACATGTATTGCTTACCGGGTGTAAGCCTTCGGCATCTGTATAACTCATTCTCGACCAGCCTTCAAGGGATATCATAGCCAATTGATAGTTGCCATTGTTTATGATAAACGCCTCCTTCCCGTCGATCGTTTGCTTGCTTTTCTTGATTGGCTTATCCAATTCGGGCAAAGAATAATGTCCCAACGTAAAATCAGTTTGTAGAGGAGAAATCACCTTGTCGACTCTCAATATTCCATTGGGTAGGGGAATGTCGGCCAACTTGAATTTAATGTTACTATTGGTTTCCAGTTCGGCATCACGCCTGTATATCCCATCCTCAAAGCTTTTGAATGTATATAGACGTAACACTTCCCATTCGCCTTTTTCGTTCAGCACTCCGTAGTTCATGGATATCTCGCCGTTCTTACCATCTGCCATCCAGGGGAATTCAGTATTGTAGGCCAACTTGTTGTAGTTCTCGGTACTACGGAATTTCTGCCAGTCTTTGGCTACCGTTTCGTGGCACCACGAACGCATCTCTGCCGCCCCACTATTGGGATAGTCGGTAATCAGGAGGTTAGACCCTTCCTGAAATTTATTGTAAACCTGATCTTTGCGGAGTTCTTTCTCCCAGGGGCCATTGTTTTCTTTTGCTGTCCAAAACGGATTGTCTTTTGGTAAGAGTAACGCCAGAAAAGCTTTTCCCATCCAATATACACTTCCTCTACAACTGTATATCTGTACTGCCGGTTCGAAAGGACCATAGAAACCCAATGTAGGAACATTATCTTCCATAAAGGAAGGATGTTGTATGAATTGCAGTAAGGTAGCCGATGCAATGCGACGCATCCAACCGTAGTTAATATTTGCATCTGGCAAATAGCCTGTCAATGCCAAAGGTACAATGGCACCAAAACGATAGGGGATGCTTCGTCCCCACATATTCATTTTACCTTCTTTACTGAACATGTAGGGGTAGTTACCAACCATATCAGACAAATTATTCATGAATTTCTCCGCATACTGAGGATAATATTTCTTCCCATAGAGTTGCGACCATACCGGACCGTACATCTGGAAAGCCCACATGCTGTAATAGTCATACGCCGGTGAGTCGTTGTACCAGCCATAACCCCGATAGGCAGCCAGACATTCGTCCAGATATTTAAATAACAGGGGTTCATTGACCTCATAGCCTTTATCTTTAAAGAAGCTCAAGATAAAGATGTTGAAGAAACGCCAGTTGGAACTGACCGTTGGTCCATCACCATAACTTAGCATCATGGCTGCAACAGCATCCTTCTGTTCCTGTGTCAAAGGCTCCCAAAGCACGTCCGGACTTACCGATAACGAGATGGCTAATGCTCCGAACTCAACCAAAATCTGGCTTGGCCCCCCATTGCCACGATGTTTTATGTAGCTTGGGTGGTTGGGGGCGATGAGATTCAACAGGTTGTGCCGGTAATAATCGGCAACCTTTATATTGTTCAGCACTAAATCCGGTTTTTCTTTCAATAACGGTGCGGCAACAAACAATGTACGGCAAAAGCCTTCCAACTTTTCGGTTGGAACCTGCTCTTCACTATGAGGATAAGTCTTTTCAAATTGTTTCGGGAATTTCATCGGGTCGTCCATCGAGTGAATGTAGCTGAACGCCCCATCCAGAATGTATTCGGCAGCATCTACCCAATGTTGGCGGGTGGCTCCGGTCAATGGACTGAGCTTTGAATCGGGATTTTGAAGCGTAAATGTTTTCCCGTTTTTGCTTTCGGATGCTTCTGAGTTAACTGCTGCTAATGACAGAATGAAGATTACAAATAAGCATATTTGCTTTTTATTTTTCATGGTGATATCTAATTAAATTGTGTGCAAATATACAAGGATAAAGATGAACATAGGTGGAATAAGGGTTCATATCGTTCCTGCTATAGACTTTGATATACTAATTATCAGATTTTTCTTACTCTATATCTTGCCCTGAGAAGAAGTATAACCTGCTTTTTTCTCTCAAGAGATTTGAAAAACAAGCCACGCAGTCACGCACCTGTGCTCAAACCCTTTATTCATCGGACTTAGAGGTGCGTGAGAGAAAAACACTCCTCTCACGCGCCTCTAATGCCGATGGATAAAGGGTTTGAGCGCTACCGCGCGAGTGCGTGAGTAGAAATTGAAACTCTTGGGGGATTTAATACAATAATGTTTCATTGCGGGGGTATAATTCTTCTGTTTTTGTTTCATTGCAGGGGCATAATTCTTTCGAATCTGTTTCATTGTAGGGGGTATAAGGATTTATATCTATCAAATCAGTCGACAGAATGAATTCTTTCCGGAGCACGAAGCTGCCAGAAAGCCACAGCAGAAGCCGCAGCTACATTGAGAGAATCTACACCATACGCCATGGGAATACGGACCACGTAATCAGCTTCGGCAATCGCTTCGGGCGAGAGACCATCGCCCTCGGTACCCATTACGATGGCTAACTTAGGTTCTGCCTTCAGGACCGGATTATCGATGGAGATGGAATGATCTGTGAGTGCCATGGCAGCGGTACGGAATTCCCAATTACTTAGCCGGCTGATAGGTCCATCCATCCAAGTCCATGGTATAAGGAATACCGATCCCATGGAAACTCTGATCGCCCGGCGGTTTAGAGGGTCACAAGATGAGGGGGTAAGCAAAACACCATCCATACCCAGAGCGGCTGCCGAACGGAAGATGGCTCCGATATTGGTTGTATCAACAACGCCATCTATCACCACGATACGGTTTGCGCTCCGGCATACATCCTCCATGCTTCGTGGCTCAGGGCGGCGCATGGCACAAAGAACGCCACGGGTAAGGGTATAACCGGTAAGCGTGGCGAGTACGTCTCGCCCACCGGTATAGACGGGAATGTTACTGCAACGCTCAATGATGACGGCTGCATCACCGGTAATATGTTTCTGTTCGCACAAAATGGCTAAAGGCTCATAGCCGGCATCTAAAGCCACATTGATCACTTTGGGACTTTCTGCTATAAAGATACCCCTGTCAGAGTCGATGTGACTGCGCAACTGGGCTTCCGTGAGCATGCTGAATATCTCTACTCCGGGATGTGTCAAAGATGATATTTCTATTACAGGCATGTATTTACTATTACAAGTGATTCGAAAAGCAAAGATACGGTTGTTTTGTACTCTTTTGTATTTACTATCATGTATAAGTTAAGAGATTGACGTTATTTAAGTCAAAAATAACACCTCTTTGAACTTTTATCTATTACTTTGTATAATTTCCGTAAAGATTAAATGATAGAAATATGAAGATAAAACATTTTGCTGCGGCGGTATTGCTGGGCTTGGGATGCTTGCCCGGCTTACAAGCACAAACATACGACCAACTGTGGAAACAAACGGAAGAAGCCGCTTATCTGGGTAAACCTCAAACTGCCATTCAGTTGGCAACGACTATTTTCGAGAAAGCGGAGAAGGAAAAGAACTCGGCTCAGATGTTGAAAGCGTATATAGAACGGTCGAATTACCGGAACAGCCTGACTCCGGACAGCTTCTACGTGAACCTGCAAAATCTGGAGCAATGGGCTGCAACAACAGAGAAGCCCTTAGACCGGGCCATACTGCATTCGGTAATAGCCGAAATTTATGCAGACTATGCACAGGATAACCAGTGGCAACTGCGGCAACGGAAAGACATTGTTAACGAAGATCCGGCATTGGACTTGCGCGAATGGAGTGGCAATATGTTCGTACAACGGGTGTTGATGAATACCCGTGAAGCATTGAAAGATACGGATTTGTTACTGAATACCGCGACGGGTGCTTATGTACCATTCGTGAAACAGGGTACTACCAGCAGCTATTACAAACATGATATGTACCATTTGCTGGGAAGCCGGGGGGTGAATGCCTTGGAAATGGTAAAGACCCTGGATAACGATACGCAGGTGAAGAATGAGGTCGAGGGGCTTTATCAACAGATGATATCGGTTTACCGGAAAACAGGTAACGAGGAAGCATTGGTATTGGTGTCGCTCGACTACCTGACCTGGAAGAGAGAAGGAAACTCAGAGTCGACCCGGGAGAAATACCTTGCCGAACTGGATAAACTGATTGCTCAATATCAATTGAAAGATGTCTGTGCGGAAGTATACTTGGCTAAGGCGCAGATGTGGCAGAATAATGATCAGCATAAGGCGTTGCAAGCCTGCGAAGAGGCTATCAAGCTGTACCCTTCGTACAAACGTATCAATGCGTTGAAGCAGTTGAAACAGCAAATACAGGAACCGGATCTGACGGTGTATAACGAGCGGACTGCCTATCCGGGCTCGGAATTTACGTTGAATCTACGTCACCGGAATCTGGATGGCTTGACAGTGGCGTTCTACCGGTTGAATACCGGCAGTTTACCTTCAGATGATACCGTTCTGAATGATGCGTATTATAAGAGAAATACGAGTAAGGTATCCGAACAGCATTTCGACCTGGTTCGTACGGCGGATTACATGACGGCAGACACGATGCTGAAGGTAAAGGCACCAGTAGAGGGTTGCTACGTGATACGGGTAGTTCCCGATGAAAAAGTAGAACGCTATGTGGGGCAATTCATCTATGTCACTCGTTTTACGGTGCTCTCGCGCACTTTGCCTCAGAATCAGAGTGAGCTTGTGGTGCTCGATAGCCAAACCGGTCAGCCGGTAGCGAATGCAAACATCGGCTTGTATTCTTACGATAAAAAGTTACTAAAGACCGTAACGACCGGTGCCGACGGGAAGGTGGTAACTGCACAGGATAAAAACGACCGCCAGTTGCGTGTATGGAAAGGAACCGATAAGTGGATGCCCTATCAGTCTGTGTATACCTCTTTTTACGAATACGATAAAGGCGATAAACCTTTGAGTGAAGTGAAGCTGCTTACCGACCGGGGGCTGTATCGACCCGGGCAGACGGTACATGTAAAAGGTATTGCTTATACCCGGCAATTGGATATATCCTGGGTGTCGGCTAATAAGAAATATATCGTAAAGCTGCTCGATGTAAACCGGCAGGAAGTGGCTCAAAAGGAGGTACGCACCAATGAGTTCGGTTCGTTTACCACGACATTTACCCTGCCGTCTGTTTGTTTGAACGGATTCTTCACCCTTCAAACGGAAAACGGGGAGGCCAGCATCAAAGTAGAAGAGTACAAACGGCCTACTTTCGATATTACCTTTGATAAGCTGGAAGGTAGTTACAAGTTGGGCGATGGCGTGCAGGTAAAAGGTCACGCTAAAACATTTAGCGGAGTGGCTATGACAGACCTGTCTGTGGAATATGTCGTTAGTCGCAGTTATGGATTCGACTGGAGAATGTTTGGCAGAAACAGTGAGGTGATTGATTCGGGTACTGCCAAGTTGGATGCCAACGGGGCTTTCTCCGTTCCGGTGTTGCTGAAAGATAAAGGAGACGGAACCAACAAGTCTATGAATTACCGGTTTCAGGTAGAAGCTACCTTGACCAATGCGGCGGGCGAAACACAAACCTCTACCTATTCATTGACGGTGGGTGAGCGCTCTCTGTTCCTGGAAGCCGACTTGGGTGGTGGACGTATCAGTAAGGATAACCCCATTAAGGCTACCTTCAAAGCTGTGAATCTCGATGGGCAGCCGGTAAGTGTGGAAGGAACGTATGGACTCTATCCGATGGTCGATGCGAAGCATAACAAGTATGCCGAACAGGCAATCCATACCGGAGCCTTTACTTCCAACCGCGAGACTACACTGCCCGACTGGCAATCCCTGCCTTCGGGAGCTTATGAACTGATACTTACCGCCAAAGATGCGCAGGGACGCGAGGTGAAAGACGAATCGACCTTGGTGCTGTTGTCGGTCAAAGATACGCGTCCGGCTACGGAAACTCCCCTGTGGTATTATGAAGTGAATACCGAATTTGACGCCACTCACCCGGCGGAATTCTATCTGGGTACTTCGTTCGAAGATACCTATGTGCTGATGACGGTGATCACTGGTGATAAAGTGTTAGAGAATAAGTCGTTGGTGATCTCTGACTCCATTGTCCGTTTCGAATATGCATACAAGGAAGAGTATGGCAACGGCCTGACTGTAAACTTCTGTTTTGTGAGGGATAACCAGATCTATCAGGAGACGGTTTCGCTCAGGAAACGTATTTCCGATAAGACACTGACGCTGAAGTGGGATGTGTTCCGCGATAAGTTGCGTCCCGGCCAACAGGAAGAGTGGAAGTTGACGGTGAAGAATGCCGAAGGTCTGCCCGCAACTGCTGAGTTGCTGGCCCTGATGTACGATGCTTCGCTGGATAAAATATATCCGCATCGACAAGCATTGCAGGTGTTTTATGGTTTGAATCTTCCTTATCTGTATTGGGAAAAGACTTATGTGGGCTCCAATTACTATGATTATTGGTTCCGGACTCCGACGTTTAAAGTACCCGGATTGGAATATGATCATTTGGATATTAATATAAACAGGAGAGTAATCACCATGTTGCAGGGAAGGGTGGCCGGAGTGAGTACCCGGTCTTCTCTGAAGTTTGTCGCTCCGGTCATGCAAGAGGAGGCCATGGCGATGAATGATCTGGTCAGTCCGACAGAAAGTATGCAGGATGTACAACTGTTGTCCAAAATGGATACCGCTGATAGGGATCATGCACAATCCGGAGGAGGACTGTCTGATGCCGGTCCTGCTTTGCGGACGAATTTCTCCGAAACAGCTTTCTTCTTCCCGCAGCTGCAAACCAATGAGCAGGGGGAGATCGCTTTCTCGTTCATGATGCCCGAGAGCCTTACCCGCTGGAATTTCCGTGGATATGCACATACCAAGGGAATGCTTACCGGAATGATAGACAGCGAAGTAACCACCAGCAAGGAATTCATGCTCACTCCGAACCTGCCTCGTTTCGTACGGGTAGGCGACCGTACATCGGTGGCTGCTTCGGTGGTTAACCTCACCGGTCATGTATGGAATGGAACGGTGGAGCTAACCCTGTTCGATCCGCTTACCGAGACTGTGATCAGTACGCAGAAACAAAAGTTTGCTATCGATGCCGGGCAGACTACCGGAGTGAACTTCCAGTTTACAGCTACCGATAAGTACGAGGTGCTCGGTTGCCGCATCATAGCCGATGGAGGTCTTTTCAGTGATGGCGAGCAACATCTGTTGCCGGTGCTGAGCAACAAAGAAGTGCTGGTCGAAACGGTGGCGCTCCCGATACGCGGGCAGAAGACACAGACTTTCTCGCTTGAGAAGCTGTTCAATAATCACAGCAAGACAGCTACGAACCGTCAGTTGACGGTAGAGTTTACTGCCAATCCCGTGTGGTATGCCGTACAGGCATTACCGGCATTGAGCCAGCCCACCCATGATAATGCTGTATCCTGGGCAACTGCTTATTATGCCAACACATTGGCTGCTTACATCATGAACAGTCAGCCACGTATCAAGGCGGTGTTCGATAGCTGGAAACTACAGGGTGGAACCAAAGAAACTTTCCTGAGTAGTCTGCAAAAGAACCAGGAAGTGAAGAATATCCTGCTTTCCGAATCGCCCTGGGTGATGGAAGCCAAGAACGAACAACAACAGAAAGAGCGGATTGCTACCTTGTTCGATCTCAATACGATCAGCAATAATCAGTTGAGCGCCCGGACGAAATTGAAGGAACTGCAACTTCCTGATGGTTCCTGGCCGTGGTACAAGGGAATGAACGGTAGCGAATACATCACTACATACATTGCAGGGCTGAACGCCCGGTTGACTGAACTTACCGGTAACCCCTTGGAACAAGGTATGCTCGACATGCAGACTGCTGCATTGACCTATATGAACAAGCAAGCGAAGAAAGCCTACGAAGATCTCCGTAAACAAGAGAAAGAGGGTGGTAAGATTACCGGCATATCCAGTGCGTTGGTCGATTACCTCTATGTGCAGACGCTTTCGGGCGCTACTCCGGATAGCAAGGATATGCAGCAGTACTTCCTCAACAAGGCGGCACAGATGGTAGGTACAGCTTCGATGAAGACAAAGGCAAAACTGGCAGTGGTGTTCGACCGGTTGGGACGTAAGCAGGAAGCGCAACGCTTCATGGTTTCTCTGAAAGAACACCTGACGAAGAGTGATGAACTGGGCATGTATTTCGCATTCAACGAAAGTCCGTATGCCTGGAACGGTCAGCCGGTTCCGGCCCATGTGAGTGTGATGGAAGCTTTCGATCGCGTAGCCAAAGATACGGCCACAGTAGATGAAATGAAGTTCTGGCTGCTGAAGCAGAAACAAACCCAGCAGTGGGATTCGCCGGTGGCAACAGCAGATGCGGTATATGCATTGCTCGAACGTGGTTCGGGAATGACTGATGTACAGGGAGGAGCACGTCTTACCTTCGGTGGTAAGGTGTTGGATACGGAAAAGAGCCGGATGGCTAATGTAGGTTATATTAAGGAGATATTTACCGACAAGCGTGCAGTAGATGCCAAGGAAATTACCGTAGCCAAGCGCGATAAAGGTATCGCCTGGGGAGCCGTGTATGCCCGTTTTGAGGAGAACATAGATCAGGTACAGCAACAGGGAGGCGAACTGAATATCGAAAAGAAACTGTACGTAGAGCGCTTAGTGAATAATGTACGCCAATTAGAGCCGGTCACTGCACAGAGCAAGTTGAAGGTGGGCGACAAAGTGGTATCACGCATCACCATCCGCACCGACCGTGGCATGGAATTCGTGCAACTGAAAGATCAGCGTGGTGCCTGCTTCGAACCGATTGAGAATCTTTCGGGTTATCGCTGGGGCAACGGATTCGGTTATTATGTGGATGTGAAAGATGCATCGACCAACTTCTTCTTCGACGGGTTGGGCAAAGGCGTCTTCGTTCTTGAATATGCTTACCGGGTTGCACGCACCGGAACGTATGATGCCGGACTGGCTACCATCCAGTGTGCATACGCTCCTGAGTACGCTTCGCACTCGGCGGCAATGACTGTAGTTAGCGAATAAACATATTTAAAACAATACGGCTAATGAAAATCAAGTATTTGTGTTTGGTGGGATTGCTGGCTTTGGGCGTTTCGACGGGGCTGAAAGCGCAAACGTATAACCAGTTGTGGGATCAGGTACTACAAGCTTCTTCCCAAAGTAAACCACAAACAGCTATCCGGCTGACTACTGACATTTTCAAGAAGGCAGAGCGGGAAAAGAATTCTACCCAGATGCTGATGGCCTATATGGAACGGGCAGATAGACGCAACAGACTAACGCCGGATAGTTTCTATGTCTATCTGAAAGATATGGAACAATGGGCGGCGACTACCAACAAACCTTTAGACAAGGCAGTGTTACATTCGCTTATTGCCGAGATTTATGCCGACTATGCACAACAGAATGCGTGGCAGATAAGACAAAGGAGAGATATCGTCAACGAAGAACCGTCCGCTGACATCCGTGAATGGAGTGGAAATATGTTTGTGAATCAGGTAATAAAGAATACCCGCGAAGCACTGAAAAATGTCGATTTACTGTTCGAAACCTCGACAAAAACGTATATACCTTTTGTGAAACAAGGTGCCACCAGTAACTATAACCAGCACGATATGTACCATCTGATGGGCAGGCGGGGAGTGCAGTCGTTAGAGCGTTTGCAATCCATGGATAACGATACGGTGTCGAAAAAGGAAATTCAGGACATCTATCAGCAGATGATTTCGGTATATCGGAAAGCAGGCAATGAGGAAGCATTGGTCTTGATTGAACTGGACTATCTAAATTGGAAATCGCCCAATGATTACAGACCTTACCGCCGTCGTGTTTCGAACAGTAATATAGATCTGTCCGGTAGTAAATATATTTTAAGTTTGGATAGTCTTATTAGCCAATACAAAGCGAAACCCGTTTGTGCCGAAGTTTATTTGGCCAAGGCGCAATATCTGTTTGATAATAATGATTTAGTCTCTGCTTTGCATATCTGTGATGAGGCTATTGGTTTATATCCTTTATATAGGCGTATCAATGCATTGAAACAGTTAAAACAGAATATTCTCATCCCGGAGCTGAATGTAACAGTTGATGAGATGGTGTATCCCGGTTCGGAGTTCGAACTAAGGGTGGATCACCAAAATCTGGATGGTTTTACCGTCCGGTTCTACCGGGTGACTAAAGGTTTTGTATCCTCACATGTAACGACAATAAACAATGCTTTCTATACGAACAATACGGTGAAGATATCCGAACAACATATCGCTTTGAGCCGATCGGCCGATTACCAGCAACGGGATACGACATTGACACTGAAAGCGCCGGAAGAAGGTTGTTATGTCATGCGGATTACCCCCGACGCAAAAGCATCAGAGAGTGTCGGAAGGTTTTTATATGTTAGCCGTCTGACTCTACTTTCCCGCAGAACTTCAGAGAAATATGGTGAACTCATTACGTTGGACCGTAAGACCGGACACCCTGTGCCAGATGTGACTGTAACCGTTTATTCGCGTGATTATAAAGCGCTGCAAACATTTACTACCAATGCGGAAGGAAAGGGCAGTTTCGAATGGACGAGCGGATATTCCAAGATGCGTGCCTGGAAAGGGACGGATAGGTCGATGCCTTATCAGGATGTCTACAATGGCTATGTTTCATACGGACAGGGGAGTGGAATGAAAACACCGATGGAAAAGGTGTCATTGCTTACCGACCGTTCGTTGTATCGTCCCGGACAAACGGTGTATGTGAAAGGCATCGTTTATGAGCAAGACAGTGATTCGACCCGGGTGGTGGCCTATGCTCCGTATACCTTAACGGTACTGGACGTTAACCAGCAGGAAGTGGGCCGGCAGTCGGTACGCACCAATGAATTTGGCTCGTTTACCACCAGTTTCGCACTACCTGCTGTCTGTCTTAACGGCCGTTTCAGTATCTCTATGAATGGGAAATGGGGTATAAGTATTATGGTACAAGAGTACAAACGTCCTACCTTCGATGTGAAGTTCGATAAGCAGCAAGGTACTTACAGTGCGGGGGACAGTGTACAGGTGTCGGGAAGCGTGAAAACATTCAGTGGTGTGGCTTTGCAGGACTTGCCGGTTCAGTATAAGGTAACCCGTTCTTACTTTTTCGGATGGAGAAGTTGGAATGCTCATACCGACATCATTGCTTCGGGTACTGCTAAATTGGATGCCGATGGGAAATTCAACATTCCAGTGTTGCTGGCCAAGGCTTCGAGTGGTACGGGCATGGAGAATGCTTTCTATCATTTTCAGGTAGAGGCAACGGTGACAAATCTCGCCGGTGAAACGCAGAGTGAGGTATTCGGTTTGTCTGTCGGTCCTCGTTCTTTACTGCTGAATGCTGATTTGCCGGAACGGGTGTGCAAGGATGAAGTCATTAAGGCTACTTTCAAAGGAGTTAACCTGGAAGACGAACCGGTCGAAGTACAAGGTACATACAAACTCTATCCGATGACAGATGTAAAGAAAGAAATAGTCTCCGGAGAGGCTGTTTATTCCGGTACGTTTACAACTAACCATGAAACAACGTTCGATGAGTGGAAGACATTGCCTTCCGGGGTTTATCAATTGGTGCTTTCAACAAAGGATATGCAGGGACGTGAGGTGACGGAGAAGAGTCAGGTCGAACTGTTCTCGACGAGAGATACCCGCCCGGCAATGGAAACACCTGTATGGTTTTATCAGAAGAACGAATACTTTAGCGGTACACAGCCGTCAACATTCTATTTCGGAACATCGTTCAAAGATACATACGTGTTGATGTCAGTTTATTGTGACAGGAAGATACTGGAGAACAAGGTGTTGATGCTGTCTGATACGATCTGCTCATTTTCGTATCCTTATAAGGAAGAATATGGGAAAGGGATTATTGTCTCTTTCGGCTTTGTGAAAGAAGGAAAGCTATATAGCCGCACAGTAAACATAAAGAAGCCACTGGTAGACAGGAACCTGAAACTGAAATGGGAAGTGTTCCGCGATAAGTTGCGTCCCGGTCAGCAGGAGGAGTGGAAGTTAACGGTGAAGTTGCCGCAAGGAACACCTGCAGATGCCGAAATGCTGGCGTTGATGTATGATGCTTCTTTAGACAAAATATGGAAGTACAAACAACAGTTGAAGCTTACTTATCCGTCAGATTATTCTATAAAATCCTGGGAAAAACCAGAAATGGACACTTCCTCTTATCATTATTGGTTTCCCAGAACCAGTCTGGATATACCATCGCTTCAATATGATTACATTCAGCGAAGTGCGGGATATGATATGGCTGTGCTGAGGTATTATGCGAGAAACTCGGCGGCAGGGAAGTTCACGGCTCCTGTGATTAAAATGGACGAAGATGTACGTGATGAGGGTGAAATTAAAAGTCAGGATGACTTGACAAGCACCAAGATCGTTATCTCTATCGCAGACATGAAAGGTAATGATGACCATACATACGGAAAAGATATAGCGGATTTGAAACAAGTAGTAGCTGGTGTTGAAGCGAAAGTCGAAGCAGGTGATGCTGATTTAAAAAACATTGAGGTGCGTTCTAATTTTTCCGAAACAGCCTTCTTCTTCCCACAACTGCGTACCAACGAACGAGGCGAAATCTCTTTTTCCTTCACCATGCCTGAAAGTCTCACTCGCTGGAACTTCCGTGGATTTGCACATACAAAAGCGATGTTTACAGGGATGATCGACGGCGAAACCATGACCAGCAAAGAGTTCATGCTCACCCCGAACCTGCCGCGCTTCGTCCGGGTGGGCGACAAAACGTCGGTAGCTGCATCGGTAGCCAATTTTACCGGAGAGGCATTGAACGGAACGGTTGACTTTGTACTCTTCGACCCAATGACCGAAGCGGTTATCAGCACGCAAAAACAGAAGTTCACTGTCGCAGCCGGACAGACGACGGCTGTTAGCTTCCGGTTCACAGCAACCGATAAGTACGATGTGCTGGGTTGCCGTCTGGTAGCCGACGGCGGTACATTCAGTGATGGCGAACAGCACTTGTTGCCGGTACTCAGCAATAAAGAGGTTCTGGTCGAAACGGTAGCTTTGCCGGTTCGCGGAGAGGAAACGAAGACTTTCTCGCTTGAAAAGTTATTCAACCACCATAGCAAAACAGCTACTAACCAACAGTTGACGGTAGAGTTTACCGCTAATCCGATGTGGTATGCTGTGCAGGCTTTACCGGCACTGAGTCAGCCAACGAATGATAATGCTATCTCCTGGGCAACTGCTTATTATGCTAATAGCTTGGCGTCGTATATCATGAACAACCAACCGCGTATCAAGGCGGTATTCGACAGTTGGAAGCTGCAAGGTGGTTCAAAGGAAACCTTCCTCAGCAATCTGCAAAAGAATCAGGAAGTGAAGAATATCCTGCTTTCCGAATCGCCTTGGGTGATGGAAGCCAAAAACGAACAACAGCAGAAAGAGCGCATCGCTACGTTGTTCGATTTGAATACAATCAGCAATAATAATTCGAGCGCCCGGATCAAGCTGAAAGAATTGCAACTTCCTGATGGATCGTGGCCGTGGTACAAGGGAATGTACGGAAGTGAATACATCACCCTCTACATTGCTGGGTTGAATGCCCGTTTAGTGGAACTGACCGGGCGGCCGATGGAGCAAGGTATGCTCAATATGCAGACTTCGGCATTGACTTATTTAGATAAAGAGGCCCGGAGAGGTTACAATATTCTTCGTGAAATAGAAAGAGAGGGAGGAAAGGTCACCGGTATTTCCGGAACATTGATAGATTACCTCTATATAAAAACGATCTCGAACTCCAAACCTGTCAGCAATGACATACAGCAATACTTCCTCACGAAAGCGGCCCAGATGATTGTTACTGCGTCGATAAAAGATAAAGCGAAGTTGGCTGTGATATTCGACAAAGTCGGTCGCAAGCAGGACGCTCAGCGCTTCATGACTTCCTTGAAAGAACATCTTGTACAGAGCGAAGAGATGGGTATGCACTTTGCTTTCAATGAGAGCCCGTATGCATGGAACGGTCAGCCAATTCCTGCCCATGTGGCTGTAATGGAAGCTTTCGACCGGGTAGCTAAGGACACAACAACTGTCGAAGAGATGAAGTTCTGGTTGCTGAAACAGAAACAAACGCAGCAGTGGAATTCGCCGATATCTACAGCCGATGCTGTGTACGCACTTCTGGAACGTGGAACGAACCCGACGAATGTGCAAGCCGGAGCGCGTCTCACTTTGGGCGACAAGGCATTGGATACAGAAAAAAGTCTGATGGCAGGAGTGGGATACATCAAAGAAACATTTACCGACAAGCGTGTAATCGATGCGAAAGAAATCACTGTCACCAAACGAGGTAAAGGCGCTGCGTGGGGTGCTGTATATGCCTGTTTCGAAGAACAATCCGGCCAGGTGAAACAACATGGTGGGGAACTGAACATCGAAAAGAAACTGTACGTAGAGCGTCTGGTGAATAATGTACGCCAATTAGAGCCGGTCACTGCACAGAGCAAGTTGAAGGTGGGCGACAAAGTGGTATCACGCATCACCATCCGCACCGACCGTGCTATGGAATTCGTGCAACTGAAAGATCAGCGTGGTGCCTGCTTCGAACCGATTGAGAATCTTTCGGGTTATCGCTGGGGCAATGGATTCGGTTATTATGTGGATGTGAAAGATGCATCGACCAACTTCTTCTTCGACGGGTTGGGCAAAGGCGTCTTCGTGCTCGAATATGCTTACCGGGTTGCACGCACCGGAACGTATGATGCCGGACTTGCTACCATCCAGTGTGCATACGCTCCTGAGTACGCTTCGCACTCGGCAGCAATGACTGTAGTAGCCGAATAGCGCCTTTGTGTAAAGAGATTAGCACCTTTTAATCGCTTCACGGCTGTGAAGAAGCCGTTTCATAGTAATGAAGAAGCTTCTTCACATCTGTGAAACGGCTTCTTCATTATTGTGAAACGGTAAGAGCATAAGCATGTTACACCGAAAAGCTATACATGAAGACTTTCTCTTTTAAGCATGAATACCAGAGACTATCTGTCAATCACTAATCGCTAAACACTATTCACTATTCCTAAATTTCCTTTCATTTTCGCCCTTATCTCATCGAAAAGTCCTATTTTTGCTTTTCAATAATAAACTGTATCGCATGAAACGTTGCTTAGTCTTCCTGTCAACTACTTTTTTTGTCATATTATCTATGCTGGCCCAGCCACGTCTTTCTTCGAACAAGGAGACACACAACTTCGGGCAAATTGAATGGAAACGTCCTGTGACGGTGGAGTACACCATTACAAACACCGGAAATAAACCGCTGGTGATGAGTAATGTCACTACTTCCTGTGCCTGTTCGGTGGCCGAATGGACAAAGACTCCCATCGCTCCGGGAAGCAAAGGAAGCGTGAAGGTTACGTTTGATGGAAAGGCATTAGGCCGTTTCGACAAGAGCGTGGGGATTTACAGCAATGCACAACCCGGATTGGCATACCTCCGTTTTACAGGTGAGGTGGTGCAGGAAGTGAAGGATTTCAGTAATACGCATACTACCATGATCGGGCAGATAGGCACTGATCTTACAGAGTTTGACTTTCCGGATGTGCATCGGGGCGAAGAACCCAGTATCACGTTCAGCGTGGTCAACTTGTCCGATCGCCCGTACGAACCGGTTCTGATGCACCTTCCTCCTTATCTCAAGATGGAACGAAACCCGGATGTGTTGCTGAAAGGTAAAAAGGGGACCATCAAGCTGACTCTGGACTCCCGGCAGTTGAACGATTACGGGTTGACGCAGACCAGTGTTTATCTGGCACGTTTCTCCGGTGATAAGGTCAGCGAGGAGAATGAGATTCCGGTTTCCGTGGTATTGTTGCCCAATTTCTCGGGGATGACCGAACGGGAGCTGGCGAATGCACCTGTGATCCGTCTCTCGGAAACTGATATCGATTTCAGTGCACAATTAGCGAAGAAGAACAAAGCATCGCAGGATATTGTTGTTACCAACGCCGGTAAGGCGCCTTTACAGATAAGTAAACTACAGGTGTTCAACTCTGTGGTAGGGGTCGACCTGAAAAAGACACTTGTCCTGCCGGGCGAAAGCACCAGGCTGCGTGTGACCATCCATAAGAAGGAAGTAGGAAATAAGAAACGTCAACTGCGTATCCTGATGATCACCAACGACCCGCAGCAAGCGAAAGTAACCATTAACATCAAACGATAGCCATGCAACATATAGAACATCCGGAGAATAACGAGGAATATAAAGGATTAGTGGTCAACAAAGGCATTGAACAGCCTTCGTCGGTCAACCCATATCTGAAACGCAAACCTCAACGCAGACAGTTCTCGGTAGCAGAATATGTGGAAGGGATTGTGAAAGGAGACATCACCATCCTGAGTCAGGCGGTAACCTTAGTGGAAAGCCTGAAACCGGAGCACCAGACCATCGCTCAGGAAGTGATCGAGAAGTGCTTGCCGTATGCCGGTAACTCCGTCCGTATCGGTATCAGTGGAGTGCCCGGAGCCGGTAAGAGTACATCGATCGATGTATTCGGACTGCATGTACTTAAGAAAGGCGGGAAGCTGGCCGTACTTGCTATCGACCCCAGTAGTGAGCGCAGTAAAGGAAGTATTCTGGGCGATAAGACCCGTATGGAACAACTCTCCGTACATCCGGCATCGTTCATCCGTCCCAGCCCGTCGGCAGGTTCGTTGGGTGGGGTAGCCCGCAAGACGCGCGAAACCATTATTCTTTGTGAAGCAGCCGGCTTCGATAAGATCTTCGTCGAGACGGTGGGAGTGGGGCAGAGCGAGACTGCCGTACATTCCATGGTCGATTTCTTCCTGCTCATCCAATTGGCAGGGACAGGCGACGAACTGCAAGGTATCAAACGGGGTATCATGGAAATGGCCGACGGTATCGTGATCAACAAGGCAGATGGAAACAACATCGATAAAGCGAAACTTGCAGCTACGCAGTTCCGCAATGCATTACATCTCTTCCCGGTTCCCGATTCAGGCTGGACACCGAAAGTGCTTACTTACTCAGGATTCTACAATATTGGTGTAAAAGAAGTGTGGGATATGGTGTACGACTATATCAACTTCGTGAAAGATAATGGCTATTTTGAGTACCGACGCAACGAGCAAAGCAAGTATTGGATGTACGAAAGCATTAATGAGCAGTTGCGCGATAGTTTCTATCACAATGCGCAGATTGCTTCCATGCTCGCTGAGAAAGAACAGCAGGTACTCAACGGCAATCTGACTTCGTTTGTTGCCGCCAAGAACCTGCTTGATACCTACTTTGAAGAATTAAAGAAATAGTCACAGCGCCTATAAATGAAGATGCCCTCAAGACTGAAATATCTTGAGGGCATTATTCATGTGTTAAGTTAAACCGATCTTATTATTCGCGACCAGGAATTGGGGTGAATGTTTTGGTCATCGGAACAGAGCGGTTACCATAAATATCGATGGTATAAACGTCAAAAGTATATCCTTGTAATACTTCTTTGTATAGAATTTAAAATGTCTTAATCTGAATCTTGGTGATTGTTATGTCACCACCAATGATGAGAGCGGTTTCAGATCCATTCATTGTTGCCGCCATACCTTCCGAAATTTCGAATTCCAGGAAGTCCTCACCAGCGGCAAGAGTGATGTTGTTAGCGCTTTCACCACCATCGCGGATGAAAGGAGCACCCCACCAACCATCGCACAGACAGAAAGTCTGAGGAGCATCATGGTGAGTGAACGTGAACTTAATAGTTTGGCCGGCTTCTGGCTTTATTGCCGAGAGGTCAAGCTCAG
>JAVBVA010000070.1:0-44470 GCA_031554665.1 Bacteroides sp. | reverse complement strand
AAAAAGCTGTCGGCACAAGGCTCTACTCTATGGCCAACAGCTTTAATCACAGTAAACTTAAAAAGCGTATCACTATGATGTTAAAAGAAAAATCAAGTCCGTGGGCACGTTTGAAGTACTTGTATGTACTTCCGTTGGCAGCCGTTACAGTCACTGTCTTTGCCCGTCCCGAAGTCTCCGAAAAGGCTAACGAGATCTCTGCCGTCAAAGTTAATGATTTGACTGCAATTATTGAAACAAAATTGGCAGAAAGTATCATTGCTGTTGATTCAGTGAAACCTGCCGCTAAGAAGCAAACAACTATTCCTGAACCCTCGCCATCTCCGAGGAAAGTGTACGATATGGCGGAAAAAATGCCCGAGTACCCCGGTGGACCAAAGGCGCTGAGGGAGTATGTTAGTACAAATTTGAAGTATCCTGAAGCTGCAAAGAAAGCAAAAACGCAAGGACGTGTTATACTACAGTTTGTGGTAGAAGCTGATGGCTCGATCGAGGCAGTTCAGGTGATCCGTTCGGCTGATAAGGAGTTGGATGCAGAAGCCGTACGTGTGGTGAAAGGGATGCCGAAATGGACACCCGGTATGGAGAAGGGGAAAGTAGTGGCAGTGAAATACACACTCCCTATTGAATTCAGAATTCCGGGTGAGAAGACATCGCCTGCTGCTTCTGTCTCCATACAGTCTTCAGGAGTTACAGGGAAAGTTGCTGATATTCGTTTGAATGGGGACAATACACCATTGATTGTTGTCGATGGAAAGGTGATGGAAAACGGGTTAAGCACCTTGGCGCCGGATCGAATCAAATCGATCAGTGTACTGAAAGATGCTTCTTCTACTGAACCGTATGGCGAAAAGGGTAAAAATGGTGTTATTTTTGTAGAAACATGGACCGATGCGGAGATAGCTGCCGGACTCAATAAAGCCAAGTCGCAAGACTACAAATCCAGTTCAATGGTTATTGCTGCAAACAAGTTTGGAGGTTTCAATTCTGATAAGACTGTGTATTACATTGATGGGAAGCAGGCTTCCTTGGAAGAAGTGGAGGCTTTGTGGAAAGACACTACCAAAGGCGTCTCCCAAATCATATTAAAAAATGAGGAAGATGGTAGCAGTAAAACTTATATCACTACTCGGAAAGCAATTTCGGGTGACGAAGTAAAAACGTCTGGCGTAGTGGCCGATAAGGCGGGAAAACCTATCGCTGGAGCCTCTGTTCTGATTGAAGGAACTTCTAAGGGAACAATTACAGACTCTAATGGTGTTTTTACGATGACAACTCCCAAGGATGCTACGCTGAAAGTAAGCTTCATTAATAAAGCTGTAGCCAAAGTAAAATCGAATAATGGCAGTGTGTATGTGACGTTGGAAGACGAATAAAGCACATACTTTGATTTAGATCTCTATTAATTTTATATCTCTCTAAGTTTAACAAGGATAGCCTTTTGCTGTTGCCGAACAGTGGAAGGCTATATCCTTACACTTATTTCCAATCTTGTACCTGCTCCCGGTTCCGAATGCAGGTGGCAAACTCCACCAATGGAGTCTATGCGCTGACAAATGGTGCGGAGGCCGATTCCTTTTTTCTTATTCAGGTCAAATCCTTTTCCATTGTCCTGTATGCTAGCCGAGAGCTGCCCGTCTGCCAGCGAGAGTGATACTTTCATAAGAGTGGCCCGGCTGTGCCTGATGCTGTTGCTCAGCGCTTCTTGGGCAATGCGGTAAAACTCAAATCCTATTTTTTCCGGTATTGTTCCCCAGTCAGCTCCTTCGGTTGATGTGTATTCGGCTTGCATCCCTTCGGGAAGCTGGAGATGCCTGATGTGATCTTTTAGCATTTCATCGAGGGTGGCAAATTGGAATATGGGTGGCATTAAGGCGTGCGACACATTTCTTATACGATTCCGGATATCAGCCAGCACCTCAATTTGTTCTGCAGCTTTGGTGCTCATTTCGCTGGTCAGCGAGCGGGTCTTCATCTCAAGCCCCATCAGGCGGTTGCACACATCATCATGGAGCTCGGTGGCCAGGCGATGACGTTCGGATTCCAATCCTTCAATGTATTTGTACGTCAGGCGTTGCTCTGTCTCTTTCTGAAGAGAAAGCATTTGCAGCTCTTTCTCTTCGGCGGCGCGGGCTATTTCTACCAGATGTGTCTTTTGCCGTTGTCGCTTGTAGAGCAGGAACCATACAAGGATCAGCAAGATAGAGATGGAAATGATCCACCAATTGCGCAACCGGAGCATCTCAGCTTCTTGCGTGAGTTGCTGTTGCTGGAGCATTCCAATTTCCTGTTCCTTCTCTTTAATGCGATGATCGGCGGAATAATAAGCTAATTGAAGCGATTGTCTTCTAAGAATAGCAGCATCTCGTAGCAGATAAGCTTTTTCATACATCTGATTACTCTTTGTAAAGTCGCCCAGTTCGCGATAGCACTCGGCGGCTGTCCGGTAGATTTGATGGTTGTTATTGTTATAGCAACCTTTCTCCTCAGTGAGGATCATCGATTTGTGTGCATAGGAAAGCGCTTCTTTATACTGTTTGGTAAAAAAACAAACTATTAATTTGGTTTTGTAATAATGAAGCCAGTCTTCATCGGTAACAAGGCAATGCGTCAGTTTATCGAACAGGTGCATATATTGGAGTGCGATCGGAATTTTTTGCATATTTCCGTAGACCTGTATCAAGCGGTGATAAGCTTTGCATATATACAGTTCTGAATTTGTTTCCTTCAGCAATGGAATGGCTTTGCGTTCCAACATATCTATGCCTTCATTGTATTTCCCCATCTCGCAATAATACATGCCCAAGTAGACGTACGTTTTACCAATCAGCTCTTTGTCAGTTGTCAGAAGTGCGTAGTTGATGGCTTTCCGGCTAAAATCAGCCGCTGCATATACATTACCCCAGTTATAGCACATTTGGGATAAATCATTTTGTATGACGGCTGAAGCATGATAGTTATGCTGCTTCTCGGCCAGTGATGTGGCTTCTATGTACTTGAGTATACTGTTCTCCAAATCGTCTTTTTCCTGATAAACATTTGCCTTGCGGATGAGACAGTTAATGTATTGGTTGGTGTCTTGGCAATTGCATGTATGTTTTTCAGTACAAAATAGCAGGGAGCAATTCATTAATAAGACAATGAGTAAATAGTTTTTCATGGAGTGGGTGTTATCAGATACGTTCTTTCAGATATGATAGGATTTCTAATTCTTGATCCGGATGAAACCAGTGTATATCGGTGTCTCGCTTAAACCAGGTCATCTGCTTGCGGGAGTAGATACGTGAGTTTTGTTTGATTTTGTCGATAGCGAATGGAAGTTCCCAGTTTCCGTCTAAGTATTGAAATAATTCTTTGTAACCCACTGTGTTCAGCGAATTGAGATGTCGGTAGGGGTAGACCGAACGGGCTTCTTCAAGCAGGCCTTCTTTCATCATCTGTTCCACCCGGAGGTTGATACGTTGGTAAAGCTCTTCGCGATCGCGTGTCAACCCAATCTTGATGATGTCGAACGGGCGTTGTTTGACTTGCTGTGTGCGGAATGAAGTATATGTCTGATCAGTCATATAACAGATTTCCAATGCATGGATAACCCGTTTGGGATTTTTAAGATCGACAATCTTGTAGTACTCCGGGTCCAAAAGCTTTAGTTCGGCACAAAGATGGTCGAGTCCTTCGTCGTCGTATTTGCGGAGCATTAACTCCCGTGTTTCCTGGTCTACAGTGGGGATATCGTCTATACCTTTGCAAATAGCGTCTACATACATCATAGAACCGCCGGTAAGTATCACCACATTTCGTTGGGAAAATAATTGTTCGAGAACAGAAAGCGCTTCAGCCTCGTATTGGGCGGCGCTGTAATAGTCGGTGAGTTGTAATGTTCCTACCAAGTGGTGAGGAACTCGTTGGAGCTGCTCCGGGGTGGGAGCAGCTGTCCCTATTTTTAAGTCGGCATACAACTGCCGGGAATCGGAAGAAATGATACTCGTTTGATAGCTTTCCGCTATCCGGAGACTGAGTTCTGTTTTCCCGACACCTGTAGGCCCTATAAGTACAATTAACTTGTGAAGCGACATTACATTAGAAACGTTCCTCTTCAAAAGCGTTACCGCCTTCCGAGGCACCGCTGCCCATGTCAAACCCTTCTTCATCAAAATCCTCCATGTCGAAGTCTTGGTCGCCATAGAAATTTTCATCCAGATCAAGCGATCCGCCGGCAGCTATCATCTCTTCAAAATCGATAGTCTGTTTCGGAGCATCTCCCTCTTTCAAGGTACACTTGGCTGCTTTCACTTCTTTGCCGGTAATGATTTCGGTTAGTTCAATAAAGAAACAACGTTCTGTCATATAGTCAAATACGTACAGCAATTTCTGTTTCTCATCTTCGATAAGCTCGCTCAAGGTGGTTTCGCGCATGACCCAACTGTCCATTTCCGGGTTGTTGTCCATTTCTTCCAGCGTGATTTCCTTTTCTTTTTCCCAATCATCGTCGCAGATAAAGAAAGACGTCATCTGGTCGTCGGTATAGCCTACCGATTCCACGATCGCTTTGTGCAAATCGTAGAAGGTTGCTTCCGGATCAATCTGAATTTCTCTTACGAAGTTATCTACTTCATCAGAGATCAAGGTAAATTTGTATATCATAATGCTCTGTTGATTGATATTTTGTGTTATTTGATGATACCACGTTCAGAGTCACGGATGAAACTGACGATGTATTCGATCTCCCAGCTCATCGGTATTTCTTCTTCTACTTTAACCAGCGCTTCGGTAATATTCAATCCGCTTTGGTAGATGATGCGGTAGGCATTGTGAATATTTTCGATCATCTCATTGGAAAATCCGCGACGTCGCAAACCTACAATGTTGATCCCGCTATAGGTGATTGGATCACGTCCGGCAATAATGAATGGTGGGATGTCCTTGCTGAAACGGGCGCCACCTTGTACCATCACGTACCCGCCTACCCGGCAGAATTGGTGCATCAGTACGGCAGCACTCACAATAGCATTGTCATCAATTATGATCTCACCCGCCATCTTAGTCGAGTTACCAATGATGCAACCATTGCCAATAATGGAGTCGTGCGCTACATGCACCCCTTCCATCAGCAGATTGTTGTTGCCTACTACTGTTTTTCCTTTGGCTGCCGTACCGCGGTTGACAGTTACATTCTCGCGAATTACATTGTTGTCACCAATTTCGGCTGTGGTCTCTTCACCTACGAACTTCAAATCTTGTGGGATACCTCCAATGACGGCACCCGGGAAAATGGTGTTGCTATTACCGATGCGTGCACCATACAAAATATTAGCGTTCGGCATGATTTTATTATTATCGCCGATCACCACATTTTTGTCAATGTATACAAAAGGGCCTATCTCTACGTTTTCTCCGATTTTAGCTTCGGGGTGAATGTATGCTAAAGGACTGATCATATAAGTTTTTATTTGTTTTTTACTATTTGAGCCATAAATTCTGCTTCGCCGACAACTTTTTCGCCAACAAACGCATATCCTTTCATGGTGGAAATACCGCGGCGTATCGGTGCCATTAACTCAACGCGGAATAGAAGCGTATCACCCGGAACCACTTTTTGACGGAATTTCACGCCGTCGATCTTCATGAAATCGGTTGAATAACGCTCGGGCTCGTCGACTGAGTTCAATACGAGCAGACCACCACATTGTGCCATGGATTCAATCTGCAGTACCCCCGGCATTACCGGCTCCTGTGGGAAGTGCCCCTGGAAGAATGGTTCGTTGCCGGTCACATTCTTTACACCTACAATGTAGTTGGCGCCGATTTCGATCACCTTATCTACCAATTGGAACGGATAGCGGTGCGGAAGGAGTTCACGGATACGATTTACATCCATAATAGGTTCTGCATTGCAGTCGTACGAAGGAGCCTGAATGTCGTGCATGCGAATCTCTTTACGCATCTGGCGGGCAAACTTGTTATTGATAGTATGTCCCGGACGGGTGGCAATAATTCTTCCCTTGATAGGTTTGCCAATCAAGGCCAGGTCGCCGATGACATCGAGCAGCTTGTGGCGTGCGCATTCGTTTGCCCATACCAATGGCTTGTGATTAATATATCCCAACTGGGCAGCATCCATGTGAGGAACCCCCATTACGTCGGCCAATTTGTCGAAGTTCTCTTGCGACATCTGGCGTTCGTAAATTACAATAGCATTGTCCAGGTCGCCTCCTTTGATCAACCCTGCTCCCAATAATGGTTCAATTTCACGTACAAATACGAATGTACGGCTGGCTGCAATTTCATCCCTGAACTTACCCATATCTTCCAATGTGGCAAATTGATTGGGGATGATATCCGAATCGTAGGATACCATTACATTGAGGCTGAAGTTTTCGTCGGGCAATACGATGATGGAAGAACCCGTACTTTCGTCGCGGAACTCGATCTTCGACTTGATGATGTAGAAATCTTTTACAGCATTCTGTTCTTCGATACCTACACGTTCTATTTCGTTTACATAGTATTGAGCGCTGCCATCCAGAATCGGGAATTCAGGTCCGTTTACCTGAATCAGACAGTTGTCAATACCCAACGCATACAGGGCAGCCATTCCATGTTCAACGGTGCTTACCTTGGCGCCGTTTTTGGATAAAACGGTGCCGCGCGTTGTCTCTATTACATTATCAGCTACTGCGTCAATCAATGGCTGTCCTTCTAAGTCAATCCGTTGAATTTTGTACCCGTGGTTTTCGGGAGCCGGATTGAATGTCACTGTCAGGTTCAGGCCTGTATGCAGCCCTTTCCCGCTTAGTGAAAAGCTATCTTTCAGCGTTTGTTGTTTCAGCATTGGTTTACTTATTTAATAGTTGTTTTAATTCGTTTAATTCCTTGCGGAGGGCTCTTACCTCCATTTGCATGTCGGGCAGGCTTCTATGTACAACAGATGCCTTGAAGTATTGTTTTAACTCCATGGGAGGAGTCCCAATCAATTGACTACCAGACTTAATATTGCCCGGTACGCCCGATTGTGCGCCGAGGCCCACTTTGTCGCCTATCTTGCTGTGTCCGGCTATTCCCACCTGTCCACCGATCATACACCATTCACCTATTTTTGTTGATCCGGATATGCCTGCTTGTGCGGCCATTACAGTATGTGATCCCACTTCGTCATTATGTGCAATCTGGATCAGGTTATCCAGCTTCACTCCACTGTGAATCACCGTGGCTCCCATTGTAGCACGATCGATGCATGTGTTAGCACCAATTTCGACTTTATCTTCCAGAATTACAATACCGATTTGAGGAATCTTGTCATATCCGTTAGGAGTGGGAGCAAAACCAAATCCGTCTGCACCGATTACGGCACCCGAATGCAGAATACATTCATTGCCGATGCGGCAGTCATGGTAAACCGATACATTTGAATAGAATATGCAGTTATCACCTACTTTGGTTCCATCACCAATGTATGTGTGCGGATAGACGTGGGTGTTATCACCAATGATAGCTTGTTCACCGATGACAGCAAATGGGCCTATATAGACATTTTTGCCAATTTGTGCTGTAGAAGCGATACTTGCCAGCGGGTCTATACCCTGTTTCTTTGGTTTGCTTGCTTCATACAGAGTCATTAGCTTGGCCAGGCTTTCGTATGCATTGTCTACTTTAATTAAAGTAGCATTGATTTTGTTTTCAGGAACAAAATCTTTATTAACCAGCACAATGCTGGATTGGGTTTCGTAAATATATGGGGTATATTTGGGGTTGGATAAGAAAGACAGGGCACCGGGTATTCCTTCTTCAATTTTAGCGAAAGTATGAACGGTAGCATTTTCGTCTCCAATGATCTCCCCTTGAATAAATGCTGCTATTTGCTTAGCCGAAAACTCCATAATTTAATAGAATCTTAATGTGTTTTTAAATTCAAAATACAAAGAACGGACTTTTTTTTTATATATCGTTACTCTTTTGCTGATTTTTATGCATTCTGGTGCAATCTGTAATAGCAAATGTAGTATTTCTTAGCCTTTTTGGAGAGCAGGGAGATATTGAGCATATCTGATGCTTCGGCTATGTTCTTGATGGTTCCGTCTTTGTAGAGTATATCTATACTATCATCAGCCGGGTCGTACATGTTCTTCTCGATGCTGGGGGTGGAGACGAAGTAGTCTGCCTCGGAAAGAGCGATGTTCAACTGTTTGCTGATGAGTTCCGTGAGTTCTTTCTTGCGTTCTTTCTTCACGGGTTCGGAAGAGATTTCTACCTTGAACAGATGGCGATTGATCATTCCGAGGCTGAGTGTCGACAGCACTTTGTCGGAATGATGGCTCCATACTTTCAGGGCAGTCCATATATCATTGTCGTCCAGCTGGATGAAATTCTCCAGACAGTCCGGATTACTGTAAAAGGCTTCTTTGTCTATATGGTTGTACAGAAAGAAGCGTAGGGCGGGCGATGCAAAAAGTTCTACTCCATTGGCAGCCAGTTCTTTGGCGCGAAGTAAGGCGCTGATTAGCATCCGTTCGTATGCCACCGGAGTTTTGTGAAGATACACCTGCCAATACATTAACCGCCGGGCGGTCAGAAAGTTCTCGATGGAGTAAATTCCTTTGGATTCTACTACCAGCCGGTCCTCTTTCACGTCGAGCATCTTGATGATGCGGGCCGAACCTATGTTCCCTTCGATAACGCCGGTATAGAAGCTATCACGCCGCAGGTAGTCTAAGCGGTCCATATCGAGTTGTCCGCTGACCAATTGGTGCAGGAATCGTTTCGGGTATTCGTCTTTGAATATCTGGATAGCCAGTCCGAGTTGCCCGTTCATTTCCCGATTCATCCGTTCCATCAGCATGAGGGAAATTTCTTCGTGCGATACACCTTTCACGATGGTGTTCTCCAAGACATGCGAGAACGGGCCATGACCGATGTCATGCATAAGGATGGCAGCCTGCACAGCTTCCGCTTCACTGTCGAAAATAAAGTGCCCTTTGGCTGCAAGATGTGTGATGGCTTCGCTCATCAGGTAGAATGCACCGAGCGAATGCTGGAAGCGGGTATGTTGCGCGCCGGGATATACTACCGGAGCGAGTCCCATCTGCCGGATGCGGGTAAGACGTTGTAGAAGGGGATGCCGTATAACATCGTACAGCAACCCTTTCGGTATATTGATGAATCCGAAAACCGGATCGTTAATGATTTTCCTGTCTTGCGGCATTATAGGAGGGCTTTCAGTTGCTCTTCCATTTCGGTTTGCACTTCCTGGGCAGCGATGCGGGCGGCAGTGGCAAAGTTTTCAGTCTTATCGGCATAGATAATGCCGCGTGATGAGTTTACGATGAGCCCGCATTGACTGTTCATGCCATACTTGCACACTTCTTCGAGTGAGCCGCCTTGTGCACCTACGCCGGGAACAAGCAGGAAGTGATTGGGCACAACTTTGCGGATGTCCTCGAAGGCACGTCCTTGTGTAGCGCCTACTACATACATCATTTGCTCATCGTTGCCCCATTCTTGCGATTTGCGCAGTACCTTTTCGAACAGGCGTTCGCCATTGGCATCTTCCATCAGTTGGAAGTCGTGTGAGCCTTTGTTTGAGGTAAGAGCCAATAGAATCACCCATTTTCCTTCGTATTCGAGGAAGGGTGTGACGCTGTCTTCTCCCATGTAAGGCGCTACGGTTACCGAATCGACATTCAGTTCACCGAAGAAAGTGCGGGCATACATGGAAGAAGTATTCCCGATATCACCACGCTTAGCGTCGGCAATGATAAATTGGTCGGGATAGTTTTTCTTGATGTAAGTCACTGTCTTTTCGAAGGCGATCCAGCCTTTTACACCCATGCTCTCGTAGAAAGCCAGATTGGGTTTGTAGGCGATGCAATAATCGGCAGTCGCGTCTACAATGGCTTTGTTGAATGCGAAGACCGGATCTTCTTCGTTCAGCAAGTGGGCTGGGATCTTCTGAATATCCGTGTCAAGGCCTACGCAGAGAAATGATTTCTTACGTTTGATATTTTCAAATAACTGTTGTCTGTTCATGGAGGTATGTGTGATGTTATAATTCGTTTTCTTTCATTCGTTCGGCATTCTCTTCCACAATCAGTTTGTCGATACATTCCTGGATTTCACCGTCCATGAAGGCGGGCAGGTTGTAGATGGTATAGTTGATGCGGTGGTCAGTGATACGGCCTTGCGGATAGTTATACGTACGTATTTTGGCAGAACGGTCGCCGGTGGAAACCATGGTTTTGCGTTTCGAGGCGATGTCGTCAATGTATTTCTGGTGTTCCTTATCGTAAATAAAGGTGCGCAGGCGCGAGAGGGCGCGTTCTTTATTCTTCGGTTGGTCACGCGTTTCAGTACATTCAATGAGGATCTCTTCAGCTACTCCTGTAGTCGGATTTTTCCAAACATAACGTAAACGTACGCCCGATTCCACTTTGTTCACATTTTGGCCACCGGCTCCTCCCGAACGGAAGGTGTCCCATTTGATTTCGCCTTCGTTGATCACCACGTCGAATTCTTCGGCTTCGGGGAGCACGGCTACCGAGGCAGCCGAAGTATGTACCCGCCCCTGTGTTTCGGTGGCCGGAACACGTTGTACGCGGTGTACTCCCGATTCATATTTCATGGTGCCGTATACATTCTCGCCGGTAATGGAACAGATGATTTCTTTGAAACCACCCGACGAGCCTTCGTTAGCATTCGAGACATCGAGACGCCAACCTTTCTTCTCGCAGTATTTGACATACATGCGGAATAGGTCGCCGGCAAAGATGGCAGCTTCGTCGCCACCCGTGCCGCCACGTATTTCGAGGATGGCGTTCTTGCCGTCCTGCGGGTCGGCGGGAATTAGCATCAGCTTTATTTCTTCTTCGAGTTGCGGAAGGCGGGTCTGGCAAGCATCCAGCTCTTCGCGAGCCATTTCGCGCATCTCCTGATCGGATTCGTTGGTAATGATTTCCTTGGCTTCGCTGATGCCGCTCAGTAGCTGCATGTATTCTTTACGGGCATCCATCAGGTTGCCCAGTTCCTTGTATTCTTTGGTCAGTTTGACGTAACGCTTCTGGTCGACAATCACAGCCGGGTCGGTGATAAGGGTCGAAACCTCTTCAAACCGTGCTACCAGTCCGTCGAGTTTGTCTAATATACTGTTGTCTGCCATTTAATATGATCTGGATTCTTTGGGTTAATATCTAAATTCGCCGAATTCGCTGCGGATGATCAATTCTGTTTGTGCACTTTCTTCCACGCGGCCAATAATTTGTGCCGGTATGCCGAATGATTCGGAGATAGCAATCACTTCGGCAGCCTGTTCGGGTGCAAGGTACACTTCCAGGCGATGTCCCATGTTGAATACCTTGTACATTTCTGCCCAATCGGTACCGCTTTGTGCCTGAATGGTGCGGAACAACGGAGGAACGGGGAAGAGATTGTCTTTCACTACGCGTACATTATTGACAAAATGCAATACTTTGGTTTGTGCACCGCCTGAGCAATGTACCATGCCGTGGATTTCCGGACGAATGGCATCAAGGAGTTTCTTCACTACCGGTGCGTACGTACGGGTAGGAGAGAGCACCAGTTTACCGGCATCGAGTGGAGAGCCTTCCACCGGATCAGTGAGTTTCTTTTTACCAGAATAAACAAGTATTTCGGGAACGGTCGAATCGTAACTTTCGGGATATTTCCCGGCAAGGTATTTGGCGAAGACATCGTGGCGGGCGCTGGTCAGACCGTTGCTACCCATACCGCCGTTGTATTCTTTTTCGTAAGTTGCCTGGCCGTATGAGGCCAGTCCGACGATTATGTCACCCGGCCGGATGTTAGCATTGTCGATCACGTCGGCCCGTTTCATGCGGCAAGTCACAGTACTGTCTACAATGATGGTACGTACCAGGTCACCCACATCGGCGGTTTCACCTCCGGTAGCATACACGCCTACCCCCATCTCACGGAGTTCGGCAAGTAATTCATCTGTTCCGTTAATGATGGCTGAGATAACCTCACCTGGAATCAACAACTTGTTGCGCCCGATGGTAGATGATACCAGAATATTATCTATCGCACCTACGCAAAGCAGATCATCGATATTCATGATCAGTGCGTCCTGTGCGATTCCTTTCCATACAGAAAGATCACCTGTCTCTTTCCAATACATGTAAGCTAAGGACGATTTAGTGCCTGCGCCGTCGGCGTGCATAATGTTGCAATATTCCGGGTCTCCTCCCAGAATGTCGGGAATGATCTTGCAGAAAGCTTGCGGAAAAATACCTTTATCAATGTTCTTGATGGCATTGTGCACATCTTCTTTGGATGCACTGACTCCGCGCATCATGTATCGTTGATTACTCATGAGTTGATAGATAATTTGTATGTGGTTGCAAAAGTACGCCTTTTTTCTGTACTGACAAAAGAGTGTTGCCTTAGAATTTTACTTCCGGTGCCTTCTCTGTTCCTTGTGCTGCCTCAAAATAGATGCGTTTCTCAAATCCGAACATGCCGGCTATCATGTTTTTAGGGAAGCGGCGTATGGATGTGTTGTATTCACGGGCCGCATCGTTGAAATCTTTACGGGCAATGTTGATACGGTTTTCCGTACCTTCCAACTGGGCTTGAAGTTCCAGAAAATTCTGGTTGGCTTTCAGGTCGGGATAGTTTTCGGTGATAGCCAGCAACTTTCCTAAAGCGGAAGTCACAGCGCCTTGTGCTTTCTGGAATTCTGCCAATTTCTCGGGGGTCAGGTCTTTGGCATCCACTTTGATTTGCGTGGCCTGGCTGCGTGCTTCTACCACTCCTTCGAGTGTCTCTTTTTCATGAGCGGCGTATCCTTTGACTGTGTTTACCAGATTGGGGATCAGGTCGGCCCGGCGCTGGTATTGCGTTTCTACATTCGACCACTGCGTGTCTACGTTCTCTTCCAGAGTCACCATTCCGTTGTACGAGGTGATGCCTCCAATTACGAGCAGTGCTATGACTGCCAGTACAATAATCATTGACTTCTTCATTTCTTTATTATTAATTGTTATTGATTGCTTTAAAAACGGGAACCGGCTCCGCCACCTCCACCACTTCCTCCTCCGTAACTCCCTCCTCCGAAGCTACTTCCTCTGGAGCTGCTTCCGCCAAAACCTCCGCCTATATATGGGCCGTTGTGATTCGAGTCGTTATTGATAGAAGATTCCATCTTACGCTTTCTAATGTAACCACAGTTGGAGCAGGTACTTGTAATCTCTTCTATGAGCTTGGTTTGGGATTTATGCAAGACCTTTCTTCCGGTGACTTTCAGTTTGAATTTCTTGCATTGCGGGCATTTTTTAGAATATAAGATGATCAGAAAGATTAGCAGGAAAAATAATAAACCGACTCCCAGAAAGCCAATGACAAAAATGGCATCTTCGTCCAGAGACTCGAAGAATCCCGGTTCTTTCAGCTCGGGCAGGACGGCTTCCGGATCTTTCAATTGCTGGCAGACGGCTTCGATCCCGGCTACCATTCCATTATCCCAATCGTTGTCTTTCAGATAGGGAATCATTTTTACCGTCTGGATCCGTTTGCAGATAGCATCGGGTAACGGGCCTTCCAGTCCGTATCCGGTATAGAACTGTACGCAACGCTGGTCGGTGACAAGCAGAATAACCAGCCCATTGTTGGCCCCCGACTTCCCCACACCCCATGTGTTGAGTAGCTGGTGCGAGAAATCGAAACAATCTGCCGTACCAATGGAAGGCACTACAATGACTGCTGTTTCCACGCCGGTTTGCATTTCCAGATTGTAGAGCAGAGCATCCATCTTATCACGTGCTGATTGGGATAGGATATGTTCGGGGTCGGAAACATATTGATACTTGTTCTGCAAATGTACTTTGGGCACATTGTCGACTGTATAGATTTTCCCGAAAGCTTGCAAAGAAAACAGCAGGAGCAGGAAATATGTGAAAAAGAATCTTGGTTTCATAACTATTGCAGGTGGAATAAGTTTGATTGTTGGGGTAGAGAGGTGACTGTTTACCAGATCTTTTCTATAAATGATCTGACCCTTCGGGTATACTCTTCCTTGTTTTCGCGATACGAGGCGGCATGTTTAGCTCCCGGAACGATCCAGAGTTCCTTGGGCTCGGGTTTGGCTTCGTAAAGCGCATAGACCATTGAGGTGGGTACATACGTATCTATATCTCCGTGAATGAACATCATCGGTAACGGACATTTGGCTACTTGAACCAGTGAGGATGCTTCGCTGAAGTTCCAGCTATATTTCAGGTTGCAGAGCCAGGAAGTGGTGTAGAGTAACGGGAAGGGGGGAAGGTTGAAACCATCCTTCAACTCTTTGGCAAACTCGTCCCATACGCTGGTGTAACCGCAATCTTCAACGATGGCTTTTACGTAAGAAGGTAATGTCTCACCCGAGGCCATCATTACCGTGGCAGCTCCCATTGAGATACCGTGTAGTACCATCTGTGTGCTGTCACCGAATACTTGGTTGGCTACCTCTATCCATTGCATCACATCTAAGCGATCTTTCCAGCCCATCTGAATAGCCGAGCCGCCACTTTCGCCATGGTATTGCAGGTCGGGCAACAAGATGTTGTAACCCAAATCGTGGTGGAACATATAGCCGATCATCATCATGCGGATAGCATTGTCGGTATAGCCATGAACGATGACGGCTGTTTTCTTCGTTGGTTGCGGAGCGAAGGCATAATATGCGTGCAGGCGTATCTCATTGGGATTTACTATAAAGGTATCACGCAATGCGTATGTCTGTTGCAAACTATCCGCCCAGGGCTGCACGAACGGGTATTCTCCATATATAAACCGGAAAGCGCTCTCCCTGCTGTTATCGGCTTTCCCCGCAGGGGTCAGCGAATAATTGAGCATATAGAAACTACCGCCTGTGAGTCCGCTTGCGAACAGCAACAGGAAAACGATAGTTCCTATGGTGATCTTCTTCCTCATCCGATAGTTATTTCTGCCATATCTCCCAACCGGCAAATGCTTGCAGCAGCAGCATCTCCAGTCCATTCTTTACGACAGCCCCTTTTTCTTCGCCTTTCTTCATGAAGAGGGTGATGTTAGGATTGTACAGCAAATCGTATAATAAATGATCGGGTGTGAGACAGCTGTAGGGTATGTCGGGGCAGAAGTCCACCTTTGGGAACATTCCTACCGGGGTGCAGTTGACGATAACTGTATATTCTGCCATGATTTCCGGGGTGAGTTCTTCGTACAAAAATGCACCTTCCTGTGGAGTGCGTGAAACATATTTACTCTCCACACCCAGATTGGCCAATCCATGAAAGACAGCTTTGGCAGCGCCGCCCATACCCAATACCAATGCTTTTTGGTGGTGCGGCATCAACAGTGGTTCGATGGATTGCGTGAAACCGATGATATCCGAATTATAGCCTACCAGTTTCACCTTATTATTCTTTTGACGGATGACTTTGATGACGTTCACCGCACCGATCTTAGCAGTGTCCGGATCGAGTTCGTTGAGGTAAGGAATTACCTGTTCTTTGTACGGAATGGTAACATTCAGTCCGCACAGATTGGGATTGTTGGCAATTACTTTCGGGAAATCCTCGATGGAGGGGATTTCGAAGTTTACATATTCCGCATCTATTTGTTCGGAGGCAAACTTTTCATTAAAGTATCCGATGGAGAACGAGTGCTTCAGCGGATAACCGATTAAACCATATTTTTGCATGTCGCGTACGGGGCTAAAGTTTATTTTGTTGCCGTATAAAGTGTACAAATACCGAAGGTAAGGCGCTTGAACTGCACTTGGCTGAATCCGGCCCGCGCGATAACGCCTGTCATCACTTCACCTTGCGGAAAAGCCCGGATCGTTTCCGGGAGGTAATGGTAGGCATTGTTGTCTTTCGAGAAGAGACGTCCCAGTACCGGGATCACCACTTTGGAGTAGATAGCAAACAGTTGCTTCATCGGGAAGCGGTCGGGTGTAGTCAGTTCCAGAATAACCAGATGGCCGCCCGGAACCAGCACCCGGCACATTTCAGAAAGCCCTTTGTCCAAGTCCTCGAAATTGCGGATACCGAAAGCCACAGTAATAGCGTCGAACCTGTTGTCGGCAAAAGAGAGTGAGGTACAGTCCTCGCGGGCGAAGGATATCTTGTCCGCAAGGCCTGCCTTTTTTACTTTATCACGTCCCACATTCATCATTCCTTCGGAGATGTCGGTGCCGATCAGTTCGTCGGGATTTAGCATCCGGCAAGCCAGGATGGCAAAATCGCCCGTACCGGTGGCTACGTCCATCATCCGTTTCGGCCGGAAGGGGTGAAGCCACTTGATGGCTTTCCGTCGCCAACTCCGGTCGATGCCCAGCGAGAGAGTATGATTCAGCATGTCGTAGGCAGGTGCGATGTTGTCAAACATCTGCTCCACCTGTTCGCTTTTCTTCCCGTCGTCGCTGTAAGGTTTGATGTGTTGTTGCGGGTAGTCCATTACTTCGTCAAGAAAGCGGTAACGTTCTTTTCGATACGTTCCACGATATTGTCTGTATTGGCTTTAACAAATTTCTCGCCGGTGATGTTCTCGAACAACTCAATATAACGGTCGCTGATTTGCTGAACGATCTCGTCGGTCATCTCAGGAACCTGTTGTCCTTCCTTGCCCTGGAAACCATTCTCCATCAACCATTCGCGTACAAACTCCTTGGAGAGCTGCTTTTGTGCTTCACCTTTGTCGAAACGTTCCTGATCACCTTCCGAGTAGAAGTACCGGCTGGAGTCCGGCGTGTGGATTTCGTCCATCAGATAGATGATTCCGTTGTTCTTACCGAATTCGTATTTCGTATCCACCAGAATCAGGCCGCGTTCGGCAGCAATTTCTGTTCCGCGTTGGAAGAGGGCAAGTGTATATTTCTCAAGAACTGCATACTCTTCGGGAGTAGCCAGTCCTTGTTTCAGGATTTCTTCTTTGGAGATGTCTTCGTCATGCAATCCCATTTCGGCTTTGGTGGTCGGGGTGACGATGGGTTGTGGGAAGCGTTCGTTTTCGCGCATGCCATCAGGTATCTTTACGCCGCAAATCTCGCGCACACCGTTCTTGTAAGCACGCCAGGCGCTTCCGCAAAGGTAGCCGCGTACAATCATTTCTACGGCAAAGCCCTGACAGGCAACACCTACCGTAACCTGCGGGTCGGGTGTAGCCGATTTCCAGTTGGGGCAAATGTCCTGGGTAGCATCCAAAAACTTGGCGGCAATCTGGTTCAACATCTGTCCTTTGAAGGGGATACCCTTCGGGAGAACTACGTCAAAAGCCGAAATGCGGTCGGTAGCCACCATGACGAGCTGCTCGTCGTTAATGTTGTACACATCGCGTACTTTTCCGTGGTATACGCTCTTCTGTCCCGGAAAGTTGTAATCTGTTCTTGTTAATGCTTTCATTGTTACTTATACCTATAATGATTATTGTTTCATGATTTTCTCTGTTGCTTCGGCCTTGCGCAGTTCGCGTTCGGCTTTGGCTTCCTTGTCGAACTTCTCATAAGCTTCGACAATGCGTTCTACCAGCTTATGACGAACGATGTCTTTCTTGTTCAGTTCGACGACGCTGATGCCTTTTACCCCTTTGAGGATGCGCAGTGCCTGTATCAACCCCGATGTTTGCGAGGCCGGAAGGTCGATTTGCGTCACATCGCCCGTCACTATCATCTTCGTGTTCATACCCATACGGGTGAGGAACATCTTGATTTGTTGGGTAGTGGTGTTCTGCGCTTCGTCAAGAATCACCATGGCGTCGTTCAATGTACGTCCGCGCATGAAAGCTAAGGGAGCGATCTGGATTACATTTTGCTCCATGTATTCCTTCAGTTTGGCAGCAGGGATCATGTCCTGCAATGCATCGTAAAGTGGTTGCAGGTACGGGTCTATCTTATCCTTCATGTCGCCCGGCAGGAATCCCAGCTTCTCTCCGGCTTCCACGGCGGGGCGGCTCAATATGATTTTCTTTATCTCTTTGTTTTTTAGGGCGCGAACAGCCAGTGCGATAGCGGTGTATGTCTTTCCCGAACCGGCCGGGCCGATGGCAAACACCATGTCGCTCTTATAAAATCCTTCGACCAGTTTCAGTTGATTCTCGCTGCGAGGTATGATAGGCTTTCCGGTAACGCTGAATACGATGACATTTCCGGCTTTTTCTGCTTGCGGGGCATTGCCTTTGATGATGTCAATAATCACCTCCTCCTTGAGTGAGTTGAATTCGGTACAGTATTTCTCAAGCTTCATGATGTTTTCCTCGAAGGCGCACATTTCTACTTCATCGCCCAATACTTTGATGACATTGCCTCGGGCTACGATACGAAGCTTGGGGTACAACGCTTTAATGAGCTGCATATTCGTGTTGTTTACACCATAAAAGATGACCGGGTCAATGTCTTCCAATACAATATGTTTCTCTATCATTCAATCTATTTAATGAGGGTTTATTCGTTCTTGTCGAAACGAATTGCAAATTTAGTGAAAGCTTTGGATTTGTATTTTGATTTTGGGAATAATTTCATTAAAGTTCCACAAGTATGTGCGATGGCTTGTCGGGACCTATTTCTTCCCAAGAAAATTGAAAAACATCCTACGCACTCCCGCACTTGCGCTAAAACCCTTTATTCATCGGTCTTAGAGGTGCGTGAGATGCCCTTTTTTATCCTACGCACCTCTCACGCACTTACTTCTTTTTACTTGGTAGGGAGCAACCGGTATCTTACTGGTAAACCCTCCGGAACACCCATTGAAGCGAACATTCATCGAGTAACAAAAGCTTCTGTCCACCCGGGTGTACGAACCTCCTACACCCGGGTGTAGACGCCCCGTACACCCGGATGTACAAGGGTTGTACACCCGGGTGTATCGAGAACTATCTTCCTTTGTTCCCGGTAGTATCTTCCTTTGAAACCGGATGTTACCTGCTTGTGATGTGGAAGCATCCTTGCTTCAACTCGTACTTGATGTAGCACTTATTGTCCTGCCTGAGGTCGCGTAATACTTCGGCCAGTACCAGCTTCAGCGTGTCCGGGCTGACATCCTGCATCGGTCGCCCGTCGGAATCATCGAGTTTGCGGAAGCGTTTCCAGCTGATGTCGAAAGTGGTGCCGTAGAAATGGGCGGAGTTTTCCGAAGCATTGCCGTTGCGGCGGCGGAGTTTTTTCACGTCGTCTTGCGTACGGAGTACGGAGGTTACCACAACCTGATTGGGATTCAGACCTTTGCAGATGAGCGAGTCGAGGAAGTGAGCGCCGATCGTGTCGAGCAGACTGGCTGCCTGGGGCACCAGATAGGGCAGGGAATGGGTGAGCGAATCGACAGTGTAACGGTCGTTCGTACTGATGTGAACCAGTTTGCTTTTCAGCGCTTCGGCTTCTTCGCGTGAAGCCAATGGGGCAATACCAATGCTTTGGGCGACGGCAAGATGTACATCGTTCAGGTCGCCGAACGAACGTTTGTAACTGATTACGCCTTTGATGTTGCGTGGCTCATTGAGTTTAAGCGACATGTCTTTCTTCTTGCAGCTTGTCAGTGCGGTGAGCATGATCAGGAAAAGTATACCTATACGGTGGGTATGTTTCATTTTTATTTCTATTTGGGCAGCAAATATACCTTTTTTCCAGAATATGCGCAAGTACAAAAGCAAGCCTGTCCGGTGGGGGCTTGGCATAGCTTCGAAATTTATCTTCAAGTTTGCTTTGTGGTATTATCGTTTACTTTTATTTTTGCGGAGCAATCTATTAATATACTATTATACAAAACACTGTATGCAAATAAGGTTTAGGTCTCTGTGCTTATTGCTCATAATTACTACATTTTCTACACTTTTAGCTTCGGAAACCGGTAATCCCAATCCTTTCCTGAAGATGATTGGCAAACCTTATGCTTCTTATATGAGGGAGCTTCAGCAACTCAGGTATGATATGGATTTTGTATGGACACGTCAGGAAGCCGACTTATATATTAACTATATGCAGGAAGCCGAAAAGATGGCGGGCGACAAGCAATGGGAGTTCGAAAGACGGTTTTTAGAGATGGCCTATCAACTGCGTTGGGAAAAATCTTACACTTTGGAGCAATCAAAACAAGCATATACTGCCCTTATAAAAGAGGCTGTAGTACTGACTGATACCATCACAAAACTGCGCTCGATGTATGGGCTCATGTATCTTAGCTGGTATTTTACTAAAGATTATGAGGAAGCTTTCAATCTGGCCAAGGCCATGGAGAGAGATCTTAGTAACCTGACTCCCGAACAGTTTCCCGAAAAACTATATTGCTACCGGATGTTTGGCGATATGCATTATCAGTTTAGGGATTACGAAAATGCCCGACTATATTATAATAAGACAATCGATGAATACGAAGCAGCCTCCGGGCATCATTTGTTACAGGCCTGCTATAATGGGTTAGCTCTGATTGCCCGCTATTATGACAACGATTATGGGGCTTCCGACAGGTATCTGTATCGGATATTAGCACTTCCCCGGCATCCGACGGCCAGTGAGAAGCATACCTTATCCTGGGAAGGGATCGGACATGGAAATCTGGGGTATAATCTGTATTTGCAAAAGAGGTACAAAGAGGCCATTCCCAAACTGGAATTCGCGCGGAAGCGAATGGAAGAGGTGGACGATTATTCGTATGCCGGTTTTATGGCTGTTACGTTGGCCGATGCATACCTCACACTCGGTGATAAAACGAAGTGCAAAACATATATCGACTGCGTGAACGATTACAATCATAAGGTGGGTGCGCACTCGTCCAAGAATAATTTCTACCCTGTATTGTGCCGGTACTACCTGAGTATCGGTGATGCGAAACTGGGGCAACAGTACATGGACTCGGTTATCGTCAGCCAGAAACGGGCTGGCGAAGAGTTCAACCTCTTGAAGTTGATGCGTGCCGAACAGCGCAATTACAAGTTGGAACAACAGGCAAAAGAAGATGAACTCAAGGCCGAGCAGCACCGTTCCGAAAGGTATTGGCAGATGATCGTGACCATCCTCACCGGAGTCTTTCTTGTCGGCATCTTTGTGGTACTGCTGATTCTGTTGTATTTCAGAAAGCGCGACGCTTTCCGCATGTTGGTAAAGAAAAATCAGAAGCTGGCCAATACGGTAGATTCTTATAAGGAGATTGTTGAGGTATCGGCAGAGGGCGAATTCCGTAATGAGAAGTCGCCGCGTGAAGTGGCTCTCATGGAAGAAATCTGTCAATTGATGGAACAGCAAAAAATATATACGAGCTCCGACTTGGATCTGACCCAATTGGCCGACTTACTAAATGTGGGTCGTACCTCTGTATCGAATACGGTCAATCATTGCATGGGGATGACTATCACGCAGTATATTAACGAATACCGTACCAATGAAGCGATACGTATTATGTCCGATCCGGCCAATGCTTCACTGACTATCGATGCGATAGCTTTCCATGTAGGGTTTAATGATAGGAAAAGTTTTTATCGTACGTTCAAGAAAAATACCGGACTGGCTCCTTCGGAGTTTAGAGATAACATTACTGAAAATAAATAACCGGTTGGTCGCAGTTTAGCAAATTGCGACTAAAAACAATACTTCTTTTTCTTGTGTTATTGGGCGGAAAAACTTCAAGACAGGCTCTGGATACCTTCTGTAGTGTCTCTGTTTTAGGAGATAATAAAAATGAGTCGCAGTTTGTTTTATTGCGACTGCTTGTGTTTTTCTATTCTTTAATTTTGTCAGGAATACATCGGGTATCGTCATCCGGGTATGTTCTAAGAAAATTTGTATGTGGAAGCACGTTATCTTGTTATTTCCTTTTTTTGCCTGCCTTTTCTGGGCTTGTCTGTTGTTTATGGAGCGAAAGAAAAACAACCCGGCACAGAATCTCTGGATGGGGCAATCGCTGTTTGCAGCAATTCTTTGCGGATTTTGGGCTTTTTGTATTTCCGAATTAGCAGCCGGTCAATATTATATGCTGGAAGTGGTGGTAGGTGTGGCATGCTTGTCGTATCTCTATAACTTCTTTCGGATAGTGCGGGGAGGCAACACTTACGGGCAACGGGAAAGTAGAGAATTGCAGAAAGAACTTTTGATATTGGTGGCGCTTTTGGTTGTTTGTGCTACCGGGCGCTTTTATGGAGAAAGCTTTTTCTATGAGGTTTGTTTTCTGATGTTTGCATTGGGGGTGACCGAGTTTTATATGGGGTATCATGTTTATAGGTTAAGGTATGTGTCCAGCGGAGAAATGGAACTCACTTTAACCCGGCAGGAATTGAGCATAGAAGATGAACCTTTGTTGCTGCACCCTGTTGGGGACGAAAAACTTATAGAAGCTAAAGGGGATTTGCAAAAAAAGTATTCGGAACTGGCTTTGGCTGTTGGCAACCTGATGGCAGGGGAGAAACTCTACTTGCAACATGATTTGCGTATGATGGACATTGCACGGAGATTGAAGACAAATCGAACGTATATTTCGCGAACCATTCACGAGGAATTCGGTTGCTCTTATTCCTTTTATATCAGCCGGCTGCGTGTAGAGTATGCCAAGAACCTGATGCGCAATTGTCCCACAATGACTCAGGAACAAGTGGCCGAGAAGTCGGGATTTATGTATGCTACTGTTTTCAGCAGAGCTTTCAAAGAACATACCGGTCTGACTTTTCGGGAGTGGCAAAAGCAGAGTTTAATACAATAATGGCGGACTCTTTGGGTAGGTCCGCCATTATTGTGTTCAGTCTGAAGGATTGAACGTAGAGTTATTTCTTCTCTTTGGGTTGCTCATCATTCTTCTTTTCTTCCGGATGAATGATGCTTTTTACTGTTTCACCAATGGGAAGTTTGTCGAGAACGCCAAGGCTGGGAGCTACTGTCTTCACGAGTGAGTTCAGGAAGTTGCCTGTACCTCCGTTTCCACCGTCGAATACGGTAATGTTGCCCAGGTTGATGTGTTCGAATGCTTTTACCTGTTCGCCGGCAATTTCCTTCCACTGGTCTACCATCTTGTATTGGATAGCAATGGCAGGATTGGCTTCGGCTGCACGTACCATGGCTTCAAAGCCTTCTGCTTCGGCCATCAACGATTTCTTCTTACCTTCTGCTTCTGCTTCCAGCTTCATCTGTATGGCTTTGGCTTCTGCTTGTGCCTGAGCCAACAACGCCTTGGCGCGCGCTTCGGCTTCACGGATCACTTTCTCGGCAACGGCATCGGCTTGCAGGATAGCTTCCTGTTTGGCAATCTCTGCCGGAACGATCTTTTCGGCTTTCAAAGAAGATTCAACCTTGCTGGCTTTGGCTTCTTCTACCTCTTTCTGTGCTTTTTCACGAGCTGTTTCAACAGCAGCTTCGGCTTTGGCGGCAGCTTCACCCGATTGTTGGTCGGCATTGGCTTGTGTTACAGCGAGGGTTGCATTCGAAAGAGCTACTTCTTTCTGTGCTTCGTTTCGTCCGATGGCAGCACGCTTGGCCGCTTCGGCCTGCTTGATTTCCATGTCGGAATTCAGTTCGGCAATACGGCTTTCCTTTTCCGTGTTGGCTTGTTCAATGCGGATGTTCTTATCTGCTTCGGCTTTAGCCACTTGTGATTCTTTTTCAGCATTGGCGAGGGCTACCTGCGAGATACGCTCCTTGTCGGCGTTGGCTACGTTGATTTCTTGTTGTTTCTTCGTTTCGGCGATGGCAATGTCTTGATCTTTACGGGTTTCGGCTACCTTCGTTTCGCGTTCTTTAATCTGATTGGCAATCTTGATAGCACCCAGCTTTTCCTGTTCTTCGATATTGGCCTGTGCTTCGTTCAGCGCCTTGCTTTCGGCTTCCTTACCCAGGTTGACGATGTAATTGGCAGCATCGCGGATGTCACTGATGTTGATGTTCATCAGGTAAAGACCGAATTTGCGCAACTCGGTGTCGATGTTGTCTTTTACCTTGGCCAGGAACTTGTCACGGTCGGAGTTCAATTCCTCAATGGTCATGTCGGCAATCACGAGACGCATCTGTCCGTACACCACATCGGTGATAAGGTTCTGTTTGTCGTCCACGGACAATCCCAGCATACGTTCGGCAGCATTTTGCATCACTTCCGAGTCGGTACTGATAGCCACGGTAATGGTCGTCGGTACGTCTACGCGGATATTTTGTGCCGAGAGGGCGCCGGTGAGCTTGCAGTCTATCTGCATCGGCTTCATCGAAAGAAATTCGTATCCCTGAATGATGGGCCATACAAATGCTGCACCACCGTGATACAGCTTGGCCGATTTCTTGTCGCCACCTGTTTTACCGTACACTACCAGCACTTCGTCGCTCTTACATTTGCGATAGCGGGAGAGGATGCCGATAAATGTGAGCAGAATTACTGCCACGAGTATGGCAACCATAATAAGCATTTCCTGAGTCATGATCATAAGATATGTGTTATTGAATGAATAATTTTCCGTCTTTGTGGGCTGTGATCAGTGTCTTCTCTCCGGTGTGGTATTGGGTTCCTGATTGGGAGATGACTTCTGTTTCGCGCATGGCGCCGTTGCGGATAACCTGTACGGTGTATCGGTTTCCTTCCCGTCCCAGGTAAATGGTGCATTCGCGCCCCACTAACTGGTCGTCGCTTTCCGGATGATTGGTTTGTTGTAGCTGGTATGCTTTCTTGTACAGGAACCATACGGCAAATACAAAGAAAAGCCCCACAATGATGCCGACTACATACGTCATCACTTCCGTGTTGCCCAAAAGATACATGTACCAACCGAAGCCGATGCCGAAGTGCGTCAATCCTTTGAAGGAAACCACACTGCTGATGTCTGCGTCGATGTCTGCGTCTGCATCTATGTCGCCAAAGAAAATGGAGAGAACAAACTGTACGGCAAAGATACCTGTCGTAACAAGTGCGATGATTAGAAAGATGGTATGGCTCATAATGTTATAGATATAAGAATATTCTGTCGTAAAACTTCCCCAAATATAAGAAAATGTAAAATATACACCAACAATACGGACATAAAAATGGATTTATCCGTACCTTTGCGGCAAATTTCAAAACCGGAACAAACGTGCAACGATATTTTATCTACCTGGCATACGATGGGACAAACTACAACGGTTGGCAGATACAACCGAACGGGAAGAGTGTGCAGGAGTGCTTCATGAAGGCATTGTCCACCTTTCTGCGTATGGAAATCGGTGTTATGGGAGCAGGACGTACGGATGCCGGCGTACACGCCACACTGATGGTAGCCCACTTCGATTATCCCGAAGTGCTGGATACCGAAGCGGTGGCCGAGAAACTGAACCGCATGCTTCCGCACGACATCTCGGTGTACCGGGTACGGCGGGTAAAGTCTGACGCACATGCCCGTTACAGTGCCACGGCGCGCACGTACAAATATTATATCACTACGGCGAAATATCCGTTCGACCGGCAATACCGGTGGAGACAATACAGTACACCCGACTTTGAGCAGATGAACAAAGCCGCCCGTGCATTGTTCGAGTATACGGATTTTACCAGCTTCAGTCGCCTCCATACCGTGGTAAAGTCGAATAATTGCCGGATAACTCATGCTGAATGGACGCAGGTGGACGAGATAACCTGGGTATTCACCATCCGTGCCGACCGTTTTCTGCGAAACATGGTGCGCGCCATTGTGGGAACACTCATTGAAGTGGGGCGTGGCAAGATGAGTATTGAAGAGTTCCGGCAGGTAATCGAGCGGAAAGATCGTTGCGAAGCCGGAATGTCTGTGCCCGGCCAGGGATTATTTCTGGTTAATGTAGAATATCCGGAGGAAATATTTATTAGCGGTTAAAGTTTAGTAAGACGTTGTTTGCTTTTTGAGGCTTAATTGCGATCATAATCTTACAGATGGTTTGTCTCACGTCTAAAACCGGGAAACTGTCAATTGTCAATTGTAAATTGTCCATTCTTATGTGGTTATTCCTTGCTTTTCTCTCAGCTGTTTTGCTGGGTTTCTATGATGTGTTTAAAAAGAAATCGCTCGAAGGTAATGCTGTCCTTCCGGTGCTTTTTCTCAATACGGTTTTCTCCAGTCTGGTGTTTTTGCCGTTCATCTTGATCTCTGCTTTCGGGGCGGGGATGCTCAGCGGTACAATATTCGAGGTGCCGGTTGTGGGTTGGGATGTACATAAATATATCATTGTCAAGTCGTTTATTGTACTCTCTTCGTGGATATTCGGATATTTCGGGATGAAGCACCTGCCGTTAACGATTGTCGGACCGATCAATGCCACCCGTCCGGTAATGGTACTCGTGGGTGCCATGATTGTATTCGGCGAACGGCTGAATGCTTACCAGTGGGTGGGAGTGATCATGGCCATCCTGTCGTTCTTCATGCTGAGCCGTTCGGGCAAGAAAGAAGGTATCGACTTCAAGCACGATAAATGGATTTATTTCGTGGTGCTTGCTGCCATTACGGGGGCCATCAGCGGGTTGTACGACAAATTTCTGATGCAGCGCTTCAATCCGATGGCGGTGCAGGCCTGGTACAATGTGTATCAGGTGTTTATCATGTGTCCCATTCTGGCACTTTTGTGGTGGCCGAGACGAAACTCGACTACTCCTTTCCGGTGGGATTGGACCATTATATTGATTTCTCTTTTCCTTTGCGCAGCCGATTTTGTCTACTTTTATTCATTGAGCTTCGAGGGGTCTATGATCTCTATCGTGTCGATGGTTCGGCGTAGCAGTGTAGTGGTATCGTTCTTGTTCGGGGCCTGGATGTTCCGTGAAAAGAACTTAAAAAGTAAAGCAATCGACCTTGCATTGGTGTTAATCGGAATGTTGTTCTTATATTTGGGGACACGTTAAGAAATTAAGAATTAGAAATTTAAAATTAAGAATTGGGGGATTTGAAGCTGTGTGTAGCAGTTAATCTTCTGTTTTTCAAAATAATAGTAAGATGAAGAAACTAATAGGAGTTTTTGTAATAGTGCTTTTTTGCTTTGCTTCTGCCCAGGCACAGGAAGTCAAAACTTTATTTATCAGTATGCCCGATTCCTTGAGTCCGCTGCTTACTCCGGTGAACCGTGCTGATCTTATTGATTTCCTGGACAGTAAAATGCGGGCGCAGGTCGAAAACCGTTTCCGCCGGAAGTCGGAGATGACTGTTTTGAGCAAAGATTATATCCATATTCAAATGACGCCGCAAACCACCTGGCAGATGAAACTCCTGCCGGTAAACGACAGTACGCAGGTAATCTGTACCGTGTCTACGTCCTATGCTCCGGCGGCTGATAGTGATGTTCGTTTTTATACTACCCAATGGAATGAGTTGGCTGTTTCCGATTACCTCGAGGCTCCGGCAATGGACGAATACTTTGTAGCTCCCACGGATTCGACTCAAATGTACGAATATACTGCTCTTCGCTTGCAAACGGACATGTTATTGGCTAAAGCCGATTTGTCGAAGGATAATCAATCACTTACTTTTACCTTTACCACCACCGATTACATGGATAAAGAAGCGGCAGAGAAACTAAAACCGTTCCTCCGCCGTCCTGTTGCTTTTGTATGGTCTGAAAGTGAGAAGCGTTTTACGACTTTAGGCATTCGGCAATGAAAGCATTCATCTCCGGGAGATGAGCTTCCGCGCTTTGCATCAGTTTAAATTGTGCCTTGGTGCGCACTAAATTGTGCAAAGGGTATTTAATCTTGTAATAGGTGTCGCCGTTGATGTAGTCGGCGAGGAATCGCACACATTGCATATAAGGAAACAAGGTGGCGGCAAATGGCAGGTTTTCGATCTCTATGGGGAGCAAGAACCGGGCGCCTTTCAGATATCCCTGGGTGAATGCTTTGAATATCTCCATGTTGAAGCTTACCTGTTCCAGATCCTGGTCGTCCTCCTGTCCGGTATTGGCACTTGTGCGCAGGAAGTCTCCATAGTCCGAGAATATATAGTTGGGCATTACCGTGTCAAGGTCTATGATACAAAGAACTTTTCCTTGCTCATCGAACATCATATTGTTGACCTTCGTGTCGCAATGACACACCCGTTTCGGGAGTTTGCCTTCGCGGTGTAGCTGTTCTGCTTTACACATCTCTTCAGCCCGCTTTTCAATCTCATCCAGGTAATACTGAACTTCGCTTACCCGTCCGGCAGCGTCGGCTTTTACGGCCTCGCGCAATTGCATGAGCCGATATTCCATGTCATGAAAATGAGGAATAATTTCGCCGGGCTTTTCCGGCATGTCGGCCAGTTGGGTCTGGAAATTGCCAAAGGCCAGTCCGGCTTGGAAAGAGTATTCCGGATTGACGGTTTCGTACGTTTTGGCATTCGGAATAAGAATCATGACACGCCAGTAGTTGGTGCCATCGAACCAGTACGTTTTCCCGCTTTCTTTAGCAGGCAGAAAGTGCAGTACCTTGCGGTCGATATCCGTTTCTCCTCGTTCTTCCAGTTTTTTGCGGATGTGCCGGGTTACCATCAGAATGTTGTTCTGCAGCATTTCCACATCGGTAAAAATAGTGTGGTTGATGCATTGAAGTACATAGTCGGGCGATTCCTGTTCGGCGGTCGATACCCTGTATGTGTCATTGATAAGTCCGGTACCTAATGGCTCGATCTGCTGTATGGTACCCGAGAGAGAGAATTGCGAAGCAATGTTCGCCAGCTTTTTGATAAGTTCTACGTTTTCCATGGGGGTTAATAAATTAGATTAATAGCACTATAACAAAAAAGAGAACCCGATTGCTCAGATTCTCTTTTCGTAAGAGCGGAAGACGGGGCTCAAACCCGCGACCCTCAGCTTGGAAGGCTAATGCTCTATCAACTGAGCTACTTCCGCAATTTTGTGGGCAAAGATGGATTCGAACCACCGAAGTCGAAAGACAGCAGATTTACAGTCTGCCCCATTTGGCCACTCTGGTATTTGCCCTTTGTTTTGCACCAGAGAGATTTTTTCTCTCAATTGCGGTGCAAAGATACGATTATTTATTTAAACTCCAAGCGAAACTAATCATTTTTATTGCAGTAATTGCACATTCATCGCCTTTGTTTCCTAATTTACCTCCGGCTCTGTCTTCGGCTTGCTCCATTGTGTTGGTGGTGATCAGACCGTAAATAACTGGTACATCGCTTGTTGCATTGAGTTGTGCAATACCTTGCGTTACTCCCATGCACACATAGTCAAAATGTGGGGTGTCGCCCCGTACGACGCATCCAATAACAATAATCGCATCCAGATCACAGTTTTCCATCATCTGGTTGGCCCCGTAGGTGAGCTCGAAACTTCCGGGAACTGTTTTAACGAGTATGTTTTCCTCTTTTGCTCCGTGCTTTTTCAAGGTATTTATTGCACCTTCCAATAAAGCGCCGGTGATTTTATCGTTCCATTCGGATACTACAATGCCAAATTTCATCGGAGCGGCATTGGGTACGGAATTGAAGTCATAATCGGATAAGTTGTGAAATGCTGTTGCCATGATGTTTTTTATAAAAAAGAAGCACGGACTATACGGTATTCACGTTTTTAGCTTCCGTGCAATCCGCGTAGTCCGTGCTTCTGGATATTGTAAATGTATTACTTCTTCATTAACTGGGCTTGTTCGATGTACTTGTCGATGTCCATCGCCTGGTATGATTGGAAATATTTATCTTTCACTTTAGTATATGCCTTGATTGCATCGTCATATTTGCCTTGTTTCACCAGGATTTCGCCGGCTTGAAGCAGGAAGATGGGGCTCAAGGTATTGTTGTCGGCTTTATCAGCAGCTTTCAGCAACGCAGAAGAGGCCTTGTCCAATTGATTCAACTGGGCATAGCAGTTGCCGGCTGCACCCAGGATAGCCGGAGCTACCATTTGATCGTCAGCGTCGAAAGCATTCAACTGTTTCAGGGCTTCGTCGTATTTTCCAAGACTTTGGTAGCAGATACCTGCGTATGCTTTAGCCAGATTGGCAGCTTTAGTTCCGCTGAATTGATCGGCTACTTTCAGGAATCCGATGTAACTGATGCTATCGCCATTCAATGCTTGTTCAAAAGCATCCTGTTCGAAATATTCCTGTCCTTTGAAAAGAGCTGCCTGCGCTTTGTTCTCACGAGGATTTGAGTAGAGGTTTTTGTACATGATGATACCTGCTACTACAAGAATCACAGCAAGGACGCCGCCGATGATTGCTTTTTTGTTTTTAACCAGAAAGTCTTCTGACTTTGTCAGTGCTTCTTCCACATTCAATTGTTCGTTGTGGTTCTTTTTCTCAGCCATTTTTATGTATTTTTTGTTATTATTCTCTTCAAATCTATTTCGACTCGCAAAAGTAGTTTTTTTATAACTACTTACGAAATTTAGCGGCATCTTTTTTTGTTTTAGAACTGAAAACCACAAAAAACTTTCTAAATTTGTATCCAAACTGATTGTATGATATGATACTTAAGCGTATATCTATATTAAATTATAAGAATCTGGAACAGGTGGAGCTGAGTTTCTCGGACAAGCTGAATTGTTTTTTCGGACAGAACGGAATGGGTAAAACGAATCTGCTGGATGCTGTTTACTTTCTTTCTTTCTGCAAAAGTGCAGGCAATCCGATTGATTCGCAGAATGTCATGCACGAGCGTGATTTCTTTGTTATTCAGGGTTTTTATGAAGCAGCCGATGGCACTCCCGAAGAGATTTATTGTGGCTTGAAGCTTCGGGCAAAGAAACAGTTCAAACGCAACAAAAAGGAGTACGACCGTTTGTCTGACCATATCGGATTCCTTCCGCTGGTGATGGTTTCGCCTGCCGACTCCGTGTTGATTGCCGGTGGGAGTGACGAACGCCGTAAGTTTATGGATGTGGTTATTTCGCAATACGACCGGGAGTATCTGGAAGCGCTGATTCGTTACAATAAGGCATTGGCACAACGCAATACCTTACTGAAAAGCGAGTTCCCGGTCGAGGAAGAGTTGTTTTTGATATGGGAAGAAATGATGGCACAAGCCGGTGAGGTGGTATTCCGCAAACGAGAGGAGTTTATCTCTGAGTTTATGCCTATTTTTCAGTCGTTCTATTCGTATATTTCTCAAGGACAAGAGGCGGTAGGACTGTCTTATGAATCGCATGCGCGCAACGCTTCTTTGTTGCAAGTGTTGAAAGAGAGCCGCGAACGGGACAAAATTATGGGGTTTGCGCTGAAAGGGGTGCATAAAGATGAACTAACCATGGTATTGGGCGATTTTCCGATTAAACGGGAGGGGTCTCAGGGACAGAACAAAACTTATTTGGTAGCCTTGAAACTGGCGCAGTTCGATTTCCTGAAGCGGACGAGAAATACAGTTCCGCTTTTATTATTGGATGATATCTTCGATAAGTTGGACGCTTCCCGGGTGGAACAGATAGTGAAGTTAGTGGCCAGTGATAATTTCGGGCAGATCTTTATAACAGATACCAACCGAGAACATTTGGACCAAATTCTGTTGAAGATACACAGCAACTATAAAATATTCAGAGTGGAGAACGGAAGTATTAGCGAAATGAATGAAGCAGAATCATGAGAAGAAATAATGCAGAACCAATCGGAAAACTAATCCGGGAGTATCTTCGTCAGGAGAGTCTGGAAACTCCTCTGAATGAGCAGCGGTTGATTGATGCTTGGCCGCGGGTGCTTGGTCCGGTGATCGCTTCTTATACCAGAGAGTTATATATACGTAATCAAATATTGTATGTGCATCTGACTTCGGCTGCGCTGCGGCAAGAGTTGATGATGGGGCGTGAGTTGTTAGTGCGTAATCTGAATAAAGAAGTAGGAGCTACTGTAATTACCAATATTATCTTTCGTTGAAGGCAAGCACAAGGTCCATCCGGATGTCAAAACTATCGACAGGCACTTCTTCTATTAGTTGAAAAGGAAAACAGATTCCTATTTTGGACGCTTTGATGCTGGGAAGCAGTTTGTCGTAATATCCTTTCCCTCTGCCCAGCCGTCCCCCGGAACGGTCGAAGGCAATTCCCGGTATTACTGCCAGGTCAATCGAATCGTAATCAGAAAAAGTCTCCCCGCCAGGTTCGGCGATACCATAAGAACCCACAATCATATTGTGCATACCTGTGTAAACACGTAGTTCCAAATTATCGGATACTACTACTGGGAGCACAATTTTTTTTTCCTCTTTCCATCGCTCAATGAAACCGTGGGTGTTTACTTCGTCTTTCAACGAATGGTAAAGCAATACCGTGTGAGCTTCCCGGAAAAGCGGATGTGCTTCCAGGATGCTTAGCGTCTTATCCGAGAAGTCGTCCAGCGTAGAGTCGCAATATTTCGTTTTCTCCGATGCTATCCACTTGCGCAGTTTTCTTTTTTGTTCTTTCATTTTTCTTCTCCGTTTTAGGTTGCTCTATTGTATCAGGTGCCTTGGGAAAAGCTTCTCCTTTTTCGAGTAAATCCAGCGCTTTCAAAACTGTTTCGTCAGACTTGTTGAAGTAGCGGATATAAGCTTCCTGTCCCAACATATTATATAGTATGTTGCCATAAATATTTCGTTCCAAAAGCTTATAAGACTTCTGAATCAGGATGTTTCTTCTTTTCACTCCTTTGGAGTCGGCATACTGAATGAACTTCTCGATTAATCCCTGATGTTGCAGGTAATTCAGTAACGACTCTTCCGTCTCGTACTTCTTCAATGTTTCACGGTTATTATCGGTGTACTGGAATGTGTACTGCAGAGTCAGCCCATTATTCAGAACCGTTCGTAAATAAGATGTTACGCCAACAGTGTCCTGAGGCACGAATATATCGGGCATGATGCCGCCTCCGCCATACACCGGACGTCCTAATGACGTGTAGTATAGCTGGCTTTCGTCTTGTTTGATGCTATCTCGTGAGAAGAATTCGCCATGTTCGTAGCGTGTGTAGAGATCCAATTCGTAATTCCGGTCTTTCCCGTTTTCGTAGGGGCGTTGGATGCAGCGACCGGCAGGCGTATAATAGCGGGCTACGGTCAATCGGATAGCCGATCCGTCGCTAAAGTCGATCGGTTGTTGAACCAGCCCTTTACCGAATGAACGACGTCCTACAATCATGCCACGATCGTTGTCCTGAATGGCGCCGGAGAAAATCTCGCTGGCCGAGGCCGATCCTTCGTCAACCAATACCACGATCGGCATCTTCTGGCAGCTACCCGTACCATTGGCTACATCGTCCATGCGGGGATATTTGCGTCCTTGGGCATATACGATTACTTTACCTTCAGGCAGGAATTCATTGACCATTCGTACGGCTGCTTCCATGTATCCTCCGGTATTTCCACGCAAATCGACGATTAATCCCTGACAGCCTTGGTGGTTCAGTTGTGCAAGCGCATTGAGGAGTTCCATATACGTAGTGCGTCCGAATTTGCTTACTTGTATGTAGCCAAACTCTTTATTGACCATATAAGCCGCATTGATTGTGTTTTGCGGAATATCTCCCCGCGTGATGGTAAAGCTTAGCAGATTCTTTTCTGTAGACCGTTTGATACCTAATTTCACTTTTGTTCCTTTAGGGCCTTTCAATGTGCGCAAGGCTTTCTCGTTGGTCAGTCCTTTTCCTACAAAAGTGCTGTCGTCTACAGTAACGATGCGGTCGCCGGCTACTAAGCCTACCTTTTCGGAAGGCCCTCCCTGAATCACCGAATTGACATGGATCGTGTCGTTTTGAATGGTAAATTGGATGCCAATGCCGCTGAAACTTCCTTCCAGTTCAGAGTTTATTTCTTCTGCATTCTTGGCAGGAATATAAGTAGAATGCGGGTCCAACTCGGCCAATATTTCGGGTAGAGCCTTTTCTATCAGATCGCCCATGTTTACGGTGTCTACATACTGATCGTCTACGATGCGCAATAAAGCATTCAGCTTGTTCGACGACCCGTTGATGATGCCCAACCGACCGCCGGAATAATGCTTGGCGTAGAATGTTCCGATGAGAATCCCGGCTACAACACTAACGGCTATGATAACAGGGGTGAAACGGGAAGAGCGCTTTGTACTCATATTCTTTTTCTTTTTTATTGTTCGTCAGTCTCGCAGACGTTGTTTATATCTATAAAAATAACTTCAATGCCGGCTCGTTTTAACAGTTCTACACCATCTTCCAACCGGTACTTTTCAGAATATACCACACGTTTGATACCGGCCTGAATGATTAATTTTGCACATTCGATGCAGGGAGATGCGGTGACATACATCGTAGAACCGTCACTGCTATTGTTCGAACGGGCTATTTTGGTAATGGCATTAGCCTCGGCATGCAGTACGTAGGGTTTTGTCACGTTGTTCTCGTCTTCGCAAATGTTTTCAAAGCCAGATGGGGTTCCGTTATATCCGTCGGATATAATCATTTTGTCTTTGATAATCAAAGCTCCCACTTGGCGACGTTTACAATAGGAGTTCTCTGCCCAGATACTGGCCATACGTATATAACGCAAATCCAAGTCCGATTGTTTTTTCTCTATATCCATATATTATTACTCTTTTACCGGGGCGAAGGCGAGGAATATCCTGTCTTTCTCATACGTAAAATGGAGGAATAAATTCATTTCATCGCCACTGTATTTGTCGGCATTGCTTATAGCATCCTTGATGATAGCGGCCAATTTGTCACCCTTCTCCAAAGTGGCACCTCCCGATATCTTGGCGCTAAAGGCTTTTGATTCGCCATTGGCGCTCCAGGTGCCGTTGGTACTTACTGTTCCTGCTGTGGAAAAAGATCCGCTGACAACATGGTCGCTCTCGGCGCCGTTGAACGTTATGGTGAAGCGCCGGGTACCGGTGCTTGGACCATACGCCGTATAGTCGCTGTCGCTTGTGTTGGGAAATCTGTACCAGGCCCCGCCTTTCCCTTTCGATATGTATGTCAGTTTCCATGTCTTTCCTGTGAATATACGATGCACATCATCCGAAGTGGTGCATCCGCTAAGAAGCGGGAGCAATATGAATAATAATCCCAGGATCCATTTGTCTTTTTTCATTCTCATTGTTTGATTCCATTTCTGATTAGTAAAGCGTCAATGGTAGGTTCCTGTCCCCGGAAACGTTTGTATAGTATCATCGGATGTTCTGTACCTCCCCTTGATAAAATGTTGTTGCGGAAAGAGGTAGCTACCTCCTGATTGAAAATGCCTTTCTGCTTGAACAGAGAAAAAGCATCCGCATCGAGAACTTCCGCCCATTTATAACTATAATATCCGGCTGCATATCCACCGGCAAAGATATGTGAGAATTGTGCACTCATGCAGGTGCCGTTTACTACCGGAAGAATTTGTGCTTTCGCCCATGCTTCTTGTTCGTAGTTAATCACATCACCTTCGAAAGGAGTGTTTCGCGTGTACCAAGCCATATCCAATAACCCGAAACTCACCTGACGCATGCAGGCGTAAGCAACGTTGAAGTTGGCCGCATCGACGATGCGTTGGATCAGTTCTTCGGGAAGCACTTCACCAGTTTGGTAATGATAGGCAAATGTATTCAGGAACTCCTTTTCAATAGCGAAGTTCTCCATGATCTGTGAAGGAAGCTCCACGAAATCACGGTATACATTGGTGCCGCTCAGGCTTTTGTAAGTTGTATTGGCCATCATTCCGTGTAAGCCATGACCGAACTCATGCAGGAATGTTTCCACTTCGTCGAAGCTAAGCAAAGAGGGTCTGCTTTCCGTCGGTTTAGTGAAGTTCATAACGAGTGTTATATGCGGGCGACTGTTCTCTCCGGTCTGTTCGTCAATCCACTGCGATTTGTATTCCGTCATCCAGGCTCCTGCTCTTTTGCCGGCGCGCGGATGAAAATCGGTGTACAGTACCGCCATGTACTGGCCATCTTTGTCGAATACCTCGTATGCGTCCACTTCTTTGTGATATACCGGAATGTCCGTATTCTTTTTGAAGGTGATTCCGTATAGCCTGGTAGCGAGGCCGAATACGCCCGATTTTACCTTTTCAAGTTCGAAGTAAGGGCGTAACAGTTCTGTGTTGAGATTGTATTTTTTGTCCTTCAGCTTGTTGGAGTAATAACTCCAATCCCAAGGCATTACCTGAAAGTCGTCTCCTTGTTCCTCGCGTGCCAATACCTGTACCTCTTCATATTCTTTCCGTGCAGCCGGAGTGTACGCTTCTAATAACTGGTTGAGCAACGTATATACTGCATCGCTGTTTTCGGCCATACGTTCTTTCAGCGTGAATTCTGCATAATTATTGTATCCCAGCAGCCGGGCAACCTGCATGCGTGTGTTGGCAATCTTCTTGACAATATCGAGTGTATTGGTCTCGTTGTCGTGGGTGCATTTGGTGTTGGATGCCATGTAGAGTTCCTTACGCAGATCGCGGTTGTCGGCATACGTCAGGAATGGTATGTAACTGGGGGCATGCAGGGTGAATACCCACCCTTTGGTTTGGCTTTCCTGTGCTAAGGCAGCCGCTTCTTCGAGAGCCCCTTCGGGCAGTCCGTTAACCTGCGCCTTGTCAGTCAGTATCAGTTTGAAGTCATTTGTTTCTTTCAGGTTGTTTTCGCCGAATCTAAGCGTCAGTTGGCTCAGCTCCATAGTCAGCCGGCGATACTCTTCTTTGGCTTCTCCGCTCAGGTTGGCGCCTCCGCGTACAAACCCGTCATAAGTATCTTCCAGTAATTTGGCTTGTTCGGGAGTGAGGTTGAACTCATTCCGGTGCTCGTATACTGCTTTCACCCGTCCAAATAATTTCTCATTCAGGCTGACATTATTGCTATGTTCGCTTAATAGTGGAGTCATCTCTTGCGCCAGTACTTGCAGTTCGTCACTTGTCTCAGCGCTTTGCAGATTGAAGAATACGGTAGTAGCCCGGTCGAGCAACTCGCCCGATTGCTCGTAGGCTACGATCGTATTGACGTAAGTGGGAGCGGCCGGATTGGATGTGATGGCATCAATTTCAGCTGTGTGGCGTTTGATACCTTCACGGATGGCCGGTTCAAAATGTTCTATCTTGATTTTGTCGAATGGAACCGTTTGGTGCGGAGTATTGTACTTCCCCAGGAAAGGATTTTGAGCGTTTGTAACCATAATGATAGCCAATAATGCTAATAGTGTAAATTTGATTCGTTTCATGCAGATAGCCGATCTTATTATATTGTCTGCAAAACTACTAAAATAACAAATATATAGGGTGCTAAAGGTCTGCTTTTTAACAAAGTATTAGGTTGTAATAAAAAAAAGCTGCTCCGGAACATCGAAGCAGCTTCTTATTATTTAGTTTTTAACAGATTACTTGTTGTTGTAAGCAGCCATGTGAGCTACCAGGTCAAGAACCTTGTTAGAATAACCGATTTCGTTGTCATACCAAGATACAACTTTAACGAAAGTGTCGGTCAAAGCGATACCAGCTTTTGCATCGAAGATAGAAGTGCGAGCGTCGCCCAGGAAGTCAGAAGAAACAACTGCATCTTCAGTGTAGCCCAGAACACCAGCCAATTCGCCTTCTGCAGCTTCCTTCATGGCAGCGCAGATTTCTTTGTAAGTAGCAGGCTTAGCCAGGTTAACAGTCAAGTCAACTACAGAAACGTCCAAAGTAGGAACGCGCATAGACATACCGGTCAGTTTACCGTTCAAAGCCGGGATAACTTTACCTACAGCCTTAGCAGCACCTGTAGAAGAAGGGATGATGTTACCAGAAGCAGCACGACCACCTCTCCAGTCTTTCATAGAAGGACCGTCAACTGTCTTTTGAGTAGCAGTTGTAGAGTGAACAGTAGTCATCAAACCGTCTGTGATACCCCACTTGTCGTTCAATACTTTAGCGATCGGAGCCAAGCAGTTGGTAGTACAAGAAGCGTTAGATACGAATTGTTGTCCTGCATAAGTCTTTTCGTTAACACCGCATACAAACATAGGGGTGTCGTCACCTGAAGGAGCAGACATAACAACATATTTAGCACCAGCTTCGATGTGAGCCTGAGCTTTTTCCTTTGTCAGGAACAAACCTGTAGATTCAACAACGTATTCAGCACCTACAGCATCCCATTTCAAGTCAGCCGGGTTTCTTTCTGCAGTGATGCGGATAGCTTTACCGTTAACGATCAGTTGGTTGTTTTCAACGTCAGCTTCAATAGTGCCTTTGAACTGTCCGTGCATTGTATCATACTTCAACATATAAGCCAGATAATCTACCGGGCAAAGGTCGTTGATACCTACGATTTCGATGTCATTTCTTGTTTGAGCAGCGCGGAATACGAAACGACCGATGCGTCCGAATCCATTAATACCTACTTTAATCATCTTGTTTAAACTTTTAAGGGTTATCTTTATTTAATATAAAAACTCTCTTACCTTTCATTTGTTTTCCAAATGCGGTGCAAAAGTAAGAAAATGTTTTTATATTCGCGTATTAATTTAATATTAAATATCAAAAAAGATGGGAAAGAGTACTTTTTTACAAGACTTTAAGGCGTTTGCCATGAAAGGAAATGTGATTGATATGGCTGTCGGTGTGATCATTGGCGGTGCGTTTGGTAAAATCGTTTCGTCGATAGTAGCCGATGTCATTATGCCCCCGATAGGACTGCTGGTAGGCGGTGTGAATTTTACCGACCTCAAGTGGGTGATGAAAGCTGCTGAGATGGGCGCCGACGGAAAGGAAACTGTGGCTGCTGTTACATTAAATTATGGCAACTTTTTACAGGCTACGTTCGATTTTGTTATCATTGCTTTTTCTATATTTTTATTTATCAAATTGATAACCAGACTGACTGCAAAGAAAGCTGATGAAACCCCGGCTGCTCCTCCGGCTCCTCCCGCACCCACCAAGGAAGAGATTTTATTGACCGAGATTCGTGATTTACTGAAAGAAAAGAAGTAGTATTATCATATTTTGCGTATTTTTGCGCCAAATTCATAACATACTTTTTATGCAAGAAAAAATAGTAATACTTGATTTCGGTTCGCAAACCACGCAGCTCATCGGCCGTCGTGTACGCGAGTTGGATGTTTATTGTGAAATTGTACCTTATAATAAGTTTCCGGAAGGCGACAAAAGTATAAAGGGAGTCATCTTGTCGGGCAGTCCGTTTTCGGTGTACAACGAAAAGGCATTTAAGATTGATTTGAATCAGATTCGTGGTAAATATCCAGTGCTGGGTATCTGCTACGGTGCACAGTTCATGGCATATGACAATGGCGGGACTGTCGAACATACCGGTAAGTGCGAATACGGGCGTGCACATTTATCGGCTTTCTGTAAAGACAATGCTTTATTTAAAGAGGTGCGTGACAAGTCTCAGGTATGGATGAGTCATGGCGATACTATTACAGTTATTCCTGCCGGATTTAAGAAAATTGCATCGACAGAGGATGTGAATATTGTGGCCTATCAGATTGAGAATGAACCTACATGGGGGGTACAATTCCACCCGGAGGTGTTCCACAGCGAAGACGGTACGCAGATCTTGAAAAACTTTGTAGTCGATATCTGTGGTTGCGAACAGAATTGGTCGCCCGCTTCGTTCGTTGAAACTACTGTTGCTCAGTTGAAAGAACAGCTTGGCGATGACAAGGTGGTGCTTGCTTTGAGTGGTGGGGTCGATTCGTCGGTAGTGGGAGTATTGCTCAACAGAGCTATCGGCAGCAACCTGACTTGCGTGTTCGTAGATCACGGTTTGCTTCGCAAGAACGAATTCCAGAATGTGTTGAACGATTATAAATGTTTGGGACTGAATGTGATCGGCGTAGACGCTCGTGAGAAGTTCTATAGCGAACTGGCTGGTGTAACCGATCCTGAACGTAAACGTAAAATCATAGGTAAAGGCTTCATCGACGTATTCGATGTAGAAGCGCATAAATTGAAAGATGTGAAATGGCTGGCTCAGGGCACCATCTATCCGGACATCATCGAATCGCTTTCCATTACCGGAACAGTGATCAAGAGCCATCACAATGTAGGTGGTCTTCCCGAAAAGATGAACCTGAAGCTTTGTGAACCACTCCGTTTATTGTTCAAAGACGAGGTACGCCGGGTAGGTCGTGAGTTGGGCATGCCCGATCACTTGATCAGCCGTCATCCGTTCCCGGGACCGGGTCTGGGTGTTCGTATCCTGGGCGATATCACTCCGGAGAAAGTACGTATCTTGCAAGATGCCGATGATATCTTCATTCAAGGTTTGCGCGAGTGGGGATTGTATGATAAGGTATGGCAAGCAGGAGTTATCCTCCTTCCCGTTCAGTCGGTAGGCGTAATGGGCGATGAGCGTACATATGAAAATGCAGTGGCTTTGCGTTCGGTTACTTCGACCGATGCCATGACTGCCGATTGGTCTCGCCTGCCTTACGACTTTATGGCAAAGATTTCGAATGACATTATTAATAAGGTGAAGGGAGTGAACCGCGTAACGTACGATATCAGTTCCAAACCGCCGGCAACCATTGAGTGGGAGTGAAAATAGCCCTTTTTTAGCTATATTTCAAGTAGCCTCAACCGTAAAAAGTTGGGGCTATTTTGTTGATGTACAGCTCTGGAGGTGTTTTGAAGGGGTTTTCTCCTAAGGTGTTAATATGTGTAATTTATCAAAAGTTTTTATCGCCAGTTCTGTCGGCTTCGATTTTATAGAATTATATTTTCCCCTTATCTTTGAAGATAATATCTCGGAAATTTGGCTTTTAATTTTATTTTATACATGTTTGCAGCATTAGGATAGTTTGGTACCAAAACTCTTTTCTTATATAACCCAAACTCTGGGAATATACACTTTGCAGCCTAACAAGGAAGTCAATCCGATTGCGAGTATCATGGTTACGGTATTGGCTGAAATGGCAAATATTGAGCGTTCAAACATTTTGTATCGCCTCAACTCTGGAAGGGAAATCTACATTGCCAAGGGTGGTAAACTCGGACGGAAAGTAGGTAGCGTAAAAACTGTTGAGGATAAAAAAGAAGAATACAAAGAGGTTATTGCTTTGTTGAAAAAGGGGTGTTCTATACGGAATGTTGCCAAGCTAACGAATGTTGGTGTAAGTACCGTGCAGCGTATAAAAAAAGAATTTCTGGATTAGTTTCTTGATAATCTTTCTTAACTTTGCTTTAAATAGTATTGGTATGAAGAACATGCGAAAAATCTACGTAATAGATAATCAGAACTATTTAATAGATACTGATAGCCATCGTATATATGATGTTGTAACTGTTGGTGCTTTAAAGAATGGTCGTAGGATAATTTCTATAAATGATGTAGGTAATAATAACGCTGCCAAAGTGCATAAATGGGGATGTGTTAATGAAAATTTTGAAGAAGTAATTCCTTGTATATATGCGCAATTATCAGAGCATAGTGAAAATGTTTTTGATGCAACAATGCTGAATCCAACGAGTACGAATAGTTTCCTTGATAAATATTTTTATTTTCTCATGGATGAAAAGGGGGTTCCTATATACTTTCATCATGAGGAAGAAGACGGTGTAGAAAGAGAATTAGTAGTTCGATTTGATGGATTTGTGGCTATCTCTAAATTTAAGAAAGGATTGGCTGTGGGATTATCACATAATAACAAGCAAGGAGTTTTGCGTTCTGATGGTAGCATTTTATTGGAACCCCAATATGATTATATACAATTAGGTGTACATCATATATTTACGAGAAATGGAGATAGTTGTAGAACTCTATTGTATATTGATGATAAAAAAGATTGGCGGTTTGTGCCGCATGGGTACTCATTCAAGGAATATAATAAAGAAGAGAAATGTTTTATTCTCAACTATGAAGATAGAATTGCGGTGATGGATTTAAACGCAAATCTTATAATCCTTCCAATCTATAAAAAACTTAGATTTGAAAAAGAATGCATAATAGCGACTAACGTTAAAAATAAAAGTGGAGTGTTAGAGAAAAGTAATCCTAGGAATATACTTGTTGATTTTGAATATGATAATATTGAATCATTCTGCTCTTATTACGAAAGAAGGAACTATTTAGGATATTTGAAACTAATTAAAAATGGTAAACAAGGAGTATACTCTTTAAAAAAGAAACGGTTAATAGTTCCAATATGTTTTAACGCTAATGTTGAATTGCTGTTAGGTACGTTAGGCGAAAATATGCTGGGAATTTATGACTCATTTCATGGAGAAGGTTTTGTTAATGTTGATGGAAGTTTTGCTTTTTGGGCTTATGGAAAGATTTTGCATGGGTTTAGAGATGGGGTGGTTCGTGTATATTCAAGAAATAGTTGGGTGGAATATGATAAGTCTGGGAATATTGTAAAAGAGAGTGAAGATGATAGTGATGATACCTACGAAGAGGAATATAGAGAGGATTCTTATACAGAAGAGGATGTGTGGGATGCAATGACTGATGGAATGTATGGTGACTATCCTGGAGGGGGTGTTGATTATGATGCCTTGGGCTTCTAATAATATAGGGGTTTAGTGTTTTGCTTGTCACCAGTTTTTGTCACCAGCTCTAAGAAATTAGGGTTGGTGATTTAGTTAAAGTCTTGATAATAAACGTAAATAATTTAACCATATAACGATAAAGATAATCAAATGGGAATAAAATAGCCGACTACCAATAAACAGAAAGGGGATGTATCCAAGTGGAACATCCCCTTTCTGTTTATTGGTGGCGTTTGTGATTCCATTCTGCCAACAGGGCGGCATCCGGAATCAGTATCTCTTTTCGGCGCAACTCCAGTAGTTTTTCATCCTGTAACTTGTTCAGCATCTTCGATACGTTCAGGCGTGTCTCGTCCACGTAGCGTCCCAAATCTTCCATCTTGGTCTTTATCGTTTTTTCGCCATGCCGCTTCTCGATATGTCGTAAAACGAACAGAACAAATTTGTCTTCCAGGTCACGCGGAGCTTCTTCCCATAAGTGGGCTTGCTGGCTCTGTGCCCGGCGACTGAGTATGTTCAGAAAGTTCAGCCTGAAAATATCGTACTCGAAAAGCTGTTTGAACACCGCTTCTTTCGATATACTGATGGTGTTGAGTTCCGTACGGGCGGTATATGTAGCGGTGTAGTATGGGGCCATGCCCACCAATACATAAGGTTCAATCAGGTGAGGGGCTGCCAAGTGCTCGGTGAAGACGAACGACCCATCGTGCGAGACGGTTTCGCTGCTTGCCTCACCTTTGAGCAGGAAAACTAATTGAGTGCAGGGCATGCCGCTTTTCAGGATCACGTCACCGGCTTTGTATTTGGTAAAATTTAGTTTTACCTTGTCCAGAATTTTTGTGAAATCCTCATTACAAAGCCCTTGGAATAAAGGAAGTTGTAATAAAGTATCGTACATTGTTTCCATTTAGTTATTTTTTCAAAATTGAGCAAATGTAGTTATAATCGTAGCTTAACGAAACTATCGGCTCCTTATTTTTGTTTTTTTTATTATTTCTTAGAAGAAGCTGTATTACTTCCTCTACTTATTTGCCGAATGCATAAAAAGTGATTATATTTGCAGAAAAAAGAAGGAGTCTATGTTTACAAACTTTAATCTACAACAAATGGTGAGTGCGTTTATCGTACTTTTTGCCGTGATCGATATCATCGGCTCTATACCTATTATTATTAACTTGCGCGAAAGGGGGCAAAGTGTCAATGCTTTGAAGGCTACACTGATATCGTTTGCTTTGTTGCTTGGTTTCTTTTATGCCGGCGACTTTATGCTGAAACTTTTCCATGTCGATATCGCATCGTTTGCTGTGGCAGGTGCTTTGGTTATTTTTCTGATGTCTCTCGAGATGTTGCTCGATGTAGAGATCTTCAAGAATCAGGGACCTATCAAGGAAGCTACGTTGGTTCCGTTGGTGTTTCCGTTGCTTGCCGGAGCAGGAGCTTTCACTACCTTGCTTTCTTTACGAGCCGAATATGCCAGCGTTAATATTATCATTGCATTGGTGCTGAATATGGGATGGGTCTATTTTGTACTGCTTATGACGGGGCGGGTGGAACGATTCCTGGGCAAAGGAGGAATCTATCTGATCCGTAAGTTCTTCGGGATTATCCTGTTAGCTATCTCTGTGCGGTTGTTTACAGCCAATATTACCTTACTGATCGACTCGTTGCAGAAATAAGAACTTAGGCTTTCCTTCTCTCCTGTGCGATAAAATGAATTCGATTCACCATTCGCCATGTTTTTCGACTTACCAATCTGATTTACAAATGAATAATCGATGGTGGATATCTTTTTTATTCACCATTGATTCACCATTTTCCGGGGTATTCACCATTTTTTTCTTTGCTGCTGGATCAACGGTCAGGTGGTCGGGCGTACGAAGCAGTAACCTATATTGTACTTTTACTTACGGATAGAAAGTTTCACCCGGCTTGAAGCAAACTGTTTCATGCTACTGAAACAAGTTGTTTCATCCTTTGAAACACCTTGTTTCTCGGTGTGAAACACTCTGTTTCTCGTAGAGCAACACCCTGTTCCACTACGAGAAACAGAGTGTTCTGACTTATACTAAAAAAGGTTGTCAGTTTTGACGCTGGTTCCCTAAACAGGTTGTCAATGACTTGCCCTTCTTTCCTAAGTGTGTTGTCACTTGACTCCCCTGGTTCCTTCGTCGGTTGTCTTTTAGAAAATACTGGA
>JAVBVA010000034.1:0-114211 GCA_031554665.1 Bacteroides sp. | reverse complement strand
ACAACGGATTGTTGGAAGGAACCGTCAATAAAATCAAGGCTATCAAGAGGCAAATGTTTAATAGGGCAAGCTACAGGTTACTTAGTGTAAAACTTATTGCTTTTAAAACCTGAAAGCTTGCACCAAAATTGACGAAGAACCCAAGAAAGTTGAAAAAGTACTCACGCAGTCACGCACCTGTGCTCAAACCCTTTATTCATAGGCATTAGAGGTGCGTGAGAGGCTTCTTTTTCTCTCACGCACCTCCCACGCACCCAAGGGAGAAAACGATCGGTTGCAAAGGAGGAAAGAAGTCGTTTCGTAGGGAGATACCATTGATTTCATAGGAAGATATGTTTGGTTTCATAGGGAGGAAATCTTTGCTACACCCGGGTGTACAGGCATTGTACATCCGGGTGTAGAAGGGTTGTACACCCGGATGTAAGTGGGTTGTACATCCGGGTGGACAGAGGTTTTTCAAACCTTGTTGCCGGTTGTTTCATCAAGAGAAATGGCCAGCATCTCACTATGTAGAAAGATGTTCCCTGCGGAGAATGTGAAATTATATAGGTTTTTATGTGGTTTTACTTGCAAACATGAAACTAATCTATGCCCATCCTATATTTATTTGATTACGATGTCCATCTGTTCCAATTATCTATAAAATCTTGACCTGCATTATGTTTGTGCGCAATTCTGCTTAATACCTCTGGTGTAATTTCCTCTTTACTATTTAAGAGTTCGCATGCTGCATATAAATGGCACATTTTCTCTGAATAAATAGTAGACTTTTTGTTTGTCAGATTTACGTTTCCTATAAATGTCAGGTGTACCAACATCATATTTATCGGTATAGCTGCTATCATATATCCGTGGTCAGAAACCATATAAAATCCTTTTTCATTTTTGTTGAGGGTAGAGCTCTGGTTGTTAAACAGAAAATATTCCAAGGCTGTAAATTTTCCCATCCTAACATTGCTCGGTTCCAAATAGCGTTCATTGTATCTTTGCAAGAAGTGGGCAGTGTATTCCATTACTAAAGTTGAAGTGATGTATGGTATTGCTATATACCCATTTCTTCTATGGCCATGAACGGGTGCATATATCATTACCCCGACAGCTTCAGGTGTCGCTATAAAGGTTATTGTCCAAACATTGTTGTTTTTAGAGGTTATTGTAACTCTTCTTATAGGTGACAAGGTCATTCCCCGCCTTACATGTTTGATGAAAGTATCAAGAGCCATTTCTATTTTAGTTTTCATTAGCCCCAAATCTTTCAGGGCTTCATTTCTCTTCTCTTCCGAGGTCATTGATGCTACGAACATAATTTTTTAATGTTTAGTTATTAGGAGCTGCGAATTTACGATTTCATTTGGGACGAGGCGTAAACATATCTGAAAAAATGCGTAGGGTTGGGATAAAAAAGGAAAACTACTTCTTTGTGTTTTTGTTTTATGGTTCTATTTTATAGAGTAAATTTGCACCAAATGAATGAGAAATGAGAATAGTATCAGCGTTATGTTTTTAACATCAAGGGTAACAACTATCGGTTAGTGGTTGTTATTAAGTTTACAATTGGATATATGTTTATTCGCTTTGTTGGTACGTATAGAGAATATGATAAAATAGATTGTTCAACCATATAAATACGAGGTTATGCATAAAGTTACGAAAGAGCAATACGAGTTTGCTTTGGCAAGAGTAGAAGAGCTTTTGCCCTTGGTTGATGATAATATGCCCGCAAACGATAAAAGTGCAATGGAACTCTCTGTTGTGTCTGATATAGTGATTACTTATGAAAAGGAACACTTTCCAATAGAGAAACCAACGGTTTCAGAATTGATTGAGTTATCCCTTGAAGAGAAGGGAATGACCCAAAAGCAACTTGCCGTAGAAATAGGGGTAAGCCCATCGCGTATAAACGACTATATTTCTGGACGTTCCGAGCCTACTTTGAAGATTGCCCGCTTACTTTGCAGGATATTGAACATCCCTCCGGCTACAATGTTGGGTTTTAGTTATACTTTAGTTTAAAATTCAGGCGTGATTCCACCCGGTTTCATGCCTTTATTGTTTTCTTCTTCACTATCTCTCCTTGATGATTATCCCACTTCTCGAGTAGAATCGTACAAAACCGATATTGAACACTGCATCTTTTCCGTCAAACTTTACAGACATTCTAATCAGTGATTCCAACTTGTCAACGTTATCTCTCCATATATCTTTTGGCGAAATATTGAAGAGCTACATTTGATTTCCATTGCTACACATCATTTTCTAATGGATGCTTAGTTAGAAAAATAACGAGGGCTATATTTCCTGTACAGGAAGTTTAGAACAAAAGAAGTGATGTCTTAGTAAAAGCCCGCTTCTTTAATTTATGCAAAAAAGTTAATTAAAAGTTGCTCAACTGATAAACATTTTCTATCTTTGAGTCATGAAAAGACAGATAATAGCTTATGAGTCATATTATAAAGACTTTTTTGATACCTTAAATAAAGGTGCCCAAGAAAAAGTGCTTTATGGATTGCTCTTATTAAAAACTCAAGAACGAATTCCTGCTAAGTTTGTGAAATTCATCAAGGATGGTTTATATGAGTTAAGAATAGAGTGGCAAGGTAATATTTATCGGATTTTCTTTTGTTATGATGAGGGGCGTATAGTTATCCTATTCAACGGGTTCCAGAAAAAGACCCAGAAAACTCCCGATAGTGAAATCAAGAAAGCACTACAATTAAAGAAAGAATATTATGAGCGAAAAAGAAGTCAAGATGTTTGATGTTGATGCACAATTAGATGCTGCATTTGGCAAAGAAGGAACCCCGGAACGTAAGGCTGCCGAGGATCGGGCTAATGCTTTCTTCACTGGGCAAATTATTGAAGAAGCCAGAAAGAAAGCGCACATGACCCAAGCAGAGCTCGCTGAGAAGATTGGAACAAATAAGTCTTATATCTCCCGTGTAGAAACGGGAAGAACCGAACCAAAAGTTTCAACATTTTATCGTATTGCTTCTGCTTTAGGGCTGACGGTTGAATTGACCCCGTCTTTGTAAAATAGTTTGAAAAGTATTCAGGCGTGGTTACTTAGTAATCGTAAAAAAATAAGTTGGTACATTTTATGTGGACAAGTAGCTGACTTTGTCGTTAAGTCCTTGGCCCAGCGGGCCAATGTGTCCGTAGCCGTGGGTGTAAGCCCAAAGTCATCAACTTAAGCCCCCGGCGGGGCTATAAATTCAACTTCTGATTCGCATAATTACTTAGGTTTTCACGCCTTTTTTAATTTTCTTCTTCGCAATCTCTCCTTGGTGAATTCTATATCTCTCTAAAACGTCCCATTTTACTGCTTCCTACCTACTTTTATACCATATTCACGACAATATTTTCAATGTCGTGTATCATAGATTCAAATATTTACTTATTACCTGTATAGGAAGTATTTTCACTATCTCAAAATGATTAATTAAAATTCATACGGTATGACACCGGTGCTTTATTGATGTCGCTTCAGCCCAGCTCTTTGATTTTGAAGACTCCAACATATATGAAACAACAAAAAGCTCGTTGGTTAGTATGAAAACACCCCAAAGATGATGAGTAGCACCTACTTATGCATACTGTTTTCTTTGAGGGGATTATGCAGGGGGAAAGGTTACTCCCTGCCTCACCTTCACCGTATGCCCGATGTTATACGCCTTCTGAGCGGCATTCTCTTCTCTATAAGCTTTTTGACGCCGGCCAATAATAATCCCGGCTTCCAGGCTAAATATAGATAATCAAGTAATCATCTGAATTTTTTAATAATAATTGTGTTGTATATGACACATTTTTGGGGTGTTTTACTATATTTGCAAAATCAATAACCAGTAAAAGTGGAGACACCACTTAAAACTCTGCAATAGTACCATGGAACCAAGTATGACTGAAAAGGAAAAAATTGGCGCAAGAATTGTTGAATTGCGTAAAGAAAAAGGCATTACTCAAGTGGCATTAGCCGAAGCTACCGGTATTGACCGAGGCAACATTTCCAAGTTAGAGAGTGGCCAGTACAATGCCAGTATTGATATCTTATCCAAGATTTCGGACGCGTTGGAATGTAAGATAGCTTTAATTACCCCAATGGAGTATGAAGATTTAGCTAATGTTTGGCTTATTAAAAAAGCAAAAGCTGTCTTTGAGCATAATAATGCGGAAAACGATAGTATCAAACTCTTTGGCGATTGGGCTGTTAATGAAGCTGGAGATATTGCCAATTACCAAAAGAATTATCCGTTATACTCTTATTGGTTAGAAGAAAGCAAAATCAAAGGTGTTAGTGCAATAGACTACTGGACAGCTCATGTAGAACGGAAGTATGGATTTGATGTGGAGCACTTTAAAGAAGCGTACAATTATGCTATGTCAATAGCAAAAGCACAAGATTAATAAAAAAGAGGGTGCGTACTTTTGAATTCACCCTCTTCCTTGTTACTTCTTTACATATGTGCCAATATCTTTGCCTTGGCTAACATTGTATAAAGCCATCCCGCTACCAGAGATTGTGCCTTTTAGTACAGCTAATCCAGATGTCTTCGGAGTCATTGTCACAATTGGATCTTCGTATATGTATGTATAGAGTTCCGAACTATAGACAGCACCACTACTTGTTTTTAATTCCCATGTACACTCCTTGCTATTAAAGAAATCAATCGTAGCAGTAATGCCGCTTTCTACTTTTACCCATTGAGTATTTTCAACGGAAGGTTTTTGTGGATCATCATCCTTTGAACATGATGTAAATACAAAGAATGGGAGAACTGTCAGCAAAAACAAAATTTTCTTCATGATTATGTGTTTTAATTGTAAATAATTCAACAAATTAAAACAATTCTTTACAAATAGCCAAAGGTTTGTCGGATATTCTTTGACTTTAGTGAAAATTTCCAGAATAGTGGGTAAAAGTAAAGGCGGGGAAACCTGCCTTTACTGCTGTTTGAATGTTACCGTAAATTGTACGCTACTGGTAGTTGTTTTATTGTCGACTGCACCTGTAACACTGATGCTTTGTATCTCAGGAACATACCTTTTAAATATGGCAATGCTAAATTAACTATTAGATTTCCGTTTTTCCCTGTGGTGGGTTGCAAACTATTTGATTGTAACCGCTTAAGCTCTCTTTAGTTATTCTTCCAACTGTAAAGTTTTTGCCATCATAATTGATTATTGCCATACCTTATTCCTCCATCACCGAAGTACTGCATTTGATTTCCATTACTACACATTTTGTTGGATGAACTACATATCGACAAATATATGTAGTATTTTGAGGATTTAAAGAGATTTTGAAGAATAAAAAAAGCACTTAAAGTCCCCGTCTGCTTTTGGAGTGCCTTTAAGTGCTTACAAAATCTTTCTAAGTTTCTTTAAGTGGAGCGTATCGGACTCGAACCGATCACCTTAACACTGCCAGTGTTACGCTCTAGCCAGATGAGCTAACGCCCCATAACGTCAACGTTTGCACCGTTTGTTTCGTTTTGGTGGCGCAAATATAATGCAAGTTTCTGGAATAATTGCTATGTTTGCAGAAATAAAACGAAAAAAGTTATGCTTATCTACAATACTACCTTTCAAGTAGAAGACGAAATCCATGATAATTTCCTGGTTTGGATCAAAGAATGTTATATCCCTGAAGTCGAGAAACATGGAACGATGCGCGCACCGCGAATATGCAAAGTGTTGAGTCATAGGGATGATGGATCATCGTACACGTTGCAATGGGAAGTGGAAAGCAGCAGCCTGTTGCATCGCTGGCATCTGGAACAAGGAATGAAACTGAATGATGAACTGGTGAAGATATTTAAAAATAAAGTAGTGGGATTTCCCACATTGATGGAGGTAATAGAGTGATTCAGCCGGTTAAGGAAAAGATAATTCTGGGTATCGACCCCGGAACCACTATCATGGGATACGGTGTGTTACGGATTGTAGGTACCAAACCCGAGATGGTGGCTATGGGTATTATCGATCTGCGCAAGTTTGCCAACCATTACCTCAAACTCCGGCATATACACGAGCGGGTGCAAGGCATCATCGAAAGTTATCTGCCCGATGAATTGGCCATCGAAGCTCCTTTCTTCGGTAAGAATGTACAGTCGATGTTGAAGTTGGGACGGGCACAGGGGGTGGCAATGGCAGTGGCGCTGAGCCGCGATATACCCATCACCGAATATGCACCGTTGAAGATAAAGATGGCTATAACAGGCAACGGACAGGCGTCCAAGGAACAGGTGGCCGATATGCTTCAACGCATGCTCCGCTTAGCCAAAGAGGATATGCCGGTATTTATGGATGCCACCGACGGGTTGGCGGCCGCCTATTGCCACTATTTGCAGATGGGCCGGCCGGCGGTAGAGAAAGGGTATAGCAGTTGGAAAGACTTCATTGCGAAGAACCCGGATAAAGTGAAAAAGTAGTAGAAAATATAGTAAGAGAGTAATCAATCAGTTATGAAAATCAATTATTTAGCAATTTTCGGAGTGGCAGCAATGACCGTGACGGGCTGTACATCGGCCAAGAAGGAGTATACCTCCTATGAACTTTATCCCGTTCGCTCGGGTAGTCTGGTAGAAATGGAATATACCCCGGCAGTCACCATCTTTTCGCTTTGGGCGCCCACAGCCGACGAGGTGCGGGTGATGTTGTTCGATTCGGGCAACGAAGGGCATGCGTACGAAACACTCCCCATGAAGTTGGGCGAAGAGGGAACCTGGCAAGTAAAGGTCGACAAAGACCTGGCGGGTAAGTTTTATACCTTCAATGTGAAAGTTGCTGATAAATGGTTGGGTGATACGCCGGGAATCAACGCCCGGGCAGTAGGAGTGAATGGTAAGCGTGGAGCAATCGTCAATATGCAGTCGACCGATCCCGAAGGATGGGCGAATGATCGTCGTCCTGTACTGAAATCGCCTGCCGACATTATTCTCTATGAGATGCATCACCGTGATTTCTCGATTGATTCCACTTCGGGCATTCAGCATAAGGGCAAGTACCTGGCACTCACCGAAAAAGGTACCGTGAACGGCGAAAAGCTCTCCACCGGTATCGACCACTTACGCGAACTGGGTGTAACACATGTGCATCTGTTGCCTTCGTACGACTATGCTTCAGTAGACGAAACCAAACTGAATGAGAATAAGTACAACTGGGGCTATGATCCGCAGAACTACAACGTGCCCGATGGATCGTATGCTACCGATCCGTACAATCCTGTTGTTCGTATCAAGGAGTTCAAGCAGATGGTACAGGCGCTTCACCAGGCAGGTATCCGCGTGGTGCTCGATGTGGTGTACAATCATACCTTCAATACCGGCGATAGCAACTTCGAGCGTACGGTACCGGGATATTTCTACCGGCAGAAGCCCGATGGTTCGTTTGCCAACGCTTCGGCTTGCGGCAACGAGACTGCCAGCGACCGTCCCATGATGCGCAAGTACATGATTGAGTCGGTACTTTACTGGATTAACGAATATCACCTCGATGGTTTCCGGTTCGACCTCATGGGTATTCACGATATCGAAACGATGAACGAAATACGCAAGGCTGTGAATGCGGTAGACCCTTCTATATATATATATGGTGAAGGTTGGGCAGCCGAAGCACCGCAATACCCGGCTGATTCGCTGGCTATGAAAGCCAATATTTACCGTATGCCGGGTGTGGCTGCTTTCTCCGATGAGATACGCGACGGGCTTCGCGGACGGGTGACCGATGCTGAGAAAGGTTTGTTCCTTGCCGGACTTCCGGGAGGAGAGGAGAGTGTGAAGTTTGGTATCGTAGGCGCCATCAAACATGCGCAGGTGAACAATGATTCGGTGAATTGCAGCAAGGCGCCCTGGGCCGAACAGCCTACCCAAATGATCAGTTACGTGTCATGCCATGACGACATGTGTCTGGTCGACCGTCTACGCTCGACCATGCCGGGCATTAAGGACGACGAACTGGTACGGCTTGATAAGTTGGCTCAAACGGTGGTGTTCACAGCACAAGGTGTACCGTTCATCTATGCCGGCGAAGAGGTGATGCGTGATAAGAAAGGCGTACACAACAGTTTCGAGAGTCCCGATTCGATCAATGCCATCGACTGGCACCGCAAAACGATACACAACGATCTGTTTGTTTATTATAAAAACCTGATTGCCCTGCGTAAGGCGCATCCTGCTTTCCGGATGGGTGATGCGGAGATGGTTCGCAAACAGTTGGAATTCCTTCCGGTCGAAGGTACGAACCTGATTGCTTACCGCCTGAAGGATAATGCCAATGGCGATTCATGGAAGAATATTGTGGTGGCATTCAATACGCGTACAACTCCTGCCCGTTTAACTGTTCCTGCCGGAAAGTACACGGTGGTGTGTAAGGATGGTGTGATCAATGAAAAAGGTTTGGGTACATTAAATGGTCCTGAAGTGATGGTGTCTGCCCAGTCGGCTTTGATCATGCACGATTGAAAATAGGAATTAAAGATTAAGAGTCAAGAATTAGGGTAGGAATGGCTTGCCCTGATTCTTGACTCTTAATTTTTTAATTCCTATTATTCTTTTTCAGCAAACATACCGATAATAGCTCCGGTAAAGCCTTCGCTTATCAGCGTACTCAAGTGAGTGGTATCGACATCGGCTGCCAACCGTTCCCAAACCTTGTTATCGAAAGAATAGTCGAAACTATAGGCGCCTCCCCGTCCTACAATGCGCATGTACACAGGCAATTTGCTTTCCTCTTCGCTCATTTCGTAGATACCTAATGCTTCGAATTCGCCTTTTTCCATACGTACTACTCCCAGCGTAGGTACTCCTTCGAGCAATGTTTTGGTGAAGGTGATATTGAATCGTTCGTTCTGATAGCACACTAATCCTGCCATTTCGGTCTCACTTTGTGGAACGAAACTCATTTCCGTGGTTACCGTAAAGTCTGTGTTCTTTTGCCGGTAGCCGATGAACGAGGCTGCATCCTGCATATAGATACTTCGTGTAGTAGGAGTAATGCGGAGTTTACCGTCCTGCATCTTCCACCAATTGCCTTGCGGAGTGCGGAGGAACAACCATTCGGGACGAAGCTTATCCGTATTCTCATCGAATTCATCTCTCCAGGTGAAGTTGCCTGTCAGCATGCCGGGCTTGATACCTTGCACATCCCGTTTCCATCCCTCCGGACGTACGACGGTAGGGATAGCTTTCCCTTGTTCAAGAATCACCGGCACGTCTCCTTTCCAGGTGACGGGAAGCAGGAACGTTTCGCGCCCGGTATTGTACAGGTTTCCCTCGTATGGGCGGCAACCTAAGAATACGGCAAACCATTGTCCGGAAGCTGTTTCAATCAGGTCGGCGTGCCCGGTACAGGTTATCTTGTCCGGACGATCTTCCGGCAGGTCGCGTTGCGTCAGGATCGGGTTCTCCTTGGCAGGCGTGTAAGGCCCTTTTACATGGTCGGCAGTGAAGATCACTTCGGAGTGCCCTTCGCTGGTTCCACCTTCGGCCGCCATCAGGTAGTATTTACCTTTGATCTTATAGATGTGAGGACCCTCGATCCATATCGGGTGCTTGCTTTTGTCCACGCCACCATCGATAATAACCTGCGGCGTACCTGTGGTCTGGTCGGTATTTGTGTCGTAATCGTGTATCCAGATGGCCCGGTGTCCGCTGTATTCGGGCTCTCCGGCGGGTGCATCGTTGTGAACTAAGTAAGCTTTGCCGTCATCATCGAAGAAGAGCGCAGGATCGATACCTCCTACTTTAGGAAGTACGATTGGGTCGCTCCAATCGCCTGCGGGGTCTTTCGTCTTCACAACGAAGTTGCCGATGCCGTCTACACAGGTAGTTATTAAATAAAAGGTGTCGTTGGCAGGATTGTATGTGATGGCGGGAGCGTAGATACCGCCACTGAGCCGGATGCTATCTAATTGTAGCTGTGAGGGACGGTCGAGCACATGGCCGATCTGCTCCCAGTTGACCAGGTCACGGCTGTGGAAGATAGGAATACCGGGATAATACGAGAAGGTGGAGTTCACCATGTAGTAGTCTTCCCCCTTCCGGCAGAAGCTCGGGTCGGGATAGAACCCACTGAGAATGGGATTCAGATACTCTTTCTCCGGATCGATCTGCTGATCAAAGCGGGCGTCTTCGCCTTGGTACTCGAAGAAACTGAAGGTGGCTACACCTTTTTCTTCTGTGGGTGTGCAACTTGCCAGCAGGGCAAGAGCAGTGGTAGCAAATAATACTTTCTTCTTCATCATCATATACAGTGAGTGTTATGTGGCAGCATGCTATGTTCGTTGTTCCTTGTACTCCGTGGGCGATACGCCGTAGAAGTCGCGGAACGAGTTGGAGAAGTGCGACAAGTTAGAAAAGCCAGTTGCGTAGGCTACCTCGGAGATGGTGAGATTCTTTTCCGTTAGCAATGAGGCGGCTTGCTTCAACCGGATGGTGCGGATGAAGTCGCGTGCCGACTGGTTGGCCAGTTCCTTGAGCTTGCGGTGCATGTGTACACGGCTCATCCCCACACCGGCTGCCAACATTTCTACATTCAGCTCCGGGTTCGCCAGGTTCTCGTTGACAATCTTCATAATTTTCTCCATCAGGATCTCGTCATTCGATTTCTTCTCGATCTTTTCAATCTTCTCGTCTACCTGTTTCTCGCCGGCAAACTTCCCTTTGAGTCGCTCGCGGTTACTGATAAGGTTGCTGATGGTGCTACGCAGCAGTTCCGTATTGAACGGTTTTATGATATAGGCATCTGCCCCAATTTCCAATCCCTCCAAACGGTCTTCTGCTTTCGACTTGGCTGTCAGTAGAATGACGGGGATGTGGCTGGTATTGAGATTCTGCTTCATCTTGCGGCAGAGCGTCATACCATCCATTTCGGGCATCATCACATCGCTGATCACCAGATCGGGCTTCTCGCGCAGGATGAAATCAAGCGCTTCCCGCCCGTTCGTGCACTCGCTGATCCGGAAGTCGGTGTTCAGTTCATCGCGTATGTACCGGCGTATCTCGTCTTCATCTTCTACGATCAGTATCCGGTAGCGGCTCTTCGGTTTCACCTTCGGGCTATCTGTCGGTTGGTGATCTTCCGGGATTTCCGGCAGGGTGGTGGAGGTGGCTACCCGTGTCGACGGTTCTTCCGGGTTTTCCAGTTCGTCCGCTTTCAGATGGTTGCTTCCCAGCGGCAGGCGGATGACGAAACGGGTTCCGTTCTCGCCCTCCCGGCTTTCGGCTTTGATGGTTCCGTGGTGGAGTATGACGAGCGATTTGGCCAGGTGCAACCCGATACCGGTACCGAAGTTGGACTGGGTGACGTCATTATTGATCTGGTAGAACCGCTCGAATATCTGTTCGATCTTGTCATTGTCGATACCAATGCCCGTATCGGTAACCGTAATCTCAAAGTAGTTTTTCAGGGCGCCGCGGGCGGTTTCGTTGCGTCCCGTACTCAGGCTGACGGTGATTGTTCCTGATTCGGGCGTGTATTTAAAGGCGTTCGACAGCACATTGAGCAGTACCTTGTCGAAATTATTCAGGTCGATCCATACCTTGAGCATCTCTGCCTGGTCGGGCAATTTGTTTTCGAACGCGAAGTTGATATGTTTCTTCTGTGCCTGATAGTCGAATGTTTGCATCAGATCGGCAATGAAGCCCACGATATCCGTTTCGCGGAACTTGAGGAACATCTGCCCCTTATCCAGCTTACGTATATCCATCAACTGGTTGATAAGGCGGAGGATGCGTTGGGCATTGCGGTAAATCATCAGGTAAGTACCTTGCTTCTCGGACGGTTCGGCCAGCAGCTTCTCCAACGGACTGATGATGAGTGTCATCGGCGTACGTATTTCGTGCGAGATATTGATGAAGAATTGTAATTTCGCTTCGTTGATCTGTTCCAGGTGTTCACGCCGCATGATCTCCTGCTTGTGCCGTATGCGGGAGAGCAGGTACATGATGAGGGAGTAAATGAGGATCAGTATCAGCAGCGCCCAGATGCACTTGGCCCATACGGTACCGTACCAGGGAGGGGTGATGACAATTTCTACCGAACGGATGTCGGATATGTTTTTGTCGTCCTTGGCTCTTACTTCAAAGAGATACTTACCCGGCTCCAGACTGTTGTACGTGGCCCGGTTGAGTCCGGCATCCGTACTTATCCAATCGGTATCCAATCCTTTCATCCTGTACTGGTATACGATGCGTTCGGGGTTGGAGAACTCGAACGTAGAGAATTCCAGGGTGAATGATCCGTGGTCATAAGCCAGGGTGAAGCGTTGCGCGTCCATTACCGGGGCATCTGTGATAACTTCCGATCCCGACATATCGCCCTTGCGTATCGGTCGGCCTGCCAGCATGAAGTCGGTGATCTCCACACGTAGCTTGCGGGACAGGTTGGTGATTTCTCTGGGATAGAAACTCGTCACGCCACCGGTTCCTCCGAAGAAAATCTTTCCCCGGTGATCCTGCCAGGCAGCTCCACGAGTAAATTCATTACCTTGTATTCCATCAGAGGCATAGTAATTGGTGAAACTTCCATTCTTGGGGTCCAGCCGGGCAATACCCCGGTGTGTACTGATCCAGAACGTACCTTGGCCGTCTTCCTCGATACCACATATCACATCACTGGGAAGTCCTGATTCGGTGGTATATTTCTTGAATTCGTTTTTCTGCTTGTCGAAACAATACAATCCTTCGGAAGTACCTATCCAGATTGCCCCGTTGAGGTCTTGCAACAAGGTATGTACAAAAACGTTGGGCAGCAGGTTGTTCTTTCCGAAGCGGTTGATAAAGCTTTTCTTTGCGGGGTCGAAGCAGCTCAGCCCGTTGCAGGTACCTATCCACAACAGTCCTTCACGATCTTCAACAGAGCAGTTCACCCAGTCGTTGCACAGCCGGTCTATGTTCCAGTCTTCGCTTCGTTGCTTGTCCGATTGGTACTGTGCCAGTATCTGTCCTGAGAGCGACATTTTATAGATACCCGAACCGTATGTACTTACCCAGATATTGTGCTGACGGTCTTCCATCAGGTGGTATATCTTTTCGCTGACAGGCTTGCGACCACTACCCGACAACTGACTGACATACGTGCAGATGCCCGTTCGCTTGTCTATCTGTGCCAGTCCGCTAAAGTACGATCCCACCCAGAGTTTCTGTTCCGAATCTTCGAATATACACATGATATTGCCGGGAGCCATCCGGTTGCCGTTGGCTTCTTTAAAGTGGGCGAGCTGTTTGCCTTCATCATCGATGGCATACAGACCGTCATTGTCTGTGCCGATCCACGCTACTCCCTTGGAATCAACACAAATGGCCATGACGCAGCTCGATCCGATGCTGCTTTTCAGGTATGATTTATATCCGTAATAGTTGAATTTGTTTTGCATGCCGGGGATAAAGAGCAATCCTTTCTGGAAGATGCCTAACCAGAGATTCTCCGCCCGGTCTTGCAGGATGGAGTGTATCTTCGACTCGGTGATATCAAATACCCCGCTGTGTATTGGGCAGTCAATGATGCAGTTGTTGGCCCGGTCGTATTGTTTCAGGCCCTGTCCTTCGGTACCGATGAATAGTACGTTGTTTTTGTCCACCGTTATGGTTTTGATGCTTAGGTTGTATCTGCCTTTATAAGGAATGGGTTCGAAACGCCGGGTGGGCTTGTCGAACTTCATCAATCCACCATTCAGCGTGCTGATGTACAGTGTGCCATCCTGATCTTCGCAGAAACAGGAAATATCTTCGGATGTTAATTGTTGGGGGGCATTGAAGTGATGGAGCTGGTTGTCGGAGGTATAACAGAACAGTCCCCGATCTTCTGTGGCGATCCAGATGTTTCGCTTGGCATCTTCATATATATAATGTATGAAATTACTTTGGGTCTTTTCGTTCAGATCGTCCTTGGTCACGAAGCGGTCGCCTTGCAGGGTTACAATTCCTTGTCCGTACGTGCCCATCCAGATTTCTTTATTCTTCCGTTCGATCATGTTGGCAGATATTTGCGGATTCAATTTCTTATCCTTATGATAGATCGGGAATGTATGGAAGGAGTCCGAACCACGGTTGTACAGCTGTACTCCATTGATACAACCCACCCAGAAACGTTCCTGGCTGTCTTCGAATACTGTTTTTACATAATTGTTCAGTAGTTTGTCCGGGATAGCGGCATTCTGGCGGTAAATGGTAAACTTGTTACCGTCGAACTTGTTCAATCCGTCTTCAGTGGCAATCCAGATGAATCCCCGGCTGTCCTGGTAGACTTTATTGATCAGACTGTTGGATAAGTCTCTGTCGGTAGAGTAAAATTTCCCGGTCTGCGCCTGGAGGCAAACAGAGAAAGCTCCTGTTAGCAAAAGGATTAATATAGCAGTGTGTCTTTTCATGTACGACGTGTGATTAACATTATGGGAACAAAGATAGAAGATAATTCTGAAAAATGTTACCACTGAATGTTAAGTTTTGCATGTGCGTTACAAGGAGAGTGTGTGTTACAAGGGTGTGTCGCTGGTTTGTTGCCTCTTTGTGTAACGAGCGTGCAACTACTTGTAACCAATATATGATTGGTGTAACGTTTTGTTTGCTTTCTGAAACATTTAACACGCATCGGTTTTGGTTATAATACGTATGTTTGCAAAAATGAATAGATAAGATGAATATAGTTATGAATTCACATTTTTGGGGTAAGTTGAGTCTCGTTGTATGTTGCATGTTGTTTGGTAGCCAGATAGCATTGGCGCAGTCGGCTACAGCCCGTTTGCAGAAACAGGGCACAGCTACACAATTGTTCGTTGATGGTAAGCCGTTCCTCGTTCTTGGGGGCGAATTGGGTAACTCCTCCGCCTCAAGTGTGGAAGATATCGAACGTATTTTCCCCAAACTGCAACGGATGGGGCTGAATACCGTTTTGGTGCCTGCTTACTGGGATCTGATAGAACCCGTGGAAGGTACGTATGACTTTACGCTTATCAATAAAGTGATTCGGCAGGCCCGTCAGAATCAGTTGAAAGTGGTCTTCCTGTGGTTCGGCGCCTGGAAGAACTCCATGAGTTGCTATGCGCCGTTGTGGTTTAAGAAGAATTATGAGAAATATCCCCGGGCGCATACCCGTTCGGGCAAACCGTTGGAGATAGCCAGTTCATTCTCGGAGAATGTATTCCAGGCTGACAACCGTGCCTTTACGCAGTGGATGAAGCATCTGGCATCTATTGATAAAGAAGAAGGAACCGTCGTCATGGTGCAGATAGAGAATGAGATAGGTATGCTCGAAGATGCCCGTGACTATTCTAAAGTAGCCAACGAACGCTTCAATGCTCCTGTGCCCGATGTGCTGATGGAGTATCTGGCAAAGAACAAGAAGGCGCTCCATCCGCAAATGCTGGCAAAGTGGGAGAGCCAGGGATTCAAGAAGAAAGGAAACTGGCAGGAAGTGTTCGGAGCCGATCTGTACACGGACGAATTGTTCATGGCCTGGTCGTATGCCCGGTATGTAGAGCGGTTGGCACAAACGGCCCGTTCCATTTATAATATACCCCTATTTGTAAACGCGGCGATGAACAGCCGTAACCGCAAGCCGGGCGAATACCCGTCGGCCGGACCGCTGGCGCATCTTATCGATGTGTGGCGTTGTGGTGCGCCTAACATAGACTTTCTGGCGCCCGACTTATATGATAAAGGTTTCACCAACTGGGTAGCACAATACAAACTTCACAATAATCCCCTGTTTATTCCCGAGATTCGTTTGTCTGACAACAATGCCGTGCAGGCATTCTATATCTTTGGCGAACACGATGCTATCGGTTTTAGTCCATTCTCTATTGAAGACGGTTCCGATGATCCGGCTTCTTCGCAGGTCAATGGATACGCCTGCCTTAAAGAACTGATGCCGCTCATTACCAAGTACCAAGGAGAAGGAGTAATGAACGGATTGTGGTTTGATGGAGAGAATAAGGAACGTATCCTGACGTATGGTGACCTGAAGCTGACTTGCCGTCACAACTTTACTTTGCCATGGGACCCGCGTGCCACCAATGGAAGCGTGTGGCCCGAAGCCGGAGGCATCGTGCTCCGTCTGGCACCCGACGAGTATGTGATTGCCGGCAATGGTATTGTCGTTGAGTTTGAGAAGAACGGAGAAGACAAAGCCGTTCAGGCAAAAGCGTTGGGCGAAGATGGTTTTGTTGCCATGGGTGGCTCTGCCGAAAAAACAACAAGCTGGAAGGGCGGTTCACGTATCGGCATCGGGTCTGTAGACGAAGTGCGGGTAAAAGAGGATGGAATTTTTCAATATGTACGCCGGTTGAATGGTGACCAGGATCACCAGGGGCGGCATGTGCGCATCTCCGTGGGGCAATTCAGCATCTTGCATGTGAAACTATATGAATATCGTTAAAAAGGCCTGTGGCGGGGGTATGTAACACCTGAGTAAATATATGTAACATACAATAAGTATGATGTAACAGGGTGAGAAGAATGTGAAACAGATAAATACAAGAAGCCCCGGGAATATCCGTATGTTTGCAGCATGACAAAAAAAAGAAAGATGAATATGGTAGTTGGTGTTTAAGGTTAAATTTAGGGTTAGTTTGATGGCATGCTTCCTCCTTTGCCTTGCCCTGGGAAGTGAGGCAAAGGAGAGGCTGCCGAAACTGATATTCGTCCAACATGCTATCAGAGTTCAGGATATAGATAAAATAATTAATCATATAAACATATACGTATGAAAGCACAGACTCAGAAAGTGTCTATGGCCGAGAAAATCGGTTACAGTATGGGGGACGGTTCTGCGAACCTCATCTTCCAGATGATGATGATGTTCCAAATGATGTTTTACACCGATGTCTTTGGCATTAAAGCGACGGTAGCAGGAGGTATCCTTATGTTCGCCCGTTTTGTCGATGCCTTTGTCGACCCGGTTGTGGGCATCGTGTCCGACCGTACCAACACGCGTTGGGGAAAGTATCGTCCCTGGTTGTTGTGGACAGCCATTCCGTTTGCTGTGTTCTTTGTGCTCTGTTTCACCACTCCGGACCTGACCGAGCGTGGAAAGATCATCTATGCAGGTATCACTTATACATTATTAATGGCGATCTATTCGTTCAACAATACGCCGTACTCTTCGCTGGGTGGTGTGATGACGAGCGATATCAAGGAACGTACCAGTATATCTTCTGTCCGTTTTGTGACGGCTACCATTGCTACCTTCATCGTGCAGGGGCTTACACTGCCGTTGGTGAGTAAGTTCGGCCATGGTGATGCCCAGAAGGGTTGGTTCTTGACCATCCTGTTGTTTGCCGTCGTTGGCATTGTTTTGTTGGTCATAACTTTCTTCTCGGCCAAGGAGCGTATTACGCCTCCCGTAGGGCAAAAGACTTCGGTGTGGCAGGATTTAAAAGATGTCGTCGGCTGCCTGCCTTGGAGAGCGATGTTCGTGCTCACCCTGTTCCTGTTTACCACTTTGGCTATGTGGGGTAGCAGCATGTCCTACTACTTTAATTATGTGGTAGATAAAGCGTCGTTGTTCGACTTCCTCCAGAACTTCGGATTGGTGGAGATCCCGGGCGAGACGTACGGTGCATGGCATACCTTCCTCGATGCCTTTGGTCTGATAGCCAAACCCGACCTGAGCAATGTATTTGCTGTAGGCTTCAGCTTGTTCAATATGATCGGGCAACTCATCACGCTGGCGGCAGTGATCCTGTTGTCGGGTTACCTGGCTGGTATCTTTGGAAAACGCAATGTATTCCTGGTATGTCTGTCGCTTACGGCTTTCTTCACGGCTATGTTCTTCTTCGTTTCACCGACGAATATCGGGATGATATTCCTGATCAACTGCGGTAAGAGTCTGGCATACGCACCGACTATCCCCCTGCTTTGGGCGATGATGGGCGACGTGGCCGATTATTCCGAATGGAAGAACAGTCGCCGGGCCACCGGCTTGGTATTCGCCGGTATTGTTTTCGCATTGAAGTTCGGTCTGGGCCTCGGTGGATTAATCTGCGGGTTAGTGGTCGATTCGTTCGGTTTCGTATCTAATCAGGTGCAGACCGCATCGGCTGTTAAAGGTATCACGTTGGCAGCCAGTATCGTTCCGGCCATCACTTTCGCTGTGGGTGTAGTGGCGTTGTTCTTCTATCCCATCAGCAAGAAGATGAACGAGGGTATTCAAGCCGATCTGGAACTCCGTCGGAAATAATAAACAGCAATATATAGTATAAGCACTGAAAACATGTTGCTTTGCTCCGGTTAATATACAAAGTGCCCTGAACATATACAATGAGTCGGGGCACTTATTGTTTGGTGCCGGGGGATCATGTAACCTTAGCTAACGATAATGAAACATTCAGGATAAAGATGCAACCATTACACACGTGTCTGAAACGAATAAATACCTGTTTACCGGTAAATTGAAATATTTTTGTAATTGTAAATACTGTTCGAGTCAAATTAAATTAAATATCATGAGAAGATACTTTATTAGCTTCATTTTTCTGTTTGTCGGTCTGCTGGCAGTTCCTGCTGCTTGGGCGGCAGAGCGTTTTGTCACAAACGATAAGGCCGGATTTGTGTGGATCGATAATGGGAAAGCCGTGCCCATACTGGTTGATGAAGCGGAGTACCCGGGGGTGCTGCGTGCGGTAACGAATCTGCAGACGGATGCGGAACAGGTGACAGGTGCGAAACCGGCTGTCGTGCAGCAACTATCTGGTAAGAAGATGCTGATTATCGGCTCTGTCGATCAAAGTCAATGGATAAAGAAACTACTGGCAGCTAACCGGATAGATACCCAAAGCTTGAAAGGCAAACGGGAGAAATACATCATCCAAACCATCGATCGACCGTTTGATGGAGTGGATGAGGCGGTAGTCATTGCCGGAAGCGATAAACGCGGTACTATATATGGTATCTACGAACTTTGTTCGCAGATGGGAGTATCGCCCTGGTACTACTGGGCGGATGTACCTGTGGTAAAGAACACATGCATCGCTATTCATAAAGGTATATATACGGATGGCGAACCGGCGGTGAAGTATCGCGGTATCTTCCTGAACGATGAGGCTCCGGCGCTGAGTGGCTGGTCGGCCGAAACATTCGGCGGGTTCAACAGCCGGTTTTACGAAAAGGTATTCGAACTCGTACTCCGCCTGAAAGGGAACTTCATGTGGCCTGCCATGTGGGGCAATGCTTTCTATGACGACGATCCGCAGAATGGCGTACTGGCCGATGAGATGGGAATCGTCATGAGCACTTCGCACCACGAGCCGATGGGACTGGCACAGCAGGACTGGAAACGCCGGGGGCAGGGAGCGTGGAACTATTCGACCAACAGTGCTGTGCTGCGCGACTTCTGGACACAAGGCATCGAGCGTTGCAAGAACTGGGAGTCGGTCGTCACCCTGGCCATGCGTGGCGACGGAGACGAACCGATGAGCGAAGACTCCAACATTTCGCTACTACAGAATATTGTCAAAGATCAGCGCAAGATCATCGAAAAGGTGACCGGAAAGAAAGCTGCCGAAACGCCACAGGTATGGGCGCTTTATAAAGAAGTACAGGATTATTACGATAAGGGCATGCGTGTACCCGACGACGTGACGCTGCTCTTCTGCGACGATAACTGGGGCAACGTGCGCAAGCTTCCCGACCTGAAGGCAAAGCCCCGTAAAGGTGGTTATGGCATGTACTATCACTTCGACTACGTGGGAGCTCCGCGCAATTCGAAATGGATCAACATATCACCCATACAACGCGTGTGGGAACAGATGAATCTCACCTACGAGTACGGCGTGCGCGAAATATGGGTAGTGAATGTGGGCGACCTGAAACCGATGGAATATCCCATCACCTTCTTCCTCGACATGGCCTGGAACCCGGCACAGTTCAATTCCAACAACTTGCTGCAACACACCGAACGTTTCTGTACCCAACAATTCGGCGAGAAGTATGCCCGCGAGGCAGCCCGCCTTATCAACCAGTATACCCAGTACAACCGTCGCATCACCCCCGAGATGCTGACCGACCGTACGTACAGTCTGCACAACTACAACGAATGGAAGCAAGTCAGGGACGATTACCAGACATTGAGTCTGGACGCACTGAAGCTTTACTACCTTATACCCGCCGATCGCCGCGATACATTCGATCAGTTGGTACTGTTCCCTATTCAGGCCTGTGCCAATTTGTACGATATGTACTATGCTGTGGCTATGAACAAGGACCTGGCTGCCCGGAACGATGTACGGGCCAATGAATACGCCGGCAAAGTCCGTCAGTGCTACGAGCGCGACTCATTACTTACCTACCATTATAATAAGGTAATAAGTGGTGGCAAGTGGAACCACATGATGGACCAGACACATATCGGTTATCGTTCCTGGCAGGAACCCCGCCGCAACGTCATGCCTAAAGTAACGATCGTTTCCGAAACCCGCCACGAACTGGAACCCAAACTCTTTGTTGCCAAAGACGGCTATGTATCGATCGAAGCTCCGCATTACTCACATGCCCTGAACGGAAAAGCCGCCGAGTGGATGATCGTTCCCGGCCTCGGACGTACAGTGGGAGGTGTAACCACTTCGCCCGTCACCGAAACCCCCGACGAAACTATGTACATAGCTTACGATTTCAAGACGGATTACACCGGAAAAGCCACTGTACACCTTTGGTTCTCGCCTACGCTAAACTTCAACGCCAACAAGGGATTGCGTTATGCCGTCAGCATTGATGGGGGAGCAGAGCAGATCGTAAATATCAACGGTCACTACCGGGGCGAACTCGACAAGTGGCAAGCCACCCACATCATTCAAACCCAGACCGATCATGAGTTGACAAAGAAGGACAAACATACGTTGTGTATCCGTCCGCTCGATCCGGCTCTCGTCCTGCAAAAAGTAATGATCGACTTCGGTGGATTGAAGGATTCGTACCTCGGTGCACCGGAGAGTAATTTCATGCAATAAAGGCATCGTATCGATGCCCGTAGAGCAAGCAGGTGTTGCTCGTAGAGGAAGGTAGCTTTGCTTTAAAAGGGTCGATGTACGGGATTTAACTATGGAGCAGTAAGAGTTGTGCATCTAATTCAGTACCAGATGTACATCTCGTACATCGACCCTCGTAGAGTTTCACAAGCTTGGTCGTAGATCAACGCTATCTTGCTCTACGAGGGACAGTAGTTTCCTCTCTATCATTGGTTTTATTCATTCAGATTTATTTGATAATTGCCGGTTGACTTTCTTTCGTTTTGTGTAGTATTTTATATCTTTGTGACAAAGATGTGGGTGATTGTGCTGTCAAAGTGCTTGATGTGTGTATCTTTTATATCATTTTGTTCAAACTAAAACTATTGATCTACATGTCGTTAATTTATTTTGTTCGTCCTAAAAAATTTATGACCAAAGAGGGTCTTAAAAAGTTGTATTACGCAGTGTTGCGTACAGTTCAGAAACGAGGTGGAAAGAATGAGCGTGACCTTGCTCGTGTCATTTCCGAACATGGAGCCCTGAGAGAGGGTGATGTGTTGAATGTATTGGTGGAATTGCCTAAAGCGATTGAGTACCTGCTTTATCATGGAGAGTCGGTCACTATTAGCGGTTTGGGTTCTTTCCATCTGGCTGTTACCAGCGAGGGGTTCGAACATCCTGAAGACATTACTCCGGCTGAGGTGAAGCTTTCACGTATTTACTTTGTAGCCGATCGCGGGCTCGCCTACCGTATGAAGAAGACTAAGTTTCATCGTTATCCCCTCAGTGAATATATTCCCAAACGTCTGCTCAGTGAAAAGTACCTGAAAACGGAGAAGAAACATTCGGATTTTCCGTCGGAAGAGACTGGTGAAGAATAAATGAAAAACAAACAAATTGAATAAACTTGTCTTATCTAAAATAGAAAAAGTATGAAATCTGTAGAAATCTTAGAACTATTCAGTCGTTTTGAATCAGTTGCATCCGAGTATGAGGGTGTAGAGTGTTGGAGTGCCCGCGAGTTACAAAAACTCTTGGGTTATACCAAATGGGAGAACTTCACCAAAGTCATCGATAAAGCCAAAGAATCGTGTAAAAACGCTTCTGAGAGTGTTCTCGATCATTTTCCTGACGTCAGGAAGATGATCAGAATAGGTCGTGGAGCCGAAAAAGAAGTCGATGATATTTTGCTTACCCGTTATGCTTGCTACCTGATTGCACAAAACGGTGACAGTCGTAAACCTGAGATTGCATTTGCACAAAACTATTTTGCTGTTCAAACCCGTCGGGCAGAGCTTATCGAACAACGTCTACTGGAAGCCGAACGGGTGAAAGCACGCGCTAAATTGCAGGATACAGAAAAGAAACTATCCGGAGTTCTGTATGAAAGGGGAATCGATGATAAAGGATTTGCTATCATTCGTTCCAAAGGTGATCAGGCATTGTTCGGTCTTAGCACGGCCTTGTTGAAACGGAAAATGGGAGTACCGGAGAACAGGCCGTTAGCTGATTTCCTTCCTACGGTAAGTATCAAAGCTAAGGATTTTGCTGCTGCCATGACGGCAGAGAACGTACAAATCAAGGACTTGTCGGGGCAATCAGCTATCGAGCAGGAGCATGTTGATAATAATCTGGGTGTACGTAAGATTATGATAGAAAGAGGACTCCAACCAGAAAATCTACCTTCTGCCGAAGATATCAAGAAGGTAGAGCGGCGATTGAAGAACGATGAAAAGAAAACATTAGGAAAGTAAACATAAAAACTGAATGCTATGATAACTAAAAATATGACTGACAAAGAAATCTATGATGAAGTGATAGCAGATTTTGAGAACATAGTTAAAGTCTCACGTGCAAAAAATGAGAAGGTGCATAAAATTCTACGCAGATCTGTGCTTTTTCCAGCGAGAGTGCATTCTTATGTTACATCAGTCAGAAAGAACAATTGGCTATTATGCTGGGAAGCAAAAGATAAGAAAGAAGTTAATGACCCCTCTTCACGTTATGTTTGTTATCGTGATTCTCCTCATGGAAAATATGTATATCAGGTTAGCTATAAGAAAGGGGAGCCCTTTTTGTCTGTGTATACTCCACATTTTTTTAGTCGGTTTGCAGAGCGGAAAAAGATAAATTTGACTGGGCTTGAATTGATAAAGCGATATGTTGAACGTAATCATGACGGACATTTTCTTTACAAAGATGAAGATGTGGATACAGAAAAGCAGTTTATTGATAATATCTATGTGGTAAATGTAGATGGAATTGCCATCGGAGAAAAAGTAGCAGGTACTAATATAATCCTGCATATTACCTTCATTACATTTGAAATGGCAAAAGGAGATCAAAAGTTACTTGAATTATTTTTGAAACATGAATCCATATTGGGAAAAGGATCTGTTATTCGCTTATCCTAGTATATGACAAACTATGGATGTGATCATCAATCACTATTATTCAGACTGCTCTTCTTATTCATATTTGCTTGACTCGGCCGGAGTGGAGATAGCCCGGTTTACGCATGATGGGGAGAGTGCCTGTGACGCTGCTTCCACACACCGAATGACACTTACTCCGGGAACTTACACGGTTGTGTCCGAGAGTGTGGACAATTACGATATCAACTTATCCATCCATACGCCTGCCGGTTTCTATGGCGATCAGATGGCAGGAGCTATTCCTTTGATATACAATACTTCTTTCCACTTTGAAGATACACGGGATTTGAGTCTCTATGCAGCCGATTATACACCGGGCTATAAAGATGTTTATTATAAACTGACGCTTGCCAAGGAAATGCAGGTTTATATTTCGATGCGCAACTCATACATGCTCAGTCCGCGTCTGACCTTGCTTAACAATACGGGTACTGTCCGGCAGCAGGATCTGGAAGGCAAAGGTGTATCGGGGGTATTACCCATAGGTACCTATTACATCGTCTGTGCAGGAAATCCATCTAACGGCCAGCAGTTTCGGTTAAGTATTGACGGTATTTACGAAGAACCGGTCTATCAGTCGATAGCTGGTATTAACCATGTATTGACCATCACTCCTACAGAGGCTATCAAGCAGGCGCAGGATGTAAAGACGGCCACGTATTCCAAAGCAATGCGTAACTACGAATACTTCGACGGATTAGGCCGGAGCCTGCAGACCGTTCAACAGAACTTCACACCCCAATGCAAAGACCTGGTGATCCAGACTGAATACAATTCGGAAGGACTTCCGTCCATGACCTGGCTTCCCTATCCAAGCAATAACAGCACAGGCGAACATGTACAGAACCTGACGCAGCTAAAGAATAGCTTGAAAACCTATTATGCCGATCAGTATCCATTTGACCGGGTGGACTATGAAAAAGCTCCCCAACGGCGTAAGACTTCTTTGCAAACATCAGGTGCAGACTGGCAGGGGAAAACACAGAAGATGGCGTACGGAGTCAATCAGACTTCCGATGCCATTGTGCGCTACTCTGTCAGTCCGGTGGGGATACTGACAAAGCATACTGCTTATGCTGCAGGAAGTCTTACCTATACCCGTACCGAAGACGAAGACGGTTGCTACGCTTATGAGTTCAAGGACAAACTCGACCGCTTGGTATGTCAACGCACCATCGATGCCGACACATATTATGTATATGACAATTGCAACAAACTTCGTTATGTACTTCCTCCGCTTGCTGCCGACCGATTTATCAATTCCGGCACGCTTGCTTCCGATACGGTTTTGCAACGCTATGCGTATTATTATCTGTATGATGATAATGGGCTATGTATTATCAACAAGAACCCCGGAGCCGACGAGGAATATTCGGTATACGATAAGGTGGGTAAGCTGATCTTACTACAAACCGGTGCTCAACGCAGTGCTAATAAATGGACTTTCTATAAATACGATAAGACCAACCGTATAGTGTTGCAGGGAGAAACGGTTCTTGCCGGTACCATTGAAGCATTGAGGCAAGCCTACAAGACTGTGGAGTGTACCGAAGAGTTCACTACCAGTACTGACAATGTTTATGGCTATACCAATACTTCGCTGCCATTGATTAGCATTTCGGTGGTGATGTTGGTCAACTATTACGATTCTTATGGCTTCCTGAATCTATTGTCGGCGGGAGTAAAAACCAATCTGACTTATTCAAACGAATCTGGTTATGGAAGTCAGTACACCAATTCCATAGTTGGTGCTTCGGAGAAAGGACTATTGACGGGAACCCTCAGTAAACTGTTCTCTGACTCTTCCAAGGAGCTGGTATCTGCTATTTATTACGATGACAAAGGCAATATCGTTCAACAAAAGGAGAGTAATCATTTGAATGGCTACGAGAAGTCTTACATGGCATACAGCTTTACCGGCAAGCTGACCAATCAGAAGAAGCAGCACTCATCGTCTTATGACAATGCTACATTATTATACCGTTTTACATATGATCATCGAGATCGCCCGTTGGCTACTTACTTAATGTTGGATGGTGAAGATGAGATTATAGAAACTGAATGCTATTATGATGCACTGGGCCGTGTGAATATGAAAGATATTGCTGATGTGAGCGAGAGTATGTTCTACGATTATAATCTTCACAATCAATTGACAAAGATGCAAGGCGATCGTTTCACACAAAACTTGTATTACAACAGTGCATTTGCTTCTGCTACAAAGAAATATAATGGTAATATATCTGCCATGACGTGGTATGTCAATGCCGAAAGTCTTACCAGAGGATATATGTACACGTATGACAACTTCAATCGTTTGTTGAAAGCCACTTATGGTGAAGGTGCTACATTGACAAGTAATCAAAACCGCTTCAACGAGGAGGTTCTATCTTACGATAAACAGGGTAATATCCGTCGGTTAACTCGTAACGGTAAATTGGGAAATAACAGTTATGGTACTATCGACAACCTGTCTATCGACTATGTGGGTAATCAGCTGAATTATGTGAACGATGCAGTGACTGCTACCATTGCTCCGGGATTGTTCCACTTTGTCGATAAGAACAACGGTCGTAACCGTGAATATCAATTTGATGGTAATGGCAACTTGATTCAGGACGATAACAAAGGCATTAGTAAGATTGCATACAACTACCTGAATCAGCCCGATAAGTTGCAGTTTACTTATGGTCACATTACCAGTTATGGATATGATGCCCAAGGCATCAAGCGACAGGCAAAGCATGTTACTGTTTCGGAGAACCTGCAAGTTACTCCGGGTACATTCGTCGATGTTCCTGCCAATAAGATCAGTAGTTCAACCACTACGGATTATTGTGGTAATGTGATTTATGAGAACAACCAGTTGAGCATGATTCGCACTTTGGAAGGATTTTTCAGTAAGAAAAATGGTAACATTGAATATTATTACTATCTTCGTGACTACTTGGGTAATAACCGTTTGGTCACTGCTATTGGTAGTCAAGCTTTTCAAGTGAATCATTATTATCCTTTTGGTGGTGTGTTTGGTGATGGTTTGCAGACGAACACTCAGCCTTATAAGTATAGTGATAAGGAGCTGGATACTACAAATGGCTTGGTGTTGTATGACTTTGATGCTCGTCAGATGGATCCTGCTTTGGGGAGATTTATGAGTAGAGATCCTTTGTCTAATAAATATTATGGGTGGAGTTCATATGCTTATTGTATGAACAATCCGATAAATGCCATTGATCCAGACGGACGAAGTACTTGGGTAAAACAGAATACTAGGTATGGTACTTACGAGGTGTTTGATGGTGATATAGATGATGGTGATTATAATATTTATATCTATACGCAAGACAAAAATGGGAACTACACAGTAAGAGGTGAATCTATAGGGATAACATCCTCTATAACATCTTTTTATAATAGTGATGAAGGTTCTTGGGCCGCTGGGAGTATTATTAATCCTACAGATAATAGTGGAAATAAATTTTTGGAAGATATTTTTGGAAATAATCCACAAATGTTTGATGATTATATGATGAATGCAAGGAATGGTAGAAAATATGATTTTAAAGTAACTAATGGAACTGACGAGGCGATTCCTAAGATTGACATATATAGGGGTATGCCCATTGGGAAAGCTAAAAATGGACAAATTGTTTATACCTCGGCAAGAGATATTGGAAATATTGCTGCAGGCTATGTTGCAGCTTCTAATGGGATGTCATGGGAAGCATCACGTATGGCCTTTGATGGATATCAAAGTTTGAGTAGCGGGCGTCCGACTAAAGAAGGTATCTCCACTGTAAATGCAGAGTTTTGCGGATGGAGAATAGGAAGTAATATAAATAACGTTAGTCCGTTGCAAAAAATGAAAAATTTGGGAAACTCGGCTTATGGAGGATTAAAGATGATCTGGGATTGGATGACAAAATAGAATTATTATGAATAAGGATAGAAAGTTAGCATTAAGTTTGGTTTTACTTCCATTAACGGTTTTAGGAGTAATAGGTATAGCTTTTATTTATGTGCTTATTGCTCCTTTTATGGAGGAAGATAAACAGTATTATGTTGCAGAAGCAGAGATGTATATTAAATTAGTTAGGCCTCCAATGGACAAATATGGATATGTACTTTTTAGTAAGGATAGTATTTTTTCATTGTCGGATAAAGTCGATTATTTGAAAGTTCATAAATCGGATGTGAGTTCGTTTGGATTATTAATGAATCCAAACCAGCTTAATGAAATAATAGTAGTAGATCAAAGAGGATGGTCTGTTGTATTTATAAACCAAGTTAAGTATAAAATCATAAGAAGAAGCCATGAGGATACTCTTCTTTTTGAAAAGAAAGAAATTGGTGGAGCAGATGCACATGTTGCCAAATATCCTAATACCTCTATTACTATTGATGGATACCTAAGAACTGTTTATATGGAAAGTAACGATCATCTTCATGAAATGAATCCAATTAATGAGTAACGAGTTGCTCCGAGTATGAAGGCATCGAGTGTTGGAGTGCCCGCGAGTTACAAAAACTCTTGGGTTATACCAAATGGGAGAACTTTACTAAAGTCATCGATAAAGCCAAAGAATCGTGCAAAAATGCCTCTGAGAGTGTTCTCGATCATTTTCCTGACGTCAGGAAGATGGTATACGTAGATGGATATTTGATAAAAAACGACTTGCCCGGTAAATAGTGGAGTGCAGTTATAAACCATCTCTTAAAAATATAGTACTTTTGCACTTTTTAAAAATTATAATCAGAAATAGATGAAAGACTTATTCGGTGACCAAGCACCTTCCAATCAAGCATCTTCCAAAGATCAACAGGAAGTGTTTCGGACTGAAAAACTCCTCAAAAACATCGCCTGGATGATGGCCCCGGTGAGTTTTGATATAATAGCACAGATGACGGCCAACTATAGGATGTCTCGAAAAGCTTCTAAGGAAATGATTGAGAAATTGATCGGGGAGAAGAAATTGATTCATCGGGCAGATTGTCCCCTTTTCTGGAATGGAGAAGGATATTACATTCCTCCCATGCTGCACTTGGATCTTCTGTGGGAAATAAAGGACGAGTCGGAAACCCTGTACAAGAGTCTTGAGGGGTATTTCCGGTCTTATGGATGGAAGGGAGACGGGACACTGGGGCTTAAATGGCGAAAAGCACTTTTCGAATGTGCTGCTTCTGATACCGTACCTGCATTCCCTCCTTTGGATGTTGCCGGAGTGGCCTACCGCCTGTGTTCTTCCATGTCTTATCATCCTCACTGGGCAGGCTGCTTTTCCCGGTTACCGCACACGGTTTTGACTCGCTATTTTCAGGAACAATCTACCTTATGGATGAAATTCCTGATCGATCCGCCGATGGATTTTATTCAGGAAAACTACTTAGACAATCCGCGGCTGAGCGATTCGTACAAGATGGCTGTGCGTGAGGCACTCGCCTTTCTGACGTATGTGTTGCCAGGACGTATCCGTGAGATCCCTAAGGAAATTACCAATCAAACCATAGATGGGGTGTGCGCGCATGCCCTTTATATGCAATACTTGAACGATTGGAAGGGGGCGGTGAGTGTTTATCAGAATTGTCTGAAAGATTACGGGCTCTTGCTCTTTCATAACCCTTTCTACAATATGGCTTATGCGGTGGCATTGGCGCGAGTAGGCAGTGAGGGTGCTAAGAAAAAGATGAATGCGTTGTTGAAGAAGAAAGAGATAATTGATGCCAAGTACCTACCCATGCGCTTTGTGCTGATGGAAGCGCTTCATCTACCTGTCGATAGTCTGCTTGATTATCTGCTACGCGTATATCCGCTGATGCCTTTCCTGGAACAAGTCTTAGCGGTGCTTGTACTGCGACGCTACCACCTGAGCGAATGTTCGTTTGCCAGCATGGGAACGATACAGAAAACGTTGAGTAAAGATTCGTTGAAGCTACTGCAATGGGAGTTCAGCCCGGTTATCCCGGCTTTTCAGGAAAACGAAGCAGCACTACAGGAAGCTTTGGACGTGGACTCTATGTTCCCCACTCGCGCACGGACGGAGGAGTGGGAACGGACGTTGGAACGCTTGATGGACTTGGTGGGCAATGCTCCAGCGAAAGCAGGGAAAGCAGATAAGGCGGTGGCTACCAGTCGCATCACTTATCTCATTGGTCGTGGCGATAGCATCACCCCCCGCTTGCAGAAGTCCAAAGACGGGGTGACCTGGAGCAATGGACGAGACATCGCTCTCTCTACCTTCAAGCAACAGAGCATGCCCGAAATGGGCGATGTGGACCGTCGGGTGGCGGCGTATCTGCATGCGTATGCTTCGAACGGATGGGGCCGACCGGAATATTATGAGTTCGATAAACCGGAAGCTTTTGCCGCGTTAGCCGGGCACCCGCTGGTATTTCTCGAGAATACGCCGGGCGTGCCGGTGGTCATTAAGAAGGAGGATCCGCAGGTGGTGGTGACGAAGACGAAGGAGGGTTTCCAAGTGTCGTCCAACCTCAAGGGTCAAGGTCATGCCTCCGTTGTGCTTCGAAAAGAGAACGATCAGCTATACCGGGTGATGGAGGTGAGCAGCAAACAATGGGAGATTCTGGATACGCTCCATCGCAATCCGAATTTTCCTAAGTCGGCTCAGGAGCAATTATCTAAGGTGTTAGGATACTTGGGACAGAAGTTGATGGTGCATTCGGACTTGTTGCAAGAGGATAAGTCGCTGAAATCGATCAAGGGAGATTCGCTGATTACGGTGCAACTGCTGCCCATGGGCGATGGCATCAAAGTAGAACTGTTCGTAAAGCCCTTCGTCGACCAGCCTCCGTATTGCAAGGCGGGCGCGGGAGCGGCCAGCGTTATCGGTCTTGTGAAAGACGAGCGGGTGCAGGCAGTACGCGACATGAAGAAGGAGAAAGCCAACCTCCAGCTTGTCGGCGATCTGTTACGCGAAGTCAGTAGCGATCCTACGGTAACCGACGTGGCTTTCTTCGACGATTATTACCAATGCCTGGAATTGATTGAACACTTACGCGAGATCCCGAAAGTGGCGCGGGTGGAATGGCCCGAGGGAGTGAAATTCACCGTAAACCGCTCGGCAGATTTCGATCAGTTGAGATTATCGCTTAAAGGAGCCGGGCAGTGGTTCGAGGTTGATGGCGAACTGGTGGTAGATGATAAATGCAAAATCAAGATAAGCGAGCTGCTCGAGAAGGTGCGGCAGAGTAAAGGCCGCTTCGTAGAACTTACCGACTCGGACTTCCTGGCGCTGAGCAACCAGCTGCGCAAGCGACTGGCTGAGTTGGACAATCTGCTCTACGCGCAAAAGAATAAACTACAAATCTCCCGGCTCAACATGCCTTTGCTTGGTGAGATGGAGCAAGCAGGTATTGTCCTGAAGAAGGACCAAACCTGCATGGAGTTACAAAAGCGTATCGACGAGGCGGATCAGGAATTATTCGTTGTACCGAAGATGCTTCAAGCCGAACTGCGCGGGTATCAGTTGGATGGTTTCCGCTGGATGTCACGTCTGGCTCATTGGGGTGCCGGCGCTTGTCTGGCCGATGACATGGGATTGGGAAAAACGGTGCAAGCCATCGCATTGATGATGAGCCGGGCCCGGCAAGGGGCATCATTAGTCGTGGCACCGGCATCTGTGCTGCTCAACTGGAAAGCGGAGATCAACCGGTTTGCTCCCTCGTTGAATGCCGTGGTGATGCATGCCAATGGCGATAGGCAACAGCTTTTGGAACAGGCATCAGGGTTCGATGTGGTGCTCACCACCTACGGTCTGCTCATCACTGAGTCCGAGGCGTTGGCCGATAAAGAATGGAACATCATCGTACTCGACGAGGCGCATACCATTAAGAATAAAGAAACCAAGATGGCGAAAGCTGCCATGAAACTCAAAGCCGATTTCCGTTTACTGCTCACCGGAACACCTATTCAGAACCATCTGGGCGAGATATGGACACTCTTCCAGTTTGCCAACCCCGGATTGCTGGGCAGTTTCCAACAGTTTACCGACCGGTTTATCCTGCCCATCGAGAAAGAGGGCGATAAACTCCGGCAGAAGCAACTGAAGAAGATCCTGTTGCCATTCCTTCTGCGGCGTACCAAAGCCGAAGTGCTCGACGAACTCCCGGAGAAAACAGAAATTACACTATCCGTAGAGTTAAGCGGCGAAGAACGAGCCTTGTACGAACATATTCGTGAGCAGGCCTTACTCAATCTGGAAGAAGGATCGAGCCTACCTATGCAGACCTTGGCCGAAATCACCCGGCTGCGACAGGCTGCTTGTCACCCGGCGTTGGTGAATGCGCAGCTCAACCTGGCCTCCTCAAAAACGGAAGCTTTCCTTCGTTTGGTCGATGAGTTGATGGACAGCCGTCACCGGGCATTGGTGTTCAGTCAGTTTACTTCGCACCTGGCTTTGATTCGCAAAGCTTTGGACGAACGGAAAATAGATTACCTCTATTTGGATGGGGCGGTGCTGGTCAACGAGCGTACGGAATTGGTTAAGAAGTTCCAAACAGGCGAACAACCGCTGTTTCTCATCAGTCTGAAAGCCGGTGGTACGGGTCTGAACCTTACTGCTGCCGACTATGTGATCCATCTCGACCCGTGGTGGAACCCCGCCGTAGAAGATCAGGCGTCCGACCGTGCGCACCGTATCGGACAAACCCGTCCGGTGACTATCTATCGGTTGATTGCCACACAGACCATCGAAGAGAAGATTATCAAACTGCACCAAACCAAGAAGTCGCTGGCCGATTCCTTGCTCGATGGCAGCGATATGGCGCATAAACTAAGCAAAGAAGAGATGTTGGAGTTGTTACGGGAAGCGAATTAGCTTCCCTTTGCGGCAATGTTAGTACAAGTTATCCTTACCACCATTTCCCGAATACCTGTTGGGTATCATTCAGCAATACCGGCTCGCCAATCATAGGAGTAAGCAGATGGATGGAATCTTTCTCGGCAAACGCTGAGATATCGTCCAACGGTTGTGTCCAGGCATGTTGTGCTAAAGCATATTTCGAGTGATGCACGGTGAGTACGCGTTCGGCATGCAGGTCTTTGACTGCTTTTTCAAGATCTTCCGGTAACATGTGTATGTATTTCCAGCCTTCACCGTATTGACCATTCTCGAGAATAGCAAGGTCGATATGACCGAACTGCTTGGCTATATTGGCGAAGTGCGTGTCATAGCCGCCGTCGCCACTTATATAAATGTTCTGCGAGGGAGTTTGTAGCATGTACGATGCCCACAGCGTGCTGTTGGGAGATAGCCCGCGACCAGTGAAGTGCCGGGCGGGCAGGCAGTAAACCGCCAGTTCGTTTCCATTGACCGAGGTACTGTCTTGGTTTACGGTGGCCAGTAGAGCCTTCTCATTCCAGTCGAGTTCGATAAGTTGCTCCTTCTGATATCCCCAGTATTCGAAATGCTCGCCGACACCGAGCGGACAGATCACTTTCCCAACTCTGCTTTTCAGTTGCTCTACGGTCTGGTAGTCAAGATGATCCCAATGATCGTGACTGATAATCAGGAAATCGATATCGGGCATATCATCCGGCGAATAGATATTGGTACCTTTGAAGGGCTTGTTAAAGAACGGAACCGGAGAGGCCGAGATGAATACCGGATCTATCAGGAATCGTTTGCCGCTTGTCTGGAAGTAGACGGACGAGTGTCCCAGCCATACGAGTACTTCTTCGTTCGGTCCGAATTGTTTTAAGTTGGTCTTTATGACGGGTACATCCGTGTCCGGACGTAATCCTGGTACATCACGTAACAGAAAGTCTATTATATTACTTACAAAGGATTTGTCTGATGTAAGTTGTTGAGTGGGAGAGAGGTTCTGGAACTTTCCGTCCCGGTAATTCGGAGATTGCTGTACACGGGCTAACCGTTCGCCACGAGGTGTTCGGCCGAAACTGGGTTGGTTGAAAAAGGCAACTCCTCCTACGACAAGGAGGAGTATGATCGAGCATAGTATCCACATGACTTTCTTTCGTTTCATTATTGAGTTGATTGGAAATGCAAAGGTACTATTATTTTCTTGAATAATTACAATGGCATATTCCCATGCTTCTTCGGCGGATGTGATTTTACTTTATCTTTCGCCATGTTCAATGCCTGTATTAATTTGGCACGCGTTTGTTTCGGCAGAATGATTTCGTCGATATATCCCAGCTCTGCGCTCTTATATGGATTGGCGAAATTCTCCCGGTACTCCTCGATGGCTTTCTGCTTCGCTTCCTCATCGGCATGGCGGTAGAGAATATTGACAGCACCTTCGGCTCCCATGACTGCTATCTCCGCAGTAGGATAAGCCAGGTTGATATCACTACCCGTTTCTTTACTTGCCATTACGATGTACGCTCCACCGTATGCCTTGCGGGTGATCAGCGTCACTTTCGGAACGGTAGCTTCGGCATACGCATACATGATCTTCGCCCCGTGACGGATAATCCCGTTGTGCTCCTGGAATGTTCCCGGCAGGAAACCCGGTACATCCACAAACGTCACTATTGGAATATTGAAACAGTCGCAGAAGCGGATGAAGCGGGCAATCTTGTCGGAGCTATCTATATCCAGTACCCCAGCCAGGAATGCCGGCTGGTTGGCAACTATTCCCACCGACCGACCGTTCAGCCGGCCGAATCCGATGATGGCGTTCTTCGCAAAGTGAGGCATCACTTCAAAGAAATACTGATCGTCCAGCACCGGTTCGATGATATCTTTTATATCGTAAGGCACATTCGGGTCAATGGGTACGATATCCTGTAAGGCAGGTACTTCCCGGTTGGCATCGTCCGTACAGTTTACCGATGGGGCATCTTCCATATTATTAGAAGGTAAGAAGCTCAGCAACTCACGGATGCCCATCAGCACTTCTTCTTCCGAGTTGCCCAGAAAATGTGTGACGCCACTCTTCGAACTGTGCGTATAAGCGCCACCCAACTCTTCCTTGCCGACCTCTTCGTGCGTAACGGTACGTACCACGTCCGGCCCGGTAACAAACATGTAACTGCTTTCGTTGACCATAAAGATGAAGTCCGTCAGCGCCGGTGAGTAACAAGCACCTCCTGCACACGGTCCCATAATGGCCGATAGTTGCGGAATCACACCTGAAGCTATGGTATTCTGGAAAAAGATGGAAGCATAGCCCGAAAGGCTTTCCACTCCCTCTTGAATACGCGCTCCGCCGGAATCGTTCAGTGCAATGATCGGTGCGCCATTCTTCAGTGCCAGTTGTTGAACTTTGGTTACCTTCCGGGAGTTGACACCTCCCAAGGTACCGCCGTAAACAGTAAAGTCGTACGCATAGACAAACACCTGTCGGCCGTCTATACGTCCGTAACCCGATACAACGCCGTCGCCGGGGATATGGCTCTTATCCATCCCGAAATTGGTACTGTGATGCACGGCCAGCTTGTCCAGCTCCGTAAACGTGCCTTTATCCAATAACTTTTCAATACGCTCGCGGGCCGTCAGCTTGCCTGCTTCGTGTTGCTTCTCTATGCGGTCGGTTCCTCCGCCTGCTTCCGCAGCCCGGTTTTTCTCTTCGAATGCCTGGTATATTTCTTCTCGTGTCATATGCTATGTGGGGATTAATTCCAGGCGGATCAGCACCTGGTTGGTTTGAATGGTTTCGCCTTCGTCGACCAGAATCTCCCGGACGATGCAGGCGGACGAAACCTTGTAATTGTTTTGCATTTTCATCGCTTCTACCACGATGGCCGTTGCTCCGGCAGTCAGCTGATCGCCTGGTTGAACAGGGATCTGTACCACTTTACCCGGCATGGGCGATATGATTTTGTCGTTTTGCCGGTCGTCACTTCCCTTCTTCAGTCGAAGGTACTGCTCTTTCGAGTCGATGATCTGGATGTCGTACGACGAGAAGACAGTGTTTACCTTGTAGCTCTTCCGGTCGTCCGAATAAGCAAGTTCGGCGTTGTACGACTTTCCGTCGCGCAGGATGGAATAGACACCTTCTTCGAGCATCGTTACATCGACCTCGTGCACCTGGCCGTCTATCGACAGGCGTACATTATTATCTTCTTTGCTGAGCAGCTCTACCTCGGCCACCCGGTTGCCTATGCGTATTTCCATACTTCCTGATTGTTTTAAATTCTCAAAACCCCTTTGTGCAAGCCGAAGTTACGCCAACGGCTGTTGGGCCGGTTGTCCGATTTGTTGTCGGGATGGTTCTCTTCGAGGTTGATAATATAGTCGATGTATGCTGCAATGAGGGCGATGTCCTCCGTCTCGTGGTCGTCCGGTGTGGCATGCTTCTTCAACTCTTCGCCATGGCGGGGGATGAACCCCGTATCGTAGCGCCCTTCCACAAATTCGGGTACGTCGATGATGCGCCTCAGGTAACTTATATTGGTCTTGATGCCCGTGATCTTATACTCGTGCAGTACTCGTTGCAAGCGTTCGATGGCACACTGTCGGGTGATGGCCCGCACGATGAGTTTGCCTATCATCGGGTCGTAGTAGATGGGGATTTCATATCCTTCGTACACATAACTGTCTACACGCACACCGATACCATTCGGTTCTATCACCTTCTTGATGATACCAGGCGACGGCATGAAGTTCATTTCCGCATCTTCGGCACAGATGCGCAGTTCGATGGCATGACCGCGTTGGCGTACCTGTTCCTGGCGGAGCGTTAGTTCATATCCTTCGGCTATTCTGATTTGTTCTTTCACCAGGTCGATGCCCAATACCTCTTCGGTGATGGGGTGTTCCACTTGCAGGCGGGTGTTCATTTCGAGAAAGAAGAAGTTGCGGTACTTGTCTACCAGGAATTCGATGGTTCCGGCGTTGATATAGCCTACCGCACGGGCAGCCATAACAGCCTTCTCACCCATTTCCCGACGCAACTCCGGCGTCATGAAAGGCGAAGGACTTTCTTCCAGAATCTTTTGGTTGCGGCGTTGGATAGAACATTCGCGTTCGCACAGGTGGATAATGTTGCCGTAGTTGTCGCCCAATACCTGGAACTCAATGTGATGAGGCCCTTCGACGAACTTTTCGATATACACCGTATCGTCACCGAACGAGGCGAGCGATTCGGATTTGGCGTTGGCGTATGCTTCAGCTACCTCCTGTTCATTCTGTACCAACCGGATACCTTTTCCGCCTCCTCCCATAGAAGCTTTCAGCATCACCGGGAAGCCGATGCGGCGGGCTACTTCGATAGCCTCTTCCGCGCTGGTCAGTCCTTCTTCCGTTCCGGGAACCACAGGTACTCCGGCACGAATCATCTCCTTGCGGGCAGCAATCTTGTCGCCCATCTTGTCCATCGTTTCGGGCGTAGGGCCGATGAAGATGATTCCTTCTTCCCGGCAGCGGAGAGCAAAATCAGAGTTTTCCGACAGAAACCCGTAACCGGGATGAATCGCATCCACTTCGTGACTCTTCGCCGTTTCGATAATCTTTTCAATATTCAGGTAGCTGTCTTTGGAGGCAGCACCCCCTACACAGTATGCTTCGTCGGCATACCACACATGTTTGGCAGTCCGATCGGCCTCTGAGTAGATGGCCACCGTACGTATATCCATCTCCTTGCACGCCCGCATGATACGGACGGCAATCTCGCCACGGTTGGCAATGAGTATTTTCTTGATTGTATGAAGAATAGGGTTTTGCATAACTTTTAATCTTTTCAAGAATAAACAATTCTTTTAAGTTAAAAGTTTTGCGGGAGGGGTATTTGTTCACAAACAACTCACCCCTCAGAACTTTTCAAATAACGAATTGTTGTAACAGGAATTGTTCCTGTTTTATAACAACTAATCATGAATAATATCTACCAAAACCAAATAAATAACTATGAGAGGATTAGCCATTATTACAACATTGTTTGCTTGCGCAACGCTGCAAGCGCAGGTTTCTCAGGAAACGATGAAAGCGATTTCTACTCCTGATAAGTCGGCCAAGACCGTGAAGACTGCATTGAAGATATACCCCTACGCTCCCGGTGGTTATGGCACGATCATTGCCTCGTCCCTTGCCGGTGAAAATCGCTTGGGACAACTGCAAAGAACAGCCACTCATGTATCTCATGAAGGCAGCGACCGCGTGATGAACACCATTCCGTCGGCAGATTACTCCTATTTCGGAATGCTCGATAAAGCCGTACAAGCCGAACCTGTCGAAGCACTCGCCCCCCGAAGTGGAAGAAGTGAAGTAACTAACAATGTATAATTAAATAATAATAAAGAAATGATAACTAAAAAACAACTATCAGTAGCCGCCGGGGCCTTGCTGTTTTCCTCAACTTTCTTATTGAGTTGTGACGGAAATACGGCACAGAACAAACAGGCTACATCCACTGCCAACAGTGTAGAAACTCCGTTCGGACCTATTGCGATGGACGGCAATATCATTGCCAAACAAGATGTAGATAAGATTTACTCCGAACTGGCTTTCCAGCAAGCTTGCCAGAGTTATATGTGGAGTATCCCATTGGTGTCTTTTGCTCAATGGCAATATACGCAAGAGTCGGTATTCGGAGCGAAAAGTGGTGACATCGTATTATACACCGGGTATGAAAACCTCATCAAAATACTTACTGCCAATGCCACGACGCCTTACATGATCTCCTTCATTGACATGGCTAAGAACGGTGCATTCATAGTAGAGCTTCCTGCTGGTAATGTAGCCGGTGGACTGGCCGATATGTGGCAACAGGAAATTACAGCTTTGGGCGAGATGGGAGCCGATAAGGGCAAATCTGCTAAGTACCTACTTTTGCCTCCCGAGGGGCCGGATAAAGATGTAACACTACCCGGATACACACCGGTACGCTGTCGCATGAACAATGTTTTCCTCGGCCTGCGTGTGCTTGATCCCGACCCGTCAAAGATGCAGGAAATCGTTCATCAGATAAAGATATACCCATATTCCACCCGTACCAATCCCACACAGAATCAGGTGATAACCCCGACTGCCGGAAAAGATTACCTGTTGGGACAACCCCGCGGATTGGAATACTGGACACGTCTGCATGCTATTCTTCAGGAAGAACCGGTACAGGAACGCAATATGTTCTACATGGCTATGTTGCAGAACCTCGGTATTGAAAAAGGAAAACCGTTCAACCCTACCGAAACACAGAAAAAAGCACTGTTGGATGGAGCCAAGTATGGCGAACTAATGACACAAGCCATCACCTTCGATAAACGTTTTCCGGGTATGAAGCATTGGAGTGATCGCAACTGGGAGTATGTTATTACGATGGATAATGCCGATCAGCGGACTGCCACTTACGAGGAACTGCTGCAACGTACGGCTTACTTCTACGAAGCGGTTACGTTCTCGAAAGCTATGATCAGTCAGACTCCGGGCGAGGGACAGGCCTATCTGGGAAGTTATACCGATAAGAGTGGGGCATGGTTGGACGGTGCGAAAAACTATACCCTGCATGTGGCTGCCAACCCTCCCGCAGCTCATTTCTGGTCACTTACCGTATATGACACCGATACCCGAGGGCTGATTGTGAACGATCAAAAGAATGCCGACTTATCGTCGCGCAAGGATTTGATCAAGAATGCCGACGGCTCAGTTGACCTCTATTTCGGCCCGACCGCACCTGCCGGTAAGGAAAAGAACTGGGTACAAACGGTGCCGGGCAGGCATTGGTTTGCTTATTTTCGTTGTTACGGTCCTACTGCAACTTACTTCGATAAGAGCTGGAAGATGGATGATATTGCGGAAGTGAACTGATTTTCTTAAAATATTTTGTTTATTTAGTCCCGTCGTGTGCTTGTCATGCGTCGGGACTTTTTTGAATCCGCCACATTGTTTAGTGGGATTAATTTAATGGCGGTTATCTTAATGATGGAATTTATCTGATGATCCCATCGTCGGCATCTATAAACGGATAAGGGGATGGCGCATCCAGGTCAATCTCATCCACCGCTGCTTTGACTACGTCATCACTTCTGTCCCGCACAAATTTAAGTATCACTTTCAGACGGTTCAATTCCACTTCATTTCGAAATAGCTTATTTTTATAATCTTGCGTTTCCACCGCTCCCTGACGTATAAAGATCTCAGACGTTATTTGCAGATCTTTTGAATGCTTATGTTCAATGACTGCATAAGTAATACTGAAAGCGGTTATTAAAACGAGAAGAGCAATAATGATCGAGCCGAATTTTTCGGTCATGTTTTTCCACCCATAACATAGTCTGTCCATGAAACAACCCATAATTTTAAGATTGAATGTGTCAAATTACAGGCACAAAAAAACGTGCCTTATTATGTATTTACGCAATCCTTGAGGTCGGCAAAACACCCAGCACATGCATATAATACAATCAAAGGCACGCTATATTGTATCAATAAAGCGTACTGATGAAATGTATCGTTCAGCGCATGTGCTTTAGAAAATTTGCCGTTTTACAAGGACTGACTGAACTTTTTCAAAAAAATATTGAACACTAACTGAATAGTATTCAGGCACAAAGATAATATATTTTCGTACCTCTCGCGCCAAAAAGCACGGAAGAATACTATCTTTGCCTAAATTAATGAATAAAACAGCATGAAAACATCCATCGATTTTTTGCCGGAAGAGAAGCAGGAAGAACTCTCTTACCTTGTGGAATGTATCCGCGAAACAGTACCGGAAGCACAATATATCATCTTATATGGTTCGTATGCGAGGAATGACTATGTGGCTTACGACCAACGGGTAGAATATGGAGTAAGGACTTTTTTCCGGTCCGATTATGATATTGTAGTGCTCACCCCGAAACGGAAAGCTGGTCATTCATCGGTACTGCGCAGGCTTTCTAACGCTCGTGTAAAGTTTGAAGGTGGTCGTCATTTTGCTGTAACCGTGCCTGTATCCTTTTTGCCCGACACAATAGAAGATTTTAATGTAGCCATAACAGAAGGACGATACTTTGTCACGGATATAGTCAGACAGGGGATTGTTCTTTATAATTCCGGAAAGTATGAAATAGAAGAAATCCGGGAACTGAACTATAAGCAGATTCTCGCATTGTCACAAGAATATTATAAAGCCAAATATACCACGGCAGAAGACTTTCTGGAAGGTGCAGTCTTTTATTATCAAAAGGGGAAATATGCAAGGTCTTCTTTCATGCTTCACCAGGCCACCGAGAATTATGTGCTGGCAATCATTCTCACGGCGTCTTTGTATGCTTCCAAAGAACATAATCTGACAAAGATTTTGAAAAACAGTGAAAGGTTTACCGATAAGGCAGTATTAGCTTTCCCAACAGATAATGAAGACGATAAAAGGCTTTTCAAGTTGTTGGAAAATGCATACGTTCAAGCGAGATATAATAAGGACTTCCCTGTAACCAAAGAAGATATTGATAAACTTCTCCTCAGAATCGAGCAATTACGTGTGAATACACAGGAAGTTTGTCTTACTTATATTGAAGAGCATCGCAAAAGAGCTGAGGAATTATAGGAGGATGCGTCTTTAAAGGTAGTTCCATCGAATAAAATAACTTTAGAAACTGCATAAAATAATTGCCTGGTTCGTATATCAGAATTATTTTAGCTGCATACAACAAGTGGATTCCTTGCAAGGATTCAATGAATTCCTTGCAAAGATTCCATTGATTCCTTATAAGGATTCCATTGTTTCCATGCAAGGAATCTACTTGTTTTATGCAAACTAAATAATTGGCGTATTACAAACAGGAGTTTCATTTTTCATAGTAACCAATTAATTTATTAATCAAACCATGCATTGGCATTGATATTCATCAACATATAAAGTCAGAAAGTCTCCAAACCATCGCGAAACGTCTTGTACTTCAATTCCGGCAATAACTCCTTTCGCATCCGTGAAGTATCCCCATAGTAAGAAACCATGCCGATCCGGATAAAATCACGGGTCAGCGGGCTCTTCGTGCCAAACACAAAAGAAAACATCTCGAAGCCATTGGCAGCAGCCATAATCATCCATACAGGCATGCGCCACGGCTTATGATTCCCCTTATGTACGGTAATTACGTCCAGAAACTCCTGCAACGTTTGTATCCCTTCGTCACCAATATGATAAATTCCTTTGATGCCCGGTTTTTCGATAGCTGCTTTCACTGCTTCCAGAAAATCATCTTTCGAAATCAGGTGGATATAGGTGGGTTTCTTCCAAACCCCTAACATGTACCGTTGCGCAAACCATTGTCCGGCATCTATCATCAGGATTCCTTCGCCGTATACCATACCTACCCGGAGTGATACAGCTTCGATGCCGTGTACTGCACAACGTTCGAAGAGGTACTTTTCCTCTTCCAGTCGTGTACGGGCATGGGCGGAAACAGGAGTCTTGTCAAGCACACCGGTAGCTGGATGTTCCGGAGTGGTCTCGCCTTCTACATGTGGAAAGCTGATCAGGATCACCCGCTTTACCTGTTGTTCAATGGCTACATCGAGCAGATTCTTGAAGTACGACACATTGGTCGTAGGCAGAAAGCCTTCCGGATTGGCTTTGAACAATACCCCGGCGAAATGAACTACTGTGTCTACCTGCGTTAATGCCGGATAGAGCGTTTCTTTCTTTGCCAGGTCGGCCTTGAATATGTGGATATTGTTTTTCGACTTCAGATTTTCCTGGACCTCTTTCTTGTGTGTAAGCAGATGCAACGGACTATCCTGCAAATGTTGTGCAAGCAGGCTGCCGAGATTGCCCGCAGCTCCTGTTATCAGCGTACGGGTGGGAAGTGTATGCGATGAGTTCATGCTTCCAAAATTTGTATAGTTTATATTGAAACGACAAAATTACTGCATTGTTCCTTAATTTTCACTACTTTTGTGCACTTATAAATTAAGACAAGTTAAGGGCATGGAATACAGATTGAATAAGTTCATAAGCGCATCGGGCTATTGTTCGCGGCGGGAAGCAGACAGGCTGATCGAAGAAGGTCATGTGACGGTAAACGGTCAGCGGGCTACCATCGGTCAGCGGGTGTTGCCCAGACAAAAGGTAATGGTACGCGGGCAACTGATAGAACACGATATAGAACCTGTTTATATTGCTTTCAACAAACCGGTGGGGGTGGTGAGTACCACCGATACACAGGAACGGAACAATATTGTGGAATACATCAGTCATGAGCAACGGATCTTCCCCATCGGCCGGCTCGATAAGGATTCGCAAGGATTGATCCTGCTTACCAACGACGGCGATATTGTAAACAAAATACTCCGGGTGGGCAATAACCATAAGAAGGAATACATCGTAAAGGTGGACCGTCCCATCACCAAGGAGTTTATTGAGCAGATGTCGCAAGGAGTGCCTATCCTCGATCGCGTTACCCGCCGATGCGAGATTAAAGAAATCAATCCTTATACATTCCAGATATCGCTGGTGCAGGGACTGAACCGCCAGATTCGTCGTATGTGCGAATATTTCGACTATCAGGTGGTGAAGCTGGAACGCATCCAGATTATGAATATCAAGTTGGGTAGTCTGGGGCAAGGCAACTGGCGGAACCTGACGGATGCCGAACTGGAAGGCTTGTTTGACTTGCTGGAAGAGTCGAAAAGCATTGCTGAAGGAAAGAAGCCACTGAATAGCAACAAGGCTATGAACCGGGCGTTGCACGATTATGATGTCAGGACGGATTACCGCAAGGCAAGCATGACGGCTAAGTTAGTCAAAAAAGGTAAATTCAATCCTGAGAAAGATCTTTTGGAAGATGATGCACCGGAAGCAGTTTCGGGTAATAAGCCGAAACCTTATAAGAAAAAACCGTCGGCCGGACCCAGGGTAGGGAAGTCGAGGGTTAAGCCCCGGCCTGGTGTCATCGCAGGTTCAAGCGCAGCTGCACCGAAGAGAGCAGCTTCGAAATCGGCCGCTTCCAAGTCGTCAGACGCCAGATCGCAAGCACCGGCTTCCAAGTCGCCGACTGCTAAGCCGCAATCGTCCCGATCTACAGTCTCCCGATCGCAATCATCGAAGTCACAATCTACCAAGTCACCAACATCCGGACGACAGTCCCGATCCGGTAGAAAAGATAAAAAATAAGAATGGCCCTGCTCGCTGATAGATCGAGTCAGGGCCATTTTTTTGCAAATACCTAAGCTACGAATACTGCATTCAAACCTGCCCAAACAGAAATGTAACAGAAAGAATAGTAAATGTAACATCAACACAATGGGATGTAACACGGTCATAACCCTCTGCAACAAGCCGGCGGCTCTTACAGATATATATTCTCTATATTTGCAAGACTGATACATCATTAAAATATTTAATATCATGAGAAAACTTACATCTGTGATCGGTAGTTGCCTTGTAGCTGTTTGCATGACGGCATGTGTGCAACCTCAAGCGAAGAAGACGATGACCCTGAAAGAGGCGTTAGGTGATAAGTTCCTTATCGGAGCTGCTATAAATTCCAACCAGGCTGCCGGATTCGATACGGCGGGTGTACGTATAGTGACGGAGCAATACAACTGCATCTCGCCGGAGAACTGTATGAAGAGTGAGGTGATCCATCCGGAGGAAAACCGGTACGACTTTACGTTAGCCGATCAGTTTGTGGAGTTTGGTGAAAAGAACAATCTGGCTGTCATCGGGCATACGCTCATCTGGCATTCGCAACTTGCCAGATGGTTCTGTGTAGACGAAAAAGGCAATAACGTGGCTCCCGAAGTACTGAAACAACGCATGAAAGATCATATCACAACTGTTGTAACCCGTTACAAAGGACGTATCCAAGGGTGGGATGTGGTGAACGAAGCCATTGAGGACGATGGATCATACCGCAAAACCAAGTTCTACGAAATACTGGGCGAGGAATTCATACCGCTTGCTTTCCAATATGCACACGAAGCAGACCCGAATGCCGAATTGTTTTATAATGACTACTCGATGGCTAATCCCGCCAAACGTGATGCTGTTGTAGCGTTGGTCAAGAAACTGAAAGAGTGCGGCCTGCGTATTGATGCCGTAGGCATGCAAGGTCACTTATCGATGGACTACCCTACCGTTCAGGCGTTCGAAGAAAGCATGTTGGCATTCGCCGGTGCAGGTGTGAAGATCATGATTACCGAACTCGACCTGTCAGCCATTCCTAATCCACGACAGAATGCGGGAGCCGAGATCTCCGACACTGAAGCGTATCGTAAGGAACTTAACCCCTATCCCGAAGTATTGCCCGACAGCGTATCGCAGGCATGGGATGCACGTATGGGTGAGTTCTTTAAACTGTTCCTGAAGCACAAAGATATCGTGTCGCGTGTTACTCTTTGGGGGGTAGCCGATGGTGATTCCTGGCGTAATGACTGGCCGGTAAGAGGACGTACCGATTATCCGTTGTTGTTCGATCGTAAACACGAACCGAAACCGGTGGTAGGAGAGATCATTAAAAAAGCAACCTTGTAGGAGTGAATAATCTGAAATTAATAATTGAAATAAATAGAGATATTATGAAGAAAGAAAAAAGATACCTGGTTCCCGGCGATTATATGGCCGATCCGGCTGTACATGTATTTGAGGGCAAACTCTACATCTATCCGTCGCACGACTGGGAAAGTGGTATTCCCGAGAACGATAACGGTGATCATTTCAATATGAAAGATTACCATGTTTATTCGCTGGAAGATGTGATGAATGGTGAGGTGACCGATCATGGATTGGTACTCGAGGTGGAAGATATTCCTTGGGCGGGCCGTCAGTTGTGGGATTGTGATGTGGCCTGTAAAGAGGGCAAATACTACATGTACTTCCCGTTGAAAGATCAGAATGACATTTTTCGCATCGGTGTGGCAGTGAGCGACAAACCATACGGACCGTTTATCCCCGAAGCCAATCCAATGAAAGGCAGTTACAGCATAGACCCTGCTATCCTCGATGATGGCGACGGTAATTACTATATGTACTTTGGTGGACTCTGGGGCGGTCAGCTGCAACGTTACCGTGACAACAAAGCGCTGGAATCGGCCGCCTTCCCGGCTGATGATGAACCGGCTATCCCGCCGCGTGTGGTTCGTCTGCGCGACGATATGATGGAATTTGCCGAAGAACCGCGTCCTATCGTGATCTTGGGTGAAGACGGAAATCCTCTCACGGCAGGAGATAACGAACATCGTTTCTTTGAGGCTTCGTGGGTGCACAAGTACAACGGGAAATATTATTTCTCGTACTCTACCGGCGATACACATAATCTGTGTTATGCTATAGGCGATAATCCGTACGGACCGTTTACTTATCAAGGCATTATCCTCACTCCGGTAGTAGGATGGACTACACATCATGCCATCGCCGAATACAAAGGCAAATGGTACCTGTTCCATCACGACTGTGTACCTTCCAACGGGCAAACCTGGCTTCGTAGCCTGAAAGTTTGCGAATTGGAATATGATGCAGATGGTCGCATCCTGACCATTGAAGGATTGGACTAATGTTGCCCAATTAAATATGAAGATAGGAATCATAGGTGCCGGATGGATTGCCGAAAGAATGGCAATCACCCTGCAAGGTATGAATAACGTTGCGGAAGCATACGCTATCGCTTCCCGTGATTGGGCAAAAGCCGAAGCGTTTGCAGCCCAATGGGGCTTTGCCCGTGCATACGGATCGTACGAAGCCATGCTCGACGATGAGCAGGTGGAACTGGTGTACGTAGCCACCCCGCACTCACATCACTACGACCACATTCGCATGAGCCTGCTTAAGGGTAAACATGTGTTGTGCGAAAAGGCTTTCACGGCCAACGCTCGTGAAGCCGAAGAAGTATTGGCTCTGGCAAAAGAAAAGAAACTCTTTATAGCCGAAGCCATTTGGACACGCTATATGCCCTTGTCACACACCATCAATGAACTCATAGCCAGTGGAGTGATCGGTAACCCTATGATGCTTTCGGCCAATTTGTGTTACCCTATTCTGAACAAACCACGTTCCCGCCAACCCGAATTAGCGGGAGGCGCTTTGCTCGACTTGGGTGTGTATCCGCTCAACTTCGCGCTGATGGCATTCGGAACAGACATTAAGGAAGTGGTATCCACCTGTACCAAAATAGATACGGGCGTCGATGTACAGAACAGTTTCACTTTGGTGTACAATGACGGACGTATGGCAGTACTACATAGCAGCTTCCTTGTCAAGTCCGACCGCCAAGGTATTATCTCCGGCGATATGGGGCATTTAATTATAGAGAATATCAACAATCCGCAACGTATCACAGTCGTGAATTCCGATTATGAGGAAGTGGCTCATTACGATTGCCCGCCGCAAATCACCGGATATGAGTATCAGGTATATGCCGCTGTGGAAGCCATTCGTAGCGGCTGGCTCGAATCGCCTTACATGCCTCATGAAGAAACGCTTCGGGTGATGCGGATGATGGATGCCTTACGGGCAGAGTGGGGTGTGGTGTATCCAAACGATAACAGATAGTATAATGAACAAAATTTATTGCTGCATCATGGTGTTGAGCCTGGGATTAGCTTCTTGTGTGTCTGCTCAAAAGGAACTGAAGCCTTGGGAGACAGGTGCTTTCGAATCCGGTAAATACCGTAATCTTTTTGCTGAGATGGGTTATCAACAGGCCGAGATCGACGCCAAACTCGCCGAAGCTTTCCATGGGTTGTTCGAAGGACCCGATAAGGTTTACTTTGAAGTGGGTGATTCAATGGCGTATATCTCCGACATTAAAAACCACGATGTGCGTACCGAAGGTATGTCGTACGGGCTGATGATTGCCGTTCAGTTTGACCGGCAAGATATTTTCGACCGTTTGTGGCGTTGGGGAACGAAATATATGCAACACCAGGAAGGCCCGCTCAAAGGCTATTTCGCCTGGAGTTGCAAAACAGACGGGACAAGCAATGCACAGGGACCCGCTTCGGATGGTGAACTGTACTATATCACTGCCCTTATTTTCGCATCCAACCGTTGGGGAAACGATACCGGTATCGACTACCTGAAAGAGGCTCAACACATCCTGAATTGCATGATGGAAAAAGATGGTACGGATGGCGTGACGAACATCATCAATATGGAGCATAAGCTGATAACTTTTGTGCCCAGCGTACGGGGCGGACGGTTTACCGATCCGTCGTATCATGTTCCTGCTTTTTATGAAGTATGGGCACGATGGGCAAACGATGGTAGGGCGGAATTGTGGCGCGAATGTGCAGTGAAGAGCCGTGAGTACCTGCATAAATCTATCCATCCCGTCACCGGGTTGAATCCCGATTACAACAACTATGACGGCACGTTGCTGCATAATGGCCGCATCATCGGTGATGCTTTCCGTTTCGACTCCTGGCGTGTACCGATGAACATAGCACTCGACTATTCGTGGGCATGTGCTGATAAACAGTGGCAACAAGAGTATGGGCACAAGATACAGGACTTCCTGTATATCCAGGGCATCGATACGTTTGTCGATCAATACAATGTGGATGGTACACAAGTGACAGACACACTGGGTGCAGGAGAGCACAAGGCATTGCGTCACTCGCTCGGATTAGTGGCAACGTCGGCTGCTGCATCTTTGCTCTGCTCGCATGATAAGAGTCGCGAGTTTGTCGACCGCTTGTGGAATGCCCGTCACGAACCCTACGAAGATGGATATTTCGATGCCTACTACGATGGGTTGTTAAGGCTCTTTGCTTTGATGCACCTCAGTGGCCGGTACCAGATTATTTTACCTCAATAAGAACATCATGAAACAATTAGCCGCTTTACTTTTATTCGTTTGTTTTCTTCATCCTGTACGTGCGGAGGATGGGAGTCGTCTTTGGTTAAGTTTGTCGAAGGAGAATATTCGTCCGTCGGTTACGACTCAAAAAAGTACTCCAACCATCGACCTGGCTGCCGGTGAACTGCGCAAAGCATGGTTGGGTAGCCCTGTGGTACTGAATTGGCAGAAGAATAAAGAGACGCAAGTTTTGGGAGAGGAGGGCTATATTATTCGTACTTCCAATAACCAGATAACCATCGCTTCTTGCGGTGAGGCCGGATTGCTTTATGGCGCTTACCATCTGTTGAGATTGCAAGATACCGGGGCAGATTGTTCTGCACTCCATATATCCGAACGCCCGTCGTACAACATTCGCATCCTCAATCATTGGGACAATCTGGATCGTACAGTAGAACGCGGTTATGCCGGACGTTCGCTCTGGGTGTGGGACGAACTGCCTGGAACCCTTTCGCCCCGCTACGAACAATATGCCCGTGCCAACGCATCCATCGGTATCAACGCCACGGTACTGAACAATGTCAATGCCAGCCCGCAGATACTATCGGCCGATTATTTAGGGAAGGTTAAAGCCTTGGCAGATATTTTCCGTCCTTATCATTTGAAGATATATTTGGCTATCAACTTCTCGTCACCGGCCGAATTGGGAGGACTTCCTACCAGCGATCCTTTGGATAAAGAAGTACAGAAGTGGTGGAAAGCCAAAGCGAAAGAAATCTACACACTCATTCCCGACTTCGGTGGCTTCCTTGTGAAAGCCAATTCCGAAGGGCTCCCCGGTCCGCAGGATTTCGGACGCACCCATGCCGATGGTGCAAACATGCTTGCCGATGCCCTGAAACCTTACAAAGGCGTCGTGATGTGGCGTGCTTTCGTATATAGCCCGGGCGATGAAGACCGTGCCAAGCAAGCCTATCAGGAATTTCTTCCTTTCGATGGAAAGTTCCGTGACAACGTTATCATACAAATAAAGAACGGCCCGGTTGATTTCCAACCTCGCGAACCGTTCAGTCCGTTGTTTGGTGCCATGAAACAAACACCCGTCATGGCCGAATTCCAGATCACCCAGGAATATCTCGGTTTCTCCAACCACTTATGCTATCTGGCTCCGATGTGGAAAGAGTGCCTGGATAGCGACACCTACCAGCAAGGGGAGGGTAGCACCATTGCCCGGATAACCGAAGGTTCTTTGTCTAAGTATCCCATCACCGCTGTTTCCGGCGTAGCCAATATTGGTGATGATATTAACTGGTGCGGGCACCCGTTTGCACAATCCAACTGGTATGCATACGGTCGCTTGGCCTGGAACCCACAACTTACCTCCGAGGGTATTGCCGATGAATGGATACGGCAAACATTTACTTCCGATGCTGACTTCCGTGAGCCGGTGAAAGAGATGATGATGGAGTCGCGCGAAGCCATCGTAGACTACATGATGCCATTGGGTTTGCATCACTTGTTTGCTTTCGGGCATCATTATGGTCCCGAACCGTGGTGTGATGTGCCCGGAGCACGAGCCGACTGGTTGCCTTCTTATTATCACAAAGCGGATGCTACCGGCGTGGGATTCGATCGTAGTAGTACCGGAAGCAATGCCACGGCGCAATATAACTCACCGCTGTGCGATACATACGATCATCTTGAAACCTGTCCGGAAAATCTTCTTCTGTGGTTTCATCATGTGCCCTGGACTTATAAGATGAAGAGCGGGCGTACGCTATGGGATGAGCTTTGCTATACCTACGACCGTGGTGTACAACAAGCCCGGAAGTTTCAGCAGATTTGGGATGCTACCGGTAAGTATGTCGATGCACAACGTTTTGCAGAGGTGCAACACAAATTACGCATTCAGGCACGCGATGCCGTATGGTGGAAAGATGGCTGTCTGCTTTACTTCCAACAGTTCAGCAAGCGTCCTATACCTTATAATATAGAACGACCGGTTCACAATCTGCCCGATATGATGCAGTATCACATCAAGATCAGTAATCACGAATGTCCGCCGTATGGGTTTAGCAAGTAACAAATAGCCCGTTTTATCAGATAAAGTGTATCTTCCGGTTAGTTCAGAGATGAATTTGCCGGAAGTTTTTTATATACCGTGGAACATTTGTGTACTTTTGCAGCAATAATAGAATACGTCATGCAACAAAAAACAATCACAATAGCAGACGGCATAGCCCGCAACCCGCAGGTTCGTCTTGCAACTCCTATTCATGCAGCATTCTGCGTAGGCGAACACATTGCTATCGTTGGGCCTAATGGTATGGGAAAAAGTCTCTTTGTAGATACATTGGTAGGAAAGTATCCTTTGCTTCGGGGAACGGTAAACTACGATTTCTCACCCTCGGAGACTCATACGGCCTACGATAATGTGAAGTACATCGCTTTCCGCGATTCGTATGGTGCAGCCGATGCCAACTACTATTACCAGCAGCGGTGGAACTCGCAAGACCAAGATGATGCTCCCGAAGTACGCGATATGTTTGGAGAGATCAAAGACGAGCAGTTGAAACAGGAACTCTTCGAACTGTTCCGCATTGAGCCGATGCTCGATAAGAAGATTATCCTTCTTTCCAGTGGGGAACTCCGTAAGTTTCAATTAACCAAGGCATTGCTAACCACTCCACGTGTATTGATTCTTGACAATCCGTTTATCGGACTGGACGCACCTACACGCGAGCTCCTTTCTTCTTTGCTCGAACGATTGACGCAACGAAAAGGACTACAGGTTGTATTGGTACTGTCGATGGTGGATGATATTCCATCGTTCATTACCCATGTAGTCAACGTGGATCATATGCAGGTAGCCGGCAAGCAAACACGAAGCGAGTATATGGAGATGATCCGCTCTGTGGATACCCGGGAGTCGTATGACGACTTGCAGCAATCCATTCTCGACCTGCCTTACGATGGTACCAACTACAAAAGCGGTGAGGTGGTGAAGCTGAATAAAGTCAGTATCCGTTATGGCGATCGTACTATCCTGAAAGAACTCGACTGGACGGTGCTGCGTGGTGAGAAGTGGGCGTTGAGTGGTGAAAACGGTTCGGGTAAGTCCACCCTGTTGAGTTTGGTATGTGCCGACAATCCACAATCATATGCTTGTGACATCAGTCTCTTCGGGCGGAAGCGCGGTACGGGCGAAAGTATCTGGGAAATCAAGAAACACATCGGCTACGTAAGCCCGGAGATGCACCGGGCCTATCTGAAAAATCTACCTGCCATTCAGATCGTTGCCAGCGGCTTGCACGATAGCATCGGGTTGTACAAACAACCACGCCCGGAACAAATGGCTATCTGTGAATGGTGGATGAATGTATTTGGCATCGCCGGGCTGAAAGACCGCCCGTTCCTGCAACTCTCCAGCGGAGAACAACGCTTAGCCTTGCTGGCCCGTGCCTTCGTGAAAGATCCGGAATTGCTGATTCTCGACGAACCGCTTCACGGCTTGGATACTTACAATCGCCGCCGGGTAAAGAAAGTAATCGAAGCCTTCTGCGGGCGGAAAGATAAAACGATGATCATGGTGACGCATTACGAGCCGGAACTTCCCGGATGCATCACCAATCGCATCTTCTTGAAGAGGAATTAAATTTTCATTCAATTTAGTGGGTGCGTGAACCAGAAACAGGAGCCTTCATCGGGTATAGAATTTACTCCAATCTCACCGCCCATCTGTGCAACAATAGTCTGGCAGATAGGGAGTCCTAATCCTGTGCCCGGAATGAAGCTGTTCAGTTTTACAAAGCGGTTGAACACCTCTTTCTGCTTTTCCGGTTTGATACCGATTCCTGTGTCTTGTACGAAGAACTTCACAATCTTTTCCTGTTGCTTGTATCCCAGTGTGATGCTACCTTCGTTGGTGAACTTAATAGCATTGTTTACAAAGTTGAGCAATACTTGTTGTATCCGGCTCTTGTCACTTACAAAGGTCAATTCAGGAAGTGCTTCGGCCAGTTGAAGTTTCACACCGTTATTCACTCGTTTGGCCGATGCGCCTACCAGATCGGTACACAGTTGTTTGGCATTGATCGGTCCCGGCGTCATATCGTACTTACCCGCTTCGATTTTCGACAAGTCGAGGATGTCTGAGATAAGTTGTAATAACAGGCGGTTGTTTTCTTCGATGATATTGATATACTGCCGCTTTTCCTCCGGATCGTTTGTTTCCTGCAACATGCTGGAGAAACCTACGATAGAGTTCAGTGGCGTACGTATCTCGTGGCTCATGTTGGCTAAGAAAGACGACTTCAGGCGGTCGGACTCTTCGGCTTTCTCTTTGGCTTTGAGCAGATTCTGTTCCGATTCTTTCAGTGCAGTGATGTCGTAGTTCACACAAATCATTTCAATGCAGTTGTTCTGTGGCTCGAACTTCTTGACATGCAGGTTGATACACGTCCAGGTGTATTGTCCGTCCTCACGCAGGATGCGTACATCTACCGTTAGTCGCGTGGCAATGCCTTGTTTCACTTTACCCATAAAGCCGAAGATGATAGCGCGGTCGTCCGGATGGAAGTGGGCGTTAACTCCGATAATCTGGTTCATCGGTGTACCGTCTTTTTCGCCTACGTTCCGGTACCAACTGCTTTGTGCATATCCTTCTTTAGTCAAAATGTTGAATTGCGCGTAGCCGACCCTGGCATAATTGCCTACAAGTGCGAAGACTTCTTCAAATTCCCGTATCTTGTTGTATGCGGCCGCATCTTCCGTTTTGTCTACATTGATCAGCAGATAATTAACCGGATTGTTACATGCATTATACAATGTAGTTATCTTAGTGGTTACATTCAGGTAACCGCTTTTCTGGCCGGATTCATAGTAGCCGTCTAACTTCGAGAAATCGTATTGAGTGGCGAGGGTTACCGGTTCGTGCCGTCTGATCTTTTCTTTGATCTCGTCTGTGATGTTCGGATTCTCAAACAGATTGATACCCAGCACATCATTCTGGTCGGCGATGTGGAACATCTCCAGATTCTTCTTGTTCAGATCGACTAAGTAGCCGTTTTTATCATACAGTTCCACTCCCACAGGGAAATTATGGTAAATATTTTGTATGATCCTGTCGCTCCGTTGCAATACCTTATCGGCAGAGTCTTCGGTGGCTTTCGTTTTAAACTCAGTGATTCCGTACATATAAATATTTCCCTGGTCATCCGTTTCGCGGTGACATGTTTTACTCCGCATCCAGAGGTTGCCTTGAGTAGTTTGCAGTGCATACATGAAATCTTCATTCAACTGGTTGAGTACAGAGAATATGGAGGTGGTGAGTTGCACGTCGTTAAGTATGCGGCTACTGAAGTCCACAAAAGTAATAATGCCGTCTTCCTGTAGTCCGAGGAGGTTGCTTATATAAGATGAACAGACGAAGTGTTGTTTCTTCATATCCGCCTTCCACCAGCCTATTTGCCCTTTGTCCATGAGCATAAGAACTAATTCTGTTTCTGAACGCTTACTTGATTCCAATTGTTTATTCAATATTTACTGTTAGAGATTTATATAGAAGTGCACAAAATTAGTCATTTATAGCGAATGAAGAAGTAAAAGTTCATTATTTTTAGTTATTGATATCTATAGCGTCTTCACCGAACTTTGCATGATCTCGATTGTTATATATTAAAACCAAAGAAAGGAGAACAAATGAAAAGGATCGTATTGCTCCGCCACGGGGAAAGTACATGGAACAAGGAGAACCGTTTCACAGGATGGACGGACGTGGATTTGACAGAAAAAGGTGTGGCCGAAGCCTGTAAGGCAGGCGACTTATTGCTCAAGAAAGGTTATCATTTCGATAAAGCTTATACCTCATATCTCAAGCGGGCTGTAAAAACATTGAACGGCGTGCTTGATAAACTAAACCAGGATTGGATTCCGGTCGAGAAAAGCTGGCGTCTGAACGAGAAACACTACGGCGCTCTGCAGGGGCTGAACAAGGCCGAAACAGCGGCGAAGTACGGCGACGAGCAAGTCAAGATATGGCGACGGAGTTTCGATATAGCTCCCAATCCATTGACTGAGAACGACCCAGCCAATCCTCGGTTTGACGATCGTTACAAGTTGGTACCGGACACCGACCTGCCTCGTACGGAATCGCTCAAAGATGCGATAGACCGTACGTTACCCTATTGGAAGTGCACCATCTTCCCGAATCTGGAAACGGCTAACGACCTGTTGGTTGTGGCGCACGGAAACAGTCTGCGCGGTATCATTAAATATTTAAAAGGTATTTCTGATGACGATATCGTGAACCTTAACCTGCCTACAGCTGTTCCTTATGTATTCGAGTTTGATGACAATCTGAATTTGACTGCCGACTATTTCCTGGGCGATCCCGATGAGATCGTTGCGATGATGGAAGCTGTTGCCAATCAAGGAAAACGAAATTGAACCCTTAATTTTAAAACCTTTTACCGATTATGAACAATAAGATTGTAGACTTGCTCGGCGATAAAGCCGGTTATTACCTGGAACATACGTGCAAAACGATTGATAAGTCGATGCTGCACATTCCTTCACCCGGTACGATTGACAAAGTATGGGTGTCGTCCGATCGTAACATTCAGACACTGAATAACCTGCAACGTATTCTCGGTCATGGCCGTCTGGGCAATACCGGTTACGTATCCATTCTTCCTGTCGATCAGGATATCGAACATACTGCCGGGGCTTCGTTTGCTCCGAATCCTATCTATTTCGATCCGGAGAACATTGTGAAACTCGCCATCGAAGGTGGTTGCAACGCAGTGGCTTCCACGTTCGGCATACTGGGTAGTGTGGCACGCAAGTATGCACATAAAATACCGTTTATTGTAAAGTTGAACCATAATGAATTGCTTTCTTATCCCAATACATACGATCAGGTACTGTTCGGCTCCGTGAAGTCGGCCTGGGAGATGGGCGCCGCCGGGGTAGGAGCCACGATCTATTTCGGCTCCGAAGAGAGCCGCCGCCAGTTGGTGGAGATTGCCGAAGCGTTCGAGTATGCGCATGAACTGGGAATGGTTACCATTCTGTGGTGTTACCTGCGCAACAACGACTTCAAGAAAGACGGGATAGACTATCATGCGGCTGCCGACCTTACCGGTCAGGCCGATCGTTTGGGAGTTACCATCAAAGCGGACATCGTGAAGCAGAAACTTCCGGTGAACAACGGTGGTTTCAAAGCCATTCATTTCGGCAAGACCGATGAACGTATGTACACCGAACTGACCACGGATCATCCGATCGACCTCTGCCGCTACCAGGTAGCCAATGGGTATATGGGACGTGTGGGCTTGATCAACTCCGGAGGTGAATCACACGGAACATCCGATTTGCGCGAAGCCGTGCTCACAGCCGTTATCAATAAGCGTGCCGGTGGCATGGGCCTTATCAGCGGACGAAAAGCCTTCCAGAAACCGATGAACAAAGGCGTAGAACTTTTACAGGCCATACAGGATGTGTACCTGTCGCCTGCTGTTACAATAGCTTGATTTTTATTTGATTGATTATTATTTTGTTTGATAGGGTGCCGTGACGCTTTGGTAGCGTGGACGGCACTCTTTTTTTTGTATTCTATGAAAAAAATATATCTTTGTCGCAAGTATTCATGGATAGTCATAAAACAATCATACGTATGGGAAAGAAAATCGATAAAATCTTGTCATGGGGAATTATGAAATACCTGCGAGAGTTATCTGTGGTCATTATCGGTGTATTTGTAACCTTGTGGATCACTTCTGTAATATCCGACAATGCCAAACAAAACGAAGTGGATAGAATGATGAAGCTTGTCCAAACGGAGTTGGAAGAGAATCTGCAGAGTATTGAATGGAGTCAACGTAAATGGGAGACTGAGCAGCGGGTGTATCAACTCATTCGCCAACATATCAGTCATGTAGAGGCCATCCCGCTCGATACGCTCGAGACATACCGGAAAGTGATAGGCGATATACATTCGTTGGCGGTCAATGCCGATTCGTACGAAGTGTTCAAGTCATCGTTGCTGACGCAATATATAAAGGATAAGGACTTTCTGCGTGCATTGTCGCAAACGTATGGAAGTTTGGGAGGAATCCAGTCGAAATTACTTCGATATAGTAACCAGAAGGGAGATGGATTGAATCATACCATGAGTCATATTGATAAGAAGACACTGGACAAGTGGATGAATAATGATGTTTATTCATTCTTTCGGATTCCTTTGGAGGATAATGTATTCAGAGCATTCGTGTACGGAGGGAATACATTAATCTCTGTCGATGAATTCGAAGTAGCAAAAAAGGAAGTTACATCGATCATCGACAGGATTAGTAAGAAGAAATATTGATCCTCAAAACTGGTACTGCGCCGTAACCAGAAACTCCCGCGGACGGATATTCACCCAGGAGGTACTGCTTTGTACAGTGGAATAGGCAGTATAGCTGTATCGCTTCTGGTCGAACAGGTTGGCTGCCGAAGCAGTGAACCGCCATTTCTTTGCTTTGTACACCAGGGAAGCATCGGCCAGGAAGTTAGTCAGGTGCTGATGCTCATTCAAATCATTATAGTAATACTCGCCCGAGAGTATCAACTCCGTATTTTTCCAACCAAAGTTCAGCGTGAATCGTTGCACCATATTCCAAAGGGCGCCGAGTTCCGTATTTTCACCAATCTTCGACGAGCTGCATGCGAAACTTCCTTTGTATTCTGCTTGCAGGAAACGGCTGGCCGACCAGATAAGACGCGGCATCAGTCGCAGGTAGTCATACCGGTATGATTGTACCACTCCTTGGTTCGACTGCTTCCCTTCGCTCCGGCTGAGTGTTGCTTCTAACGATGTTTTCAGATTCCAATCGTAAATGCCTTTCGATAGTACTGTGTTCAGGGTATAACTATCGCCCGAGTTTCGGTACTCCCGCGAACTGATCAGGAACTCCCCGTTGGAATAATCTTTCTCGGTGATCAGGTTGTACCGCGTGTGTGCTTGCGCCAGCGATACTGTCCAGAAGAATTCCTGAATGGTATTCTTATATTCCGAATAGATCGCAGCCATCTGGCGGGTTGTTTCGGGAACGATCTCGCTTCGTTGTACCCAGGTACGGTAATCCCGGCGGTAAGGGAGCGGGTAGAAGTCGGATAATCCGCCCGCAGAACCGGAAAGACTGCCGGATAGATAAACCTTCCACCGGGGACCGAGTTGATAACGCATGGAGATACGCGGATTGACGAAGAAGTGCGAGTACGACTGCTCGGGCAGTTCTTTCCATTGCAACTGTGCAGAAGCGGTGAGTTGCAGGTTGCCTTTTTCCCATTCTACTTGCGGGGTAGCGTATAAGGTATATCCGTTGGCATCGTATCGCTCATCGGCAGTGGCGCCGGGTAGGAGCGGAGGTGTCTCTTCCTGGCCAACCGACGAAAGCTCTCCTCTGATTCCGGCAGTGAGTTGCAACGACACTCCGTTCTTCTTGCGTAACCAGTACAGGGAGTTGTCCGTATAGAAATCGTATACATTCATATCCGTACGGCTGGTGTTCGAATCTTCGTCCTCCAGACGGATAAAAGCAGGTAGATAACTGTATCGCAGGAACGAACGGATGCCCCATGTATAATGCTCTCCGGTATGCAGACGGGTGAAGAAGTTGCGTACACTCAGTTGTGAAGTACGTATCTGTTGGGTGAGTTCGCGGGCTTCGGATTCCCCTTCGTCCTTGCTGCGGATAGAAGATAAACCATCATTCCACGCACCGGACAGCATCAACCGGTTGCGCAGGTAGTTCGTGGCGCCGTTGTTCTCGTAATTCAGTTCAGCGTTCAGCCGGTCGGTACGCAGGCGGTAATCCTGTTGTTCCAGGGTGGTGATGGTGTCCTGTGCAAAGTAGTACCTGCTTTCGTTGCCCCATTGTTGCGTGCTGCGGTCGTGTAGGTAGTTCAGTTGCATACGGAGTTGGCGGTCGTCGTTCAGCTTATACAGGCGGTTTCCCGAAAACAAGTGACTGTCGTTGAACAGCACCCGCTTCTCGTCCAAGGGCGCGGAGATCGATGCAGGCGAAAGGAATACCGGGATGTCCCGGTCGGGTATCCGGTCCGTCATATTGCCTGTGGCCAGTTCCATTTGTTCGGGCATTACATTCAGCCCCGTGTTATTGCCTTTGTACGTATAGGTTGTTTGCTTCTCCTTGCCTAATTGCAGGGCGTTGATAGAGGCGGTGCGTAGCAACTCATCGCCATAGCCCAGTCCGCCCATGGCCGTAACGATCCATTGCGCACGGGCTTCGGGTTTCAGTTTCAGGTTCAGTGCCACATCATCCGTGAATACTTTGTTTTGTAGCGACTTTACCGGCTGGTGGTTCTCGATGATCTCCGCTACCTTCACTGCATTGGCGCGCAGGTTATTATTAATAAGGTTGTACCGGCCGCCTGATACATCGAGTCCTTCGACGTAGAAGTTACTGATGGCTTTCCCGTTGTACCTTATTTCTCCGTTCTCTTCTACGTTGACTCCGGGGAGCTTCTTCAATACATCTTTCACGTACATATCTTTCTCGGAGACAAAGCGGGTAAAGTCGTACTTCACCGTGTCTTGTTTTCCCCAGATACGCCCGGCGCGGATCTGTACTTCTTTCAGGTTGATAGCTTCCTGCGTGAGTTCGAAGACCATGGACGCTCCCGGTGTAGCGGGGCGTATGTCCGTTTTGTATCCCATGTAAGCTACCGATACCTGCAATGTGCCTGTGGCCGAATTCTTGATGACGAATCGTCCGCTTGCGTCGGTCAGCGCATAGCCCACCAGTGTACGTGCTTCGCCTTGCAGTAAAGTAACCGAAGCTGCTTCGAGAGGCTGGCGGGACTCTTTGTCGAGTACCCGCCCCTCGAACGTGCGTTGGGCGTTTGTGTTGCCTATGCAGAGCCATAAGGCTATTAGAGAGAGAATTATAGGTTTCATTGTTGGTTGTATGTAATGCATAAAATAGCTTTCTTTCTTCCTATTCGAAAAAGTGAAATTCATTCGCCATTCACCATGTTTTCGGATTTATTGATCTGATTTTTAGATGAATATACGATGGTGAATGCCTTTTTTATTCGCCATTTATTCACCATTTTCCGGGGTATTCACCATTTGCTTGTAGCGATACTACTTTATAAAGTCACGTTTCCCTAACAGATTGATAGTTTCACAAGGCTTGAAACAAACAGTTTCACGCTACTGAAACAACTTGTTTCGTTCTAATGAAACACTTTGTTTCTCGGTGTGAAACACTCTGTTTCTCGGTGTGAAACACTCTGTTTCTCGTAGAGCAACACTTTGTTTCACTACGAGCAACAGCCTGTTCCGCCGGATGAAACAAAGCGTTACGACTGATGGAACAAAGTGTTACGGCTGATGAAACAGAAGTATTGCTCGCTTGAAGCGATCGTACACTCAGGGACATACCAGACAAATCTCCCTGAGATAACCCCGGTATCAAGTGGAGAAGCGACTGGTTCAAAATGGTGAATACCTTGGAAAATGGTGAATGAATGGTGAATAAAAAAGGTATTCACCATCGGGTAATCATCACTTAATCAGTTTGATAAGTCGGAAATTATGGCGAATGGTGAATCGAATTCATTTTTTCGCCCGGAAAGAGAATGGTTGTCCGGCACTGTATTTCCGCCTATTCCGAAAGCTCAATCGGGTTGTAAGGAAGCGGTACGGGTTTCGTTATGGCATTTCCTGCTCCGTCACGTACCTGAATACGTACATTGGGTTGTGTGGAAGTGATGAACCCGACGGGATCTTTCGCGAATCGTTCGTACAACTTGTTTAACGCTTTCCGGGTGATGGTTTCGTAGTTGTTACCATTGAAATGGATCACGGCCTGATTCTTGCACTGTTCCAGTCCGCTGCATTCGAAGACAAAATGCTTCCGGCTGTCGGATACTTTCAGGATCAGCCCCGGCAGTCCGCCCAGCTTCCAAGGGCCGTCGCTGCGGGGTATCTCCAGTGTGTACCATGCCTCGTAGGTACGCCCTTTGAAGTGGCAAACAGCCTTGTGGCAGAGGTACGACAGTACGGTAGCCGTATCGGGTAGCAACTCCCATTGCGGTAGTTCGTTCTTTTCTTCGCAACGGAACTTCGATGTGCCGATGCGGTCGAGTGTAGTTACCTTTCCGGTTGGGTAATTTTTATAGATACGCTGGGTCACCGTTCCGTCTTTGTACTGTTCGGCATGTTTCCGGAATTCGTCCTGCGAAGCACCTTTCAACATATCCTCCCGTAGGACAGAATCTTTTACATGCATCGTGTAGCTGTAGTACAATGAGAGTTTTTTGCCCACTTCCAGCATGAGGGTTTCCGCGATGGGTTCCTTGTCGGTAGCTGTTGTGTCGAGTACCATGCTTGCTTTGTACTGAACCTTGAAGAGGGTGGTGTCTATTACTTCGCCCGGCTTCATGTCGTCGGGGGTTACGATGGATATCCGTTGGGCATACGCTCCGGTGAACAGGCTCATAAGGAGCAAACATACGGCGGTAATTCTTGTTTTCATATTCGTTTTTATTAAATTTCGATGAGGCAAAAGTAACGGGCTTTGGCCGGAAATAATTGAAAAGTTATTACTGAGATATTACGCTGCTCAAAAAACACTTCTCGCGCGTATTGTTAATAGCAGCATACCATTTATCTTTGCCCGAAACAGAATGAATAGTATGGAAAAGAGAATTAAAATAGTATGGATACTCACCCTGGCAACTTGTTTGCTGATGATTGGCGGACAAGGTTACTGGTTGTACAACCAATATAATTATTCGGTCGACGAGTATATGCGCGACATGCATGCGCAGCTGTTAGCGTTGGAAAAGAGCGAGCTCATGGATCGCTTTGACGATAAAGATGGCCGGGATAGCCTGTCAAAAAAGATAGACCGGCTCATCAGAGTGAACTGCAATATGCAATTGCCCGACTCGCAGAGCGTGACCGGGCGTACGCAGTGGAACATTGTATTCTACGAAAGCAAACAACTGAAATCTTCACTCAATAGTCTGCGTCAATCGGACGTGGTCTTGCCCGGTGAGAAAACTTTACAGGAAAAGATTGACAGCATCGTTGTCGTAGATTCTTTTCATGTAGACAATATTTCTACCGATGTGATTATGGAAGCCGCATCGCGCTACAGTGCCGAGCAGATCATACCTTTTACTACCGCTCGTTTCGACTCCCTGCTTCGTGCCCGTGGCTTCGAACCGGTCGACATTCAATTAGTTACTACAGATACCTGTCAGTGGTTGGGTAGTTACGTCAAAGGAGAGAAGCTCTTTTCACCCACTATGCATATTGTATATCCCTACAATCCGCTGAAAAAGGAAGTGGCAGAAGCTACACTCATCGTCCCGCTCGACCCATTGATCCGGCAAATGCTCTGGCAACTGATCGGTAGTGTCTGTCTGGTGGTGCTCTTGCTCTTTTGCTTTGTCTATCAAATAAAAACCATACTGAAACAACGGCGAATCGACGAGATGCGGAAGAATTTTGTCAATACCATGATACACGAACTGAAACGTCCCGTACAAACATTGAAGATGTGCGTGGCCGCCCTGAGCGATAAAACCATGCGACGTGACGAACAGGTAATGGACGAGGTAGTGCGCGATGCCATGTTCGAAATTGACAACCTCACGGCATACCTTACTAAGGTTCGCGATATGACCCGTGCCGATTACGAGAATACGCCTCTCAGCATCCGTACGTTCGATCTGAAAGAAACCATCGAGAAGCTGGTACGTCTCTGCAACCGTCCTGCTGGGAAGAAAGTGGACATCACCATGCATTTCGATATGGATACTACGCTTGTCACTGCCGATCCGGTTCACGTAGCTAATATAGTGAGCAACCTGATAGAGAATTCCGTGAAGTATTCGTATGAGCAGGTGGATATCCACATCGACTGCCAATTACACAATGCGTGCTTGCATTTCTCGGTAAAGGACAATGGTATCGGTATTCCACATTCGGCTCAGTCACGTGTGTTCGAAAAATTCTACCGGGCCGACAATCTGCCCGATCGCACCATTCCCGGTATCGGATTGGGGCTGAGTTATGTGAAGTTACTGGCCGAAGCCCATCATGGAACAGTATCGCTCCAGAGTCGCCCCGGCGAAGGGACAACAGTCAGTGTAAGTATTCCGCAATAAATCATAACACGTATGAAACCTATCAAGATACTTTTTGCCGACGATGACCTGAAATATTCCATGTTGCTGAAACGCTTCCTTGAAAACGAAGGTTACGAGGTAACGTATGCCGGCAACGGCGCCATTGCCGTGGAGCAATTCCCGCTCGTAAAGCCCGATCTGGTATTACTCGATATCAACATGCCCGGCTACAACGGTTTCGAAGTGGCCGCCCGTATTCGTGAAACGGACAAGCATGTGCTCATCTTCTTCCTGTCCGACCGCTCCGACAAGGCCGACCGCCTCGAAGGGTTCCGTCTGAAAGCCAACGATTACATCGCCAAGCCCTTTTACCCCGAAGAACTCATTGCCCGTATCCGCGAACGCTTTGCCACATCGCCCGTCGATACGGTGGAAGAAGAAACTTACCGCATCGGGAATTCGGTATTCAACTACAGTACTAACGAGATACGTACCGGAAATCAAAAGGTTCTTATCACCTCCCGCCAGGCCGATATCCTGCGCATTCTTGCCCGTAACCTGAATGTAGCAGTCGATCGTGAGATTATCCTGAATGCGGTTTGGGGTAATTCGTCGTATGCCAATTCCCTGGCGCTGAATGTACAGATTACCTATCTGCGGAAAGCTTTGGGTAATGATCCGGTGGTAAAGATCGAATCGTTGATGAAGAAAGGGTATCTGCTAAAAGGGTGAGTCTTTGTTGATTTCCAATATCTTGGCCTGCTTTTGACATTACTTAAAGCATTCCACTTTAATTTCTTGTTGGGAGATGTAATTGATAAAGCCCGTTATGTAATTAATAAAAGAACATAAATTCTCAAAATCAATATATTCCACCTTGTCTTTTTCGGAATGGACGTAGCTCATGCCGATATTGGTGGCAATAGTATGTGCCGGAATACAGGTGGTTGAGTGATTGAAGTATTGTATAAAAGAATAATTATCGGCTGCTCGATACAGTTGATTTCCAAATTCTCCAATATCTATCAATTGCCATGACTTGTTCTCATTATATTTTTGTATCATATTGGATAAGCTTGAGTATTTTTGTCCTGTAATATAAAATTTGTTTTTCCCATATTCGTCAGAGCGTCCCACCATTTCGAAATTAACGTTCAGTTTTGCCTGATTTAAAGGTATGATATTGCTGGTACAAAATGCTTTCGACCCCAATCTTCCGTACTCTTCCCCACTGAATGCAGCAAAAACTATGGGACAATCCGGTTTTACACCATTTTCATGGATGTTTTTTGCAATCCCCAATAGTGTTACTATCCCGGAAGCGTCATCGTCAGCACCATTATAGATTTTATTTCCTCTTTTCCCGATGTGATCGAAATGAGCAGATAAAACAATATATGGATGATTGTTTTCTTCGTTTTTAGCAGGAATATATCCGATGACATTTTTGTAGTTAATGTCTTTGTAATCAACTGGATATTCCTGTAATAAGCTTTCCTCTCCTTCTAGTGGAATGACTCCATATTGTTGGAACTTCCCGGATAACCAAGATGCTATTTCTTCTATTTCCTTTGAACCATTAGCACGTCCGCTCATCTCATCGGAGGCGATGTAAGATAACCAGCATTTAAGTGAATCTTCTGTTATATTCTGGGCAAGTACGTTGAGAGGCAATATAGCTATCAATAAACAGCTTAATCCAATTTTTCTGAGTGATTTGTTTGCTTCCATATTTATTAGGATGTAATTTAATCTGATTGCGTACAAAGATAATACTTTATAAAATATACATGGATGTATTATACATTGATGTATATTTTATATTAATTTTGAGAAAAATAGCTGGAGTATTCGTGAATCGGGAACAATTCATTCCCGGCGGCTGTTTTCTAACCATCAAAAACAATCTATTATGAAGTTCTTTATCGACACTGCCAATCTGGCACAAATCAAAGAGGCGTACGACCTTGGAGTGCTCGATGGTGTAACCACCAACCCTTCGCTTATGGCGAAAGAAGGGATCAAAGGCATCAAAGCCCAGCGCGAGCATTATGTGAAAATCTGTGAGTTGGTCAAAGGCGATGTGAGCGCCGAGGTTATCGCTACCGACTATGAGGGAATGATTCGGGAAGGCCGGGAACTGGCCGCGCTTCATTCGCGTATTGTGGTGAAAGTACCCTGTATTGCCGATGGTATCCGGGCCATTAAATTCTTCTCGGAAGAACACATTCGTACCAACTGCACTCTGGTGTTTTCGGTGGGGCAGGCGCTACTTGCCGCTAAAGCCGGAGCTACTTACGTATCACCTTTCATTGGCCGGTTGGATGATATCGGAGAAGATGGCGTACAGCTCGTTGCCTCGATTGTGGATAAATTCCGTTATTATGGTTATAAGACGCAAGTACTTGCCGCTTCTATTCGAAATACGAAGCATATTCTGGAATGCCTTGAAGTGGGAGCTGATATTGCTACCTGCCCGTTGAGCGCCATCAAAGGGTTGTTGGTACATCCGCTGACTGACTCGGGATTAGCTAAGTTCCTGGAGGATTATAAGAAAGTAAACGGATAACGGTCTCCGGGACCATCGGGGAGATGGTGGGGAAGCAAGGCTATGAGGTAGGTTTCTTTATTCTACGAGGCAGATTATTTAGCCTTCTTATCATTTTATTTAGGAAGGCGATTAGTAGTTTGCCCGGTTCAGTTGTATTTAAATAAACGTAGAATAAAATATATGAAAAACAAATCAAACGCAATCAGTCCGGCCTGCTGGGTACCTACTGTCTATTTTGCTATGGGACTGCCATTTGTGGCCCTGTCGATGGTGTCCGTGCTGATGTTTTCCGACATGGGGATATCGAATACGCAGATAGCTTTCTGGACTTCCCTTATAATGCTTCCCTGGACACTGAAACCGCTTTGGAGTCCTTTCCTGGAAATATTTAAAACGAAAAAATTCTTTGTGGTCGTTACGGAAATGATCACCGGCATCGCTTTTGCTTTGGTGGCGCTTTCGCTGCCGTTGCCGGGATTCTTCTGTTACGCTATCGCTCTGATGGGAGTGATCGCTTTCAGCGGGGCCACGCATGACATTGCCGGGGACGGCGTCTACCTTACCGAACTGAACACCACCCAACAGGCACAATACATCGGTTGGCAGGGAGCTTTTTACAACCTGGCCAAGATCCTGACCAACGGAGGAATGGTCTATCTGGCCGGAGCGCTCAAAGGCAGCCTCGGTACCGTATATGCCTGGATGACCATCATGCTGATCTGTGCCGCCCTGATGATCGCCATGCAGCTCTATCATTTTTTTCGTCTTCCTTCCCGGCCGAACCAACCCGGCGAGGTGCACAATGTACGGCAAACCGGACAGGCGCTTTGGGAGGTGATCCGTACCTTCTTCGCCAAGAAACACATTGTTTATTATATAGGATTTATCCTGCTCTACCGGTTTGCCGAAGGGTATGCGATGAAGATTGTTCCGCTTTTCCTTAAAGCGCCGGTGGAACTGGGCGGGTTGGGGATCGATGTGAAAGACATCGGACTGATATACGGTACGTTCGGTGCAGCCGCTTTCATCCTTGGTTCCGTACTGGCCGGTTACTACATATCGGCATTGGGACTGCGGCGGGCGCTTTTTTCGCTTTGCTGCTCATTCAATATACCTTTCCTGGTATACCTGTTGCTGGCCATTTACCAACCATCGAACTTGTGGCTGGTAGGCAGCGGTATCGTGTTCGAATACTTCGGCTACGGCTTTGGCTTTGTGGGACTGATGCTGTTCATGATGCAGCAGGTAGCGCCCGGCAAGCACCAGATGGCGCATTATGCCTTTGCCACGGGAATCATGAATCTAGGTGTGATGCTGCCGGGAATGCTCAGCGGCTATCTGAGCGATGTGCTGGGCTACCGGAATTTCTTCATCTGGGTATTGATAGCTACCATCCCGGCCTTTATCATTACCTGGTTCGTGCCCTTCACGTATGCTGATAAATCTGAAAAAGAATGATATTCAACTTATATATATGAAAGATTTGACAATTCTGGGCGAGCCTCTGCCCGGTATGCCGTGGGAAGATCGTCCTGCGGGTTCGAAAGAGGTAGTATGGCGTTTCTCGGGTAATCCGGTGATACCGCGCAACTTGTTGCCAACCTCGAACAGCATTTTCAACAGTGCTGTGGTGACTTTCAACGGCGGGTATGCCGGGGTTTTCCGTTGCGACGATACCAACCGGCGGATGCGTCTGCATGTGGGATTCAGCAAGGATGCCCTGCATTGGGAGATCAACGAAGAGCCGTTGCGCTTCGAATGCGACGATGCGGAGATAGGCGAGTGGGTGTATGGATATGATCCGCGTGTCTGCTTCATTGAAGATCGCTACTATGTGACCTGGTGCAATGGCTATCACGGCCCTACCATCGGCGTGGCTTATACTTATGACTTTGTCACGTTCCACCAGTTGGAGAACGCTTTTATTCCTTTCAATCGCAACGGAGTGATGTTCCCGCGGAGGATCAACGGGCGGTTTGCCATGCTGAGCCGGCCAAGTGATAACGGGCATACACCGTTCGGCGATATCTTCTACAGCGAATCCCCCGACCTGACCTTTTGGGGACGGCACCGTCATGTGATGTCGCCTGCCAAGTTTGAGGTGAGTGCCTGGCAATGCACCAAGATAGGGGCGGGCCCTATCCCGATCGAGACATCGGAAGGCTGGTTGCTGATCTATCACGGTGTATTGGCTTCGTGCAACGGCTTTGTGTACAGCTTCGGGTCGGCGTTGCTCGACTTGGACGAACCTTGGAAAGTGAAATACCGTTCGGGTCCATACCTGCTTTCCCCCCAGAAAGAGTATGAATGTATGGGCGATGTACCGAATGTTTGTTTCCCCTGTGCTTCGTTGCATGACCCGGAAACCGGACGTATCGCCATCTATTACGGATGCGCCGATACGGTCACGGGATTGGCATTCGGCTATATTCCCGAGATCATCGAATTTACCAAACGAACCAGTGTTTTATAATGCGATAAGAACTGTATCTGACAGACCCTTTTAATCCCCGACTATGAATTGATTTCAATTAATTTGCACGCTGGCGATTCAACTGCTCCCTTGCTTCGGCGGGGAGCAGGAATCCCCTTTTCAACCTGCCCGGTGCGCGGTTCTGTGAATTTCCGGGTATCCGAGTAAGCACTCCGTCAATCACATAACATTTGTAATAGGATGAGGCAGGGCAGATAATCTTTCAACTCTGCACGCAGCATCTCCATCACCTTCTGTTTGTACCGGTCGATAGACTTGACACTCAGATCCATCTCCTGTGCGATCTCCGCATGCGTCTTCCCTTCGAAGAAATACAGTGTAAACACTTTCCGGTAGTTCTCCGGAAGCTTATTCAACGAAGCGTGAAGCATCTCGTATAGTTCCATCAAGGTGTACACGCTATCGGGTGACATTTCATACATGGGAGGAGCTACTTTGCAAAGCTCTTCGTAATCGTAGACATGATTCTGATGCTTGAGGTAATTGAGGCAGTTGTTGCGGACACTCGTCTTGAGGTATGCAATGGTGGTGGAAGGTTCGAGCTCTAACTCATCCCGTTTACGCCATAAGGCAGCAAATACGTCTGAAACAATATCTTCGCACACCGCACCCTCATTGATAAATCGCCTGGCATACAGGCAGAAGGGGGCATAATACTGTTCAAACAAATTCTTAAAACGGCTTTCGGGCATTGATTGTGAAACTGGTTTTCGCATATATTTATTGAAGGTTGTTGGTGCAAAAGTAAGAGAAAAAAAGTGTAATTATAGCATGCAAATAAAAAAAATAGCAGAACCTGTCCGGATTATCGGGCACAGTTGTACTATATATAGAACAACATTTACAACGTACCATGATTAACCCCGAATTACTCATCCGCTATTGCAAAGGGCTCTGTACTCCCGAAGAAAAGCGGAATATAGAGGAGCAAGCCCGGCAGTCGGAAACCCTGCGCAACGACATCAGCCAGCTGCGTATATCCATAGCATTGTCCGAAGATATCCGGGAGATGGAGCGCATTGATACTCCGGCAGCCTACGAGCGTACCCGCCGGAAGCTCCGGACGGAAAAGAGACAGACTTTGCAGATGAACCTGATACGCTATGCCGCTTTCCTTACACTGCCGCTGTTCATCGCCACGCTGGTGCTGGGCTATCTTAACTTCAGGAAACCGGAAGCTGACCTGCGGTATACAGAAGTGAGGACGCAACCGGGAACCATCACCCGTTACGAGATGCCCGACCGGTCCGTCGTGTGGCTCAATGGAGGTACTTCCCTGCGTTATCCGGCTACATTCGACTCCCGTCACCGCCATGTGGAACTGGAAGGCGAGGCTTACTTTGAAGTTACTGCCGATCCGAAACATCCGTTCTACGTCGATACCCCCGACGGACTCACTGTCTACGTATACGGAACCCGGTTCAATGTCAGCGCCTATACCGAAGATGCCTGCATAGAAACGGTACTCGAAGAAGGAAAAGTGAACATCATCGCTCCCGGTGACAAAGCAGAGTTTCCACTTCATCCCAACGAGATGTTAACCTACGACAAACAAACGAAACGATCGGTCAAAACGGCCATCGATCCCTATGAGAAGGTAGCGTGGCGGGAAGGTAAACTGATCTTCCGCAATGCACCGCTCGACGAGGTACTGCGTAAACTCGCCCGGCATTACAATGCCTACATCGAGTTTCACAACCTGTCGAAGAAAGAATATAAATACCGGGCTACGTTCAAGGACGAATCTTTGGAGCAGATCCTGGACTATCTGAGTAAGTCGGCCCATATAGAATGGAGCATCGAGCCCCAGCAACAGAAAGCCGACGGTACGCTGACAAGAGACAAGATCATTGTAGAACTGCATTAACGCTGAAGAGCCTATGAGATAACACACATTTATGAAAAACCACAGAGAAGGGGTCGTCAGACGGTCACCTTCTTACAAAAAAAGACTGCCGGCAGAGTCTCGCAAATTCGTCCGGCAGTCATAACCAAAAGTTTATTACTAACAACAAACATTAGTTAGCCGTAAAGTTATGAAAAAAAAACATACGATTAATGCACTGTGCATAAAAAGTGCCCTAAATCTAAAATTTCCACTCACCATGAAAATTAGTTTAGTGCTATTGTGCGTCGCATTTCAGGTGCATGCTGTCACCGGATTTGCACAAAAGACCAGAGAGTCTATTAACTTGAGGAATGTAACCATTGAACAGGTACTCAACAACATAGAAAAGACCTCCGATTACACATTCCTGTACAATGACAAGACCATCCATACCGACCGCATGGTCTCTGTGAACAACCCTAACGGGGATATCCGCCAAATTCTGGACGAGATGTTTGCCGGTACCAACATCACTTATTCCATCATGGGCAAGCAAATCATTCTGTCTGTCAGCGAACAGGCTGTACAGCAGCAAGACCAGCCCATCACTGTGAAAGGAATCGTGAAGGATGTATCGGGTGAACCGCTGATCGGTGTAAACGTGATCATCAAAGGGACAAGCAACGGTACCATCACTGACCTGGATGGTAATTTCACGCTCCAGGTAAAGAAAGGCGATGTGTTGACGTTCTCGTACACCGGGTATAATAAGAAGGAAGTGGCTGTCACAGACAACCGCCCGCTGATGATCAGCCTGAAGGAAGATCAGTTGGAACTGGACGAGGTGGTAGTCACCGCCCTCGGTATCAAACGCCAGACTAAATCGCTTACCTATAATGTACAGGAAATTAAAGCAGCGGATATCAATGTTGCAAAAGATGCCAACTTTATCAACAGTTTGGCCGGTAAAATAGCCGGTGTCACCATCAACCAGAACTCTTCCGGTATCGGAGGTTCGTCACGTGTGGTGATGCGTGGTACCAAGTCGCTTTTCGGCGACAACAATGCCCTGTACGTCGTGGACGGTATTCCGCTTTCACAGATGAAGACAACGCAGACATCCTCATTCTACGAGAACCCCGACGGAGGAGACAGCGACGGTATCTCCAGCGTTAATCCGGACGATATCGAAAGCATGTCAATACTTACCGGAGCAGCGGCAGCTGCCTTGTACGGTACACAGGGTGCCAATGGTGTAGTCCTTATCACTACCAAAAGAGGGGCCGAAGGCAAATTACGCGTAAGTTACTCCAACGATACACAATTTATGAGCCCGTTCATCATGCCGGAATTCCAGAATACGTACGGTTCCAATGAAGGTTCATACTACAGCTGGGGCAAAAAGCTGGATAAGCCCACCAGTTACAATCCTAAGGACTTCTTCCAGACCGGTTACACCGAGTCGAATGCCATCAGCGTTTCTGCCGGGACCAACCGGAATCAAACGTACTTTTCTGCTGCTTCGACCAACGCGCGCGGCATCATCCCCAATAATACATACAACCGCTACAACTTTACGTTACGCAACACCACTGAGTTGATCGAAGAAAAACTTACTCTCGATATGAGCGCTTCGTACATCCTCTCGGACAACAATAATATGTTGGGGCAAGGGCAGTATCACAACCCGCTGATACCTGTATATCTCTTTCCGCGTGGTGACGATATGGAGAAGTACAAGATATATGAACGGTACAACCCCGAACGTAACTTCAAGACTCAGTTCTGGCCTTACGGTGTGCAGGACCTCTCTATGGAGAACCCATACTGGATCATCAACCGTGAGAATATGGGCAATGAAAAGGAACGTTATATGTTCACCGGCAACCTCAGGTACAAAATGAACAAGTGGTTGAACGTTACCGGACGCCTGCGTGTAGATAACAGCGAAGACACCTATACCCGTAAAATATCGGCTTCGTCAAGCAATCTGTTTGCCTCGGACAAAGGTAACTACCACAATCACACCACCCAGTTTAAAAATCTCTACGGAGATGTGATCCTGAACATTGACAAGCGTTTTGATAAATGGGGGGTGAATGCTAATCTCGGTGGAAGTTTTACTGATGTGCAGCAGGATGTAACCGGATACGAAGGACATTTGATGACTGTCCCCAACCTGTTTACGTATCACAATATCGACCCGAGCAGTGCGGATACTAACCCCATTCAGAGCGGTTATCGCGAAAACAATCATTCTGTGTTCGGTACGGCACAATTTAGCTACGGCAGCATGCTGTTTCTCGATGTTACCGGACGTAACGACTGGTATTCCACACTCGCTTATACCGACCATGAAAGATCAGGCTTCCTGTATGGCTCAGTGGGCTTGTCGGCAGTGGTCACCGAAATGACCGATTTGAGCAAGGTTGGCATTTCCTTCCTGAAAGTACGTGGCTCGTATAGCGAAGTAGGTAATGCCCCGGCGCGTTACCTTACCTCTACTACCTCTACCGTTTCCGGTGGTGTGATCGAAACGCGGCCTCATATTCCGGCCGACTTTCTGAAGCCCGAACGTACTAAAGCTTTTGAAGTAGGAGCCAACATCCGTTTATTCCGCGATCTGATCAATCTGGATGTTACGTATTATAACTCCAATACATATAATCAGTTCTTTACCATTACCATGAAGCCCAGCGATCCTTTTAAACAATTCTACATCAACGGAGGTAAAGTAAATAACTGGGGTATTGAGGCCAGTCTGGGTGTGCGTAAAAGCTTCGGTCCGGTAAACTGGCACTCGAACCTGACATTCACCATGAACCGCAACGAAATTAAAGAACTACTTCCACCGGATGCCAAGCACCCGATAACCGGGGAGCTTATTAACAGCATTGAAGAGATGGAACCGATCAGTCCGCAAGGCACTTACAAAATCATCCTGAAAAAAGGGGGAACCATGAACGATATCTATGTGTCCGGATTGATGACTGACGAACACGGCTATATCAAGGTAGACCAAAATACCGGAGCCATCCAGTCCGACCCGAATACCTGGATCAAAGCCGGAAGTACGGCTCCTCGTTTCAACTGGGGATGGAACAATTCATTCTCGTACAAAGGACTCAACCTCAGCTTCCTGCTCGACGCCCGCATCGGCGGTGTGGGGGTATCGGTTACCCAAGCGTTGATGGATCGTTACGGAGCTTCCAAAGCATCGGCCGACGCACGTGATAATGGCGGCGCCCTGGTAAACGGTGGACGGGTGAATGCAGAAAGCTACTACAGTGTAGTGGGTGGCGGAACAACCGGAGTACTGTCTCAATACGTATATAGCATGACCAACGTTCGCTTGCGCGAAATGACACTGGGTTATACGTTGCCCAACAAGTGGTTCGCCAACAAAATCAATAACTTCACTGTGTCGTTGATTGGTAAAAACCTGTGCATGCTTTATCACAAGGCGCCATTCGACCCGGAGATCACCGCTTCAACAGCTACCTATTATCAAGGATTTGACTACTTCATGCAGCCCAGTCTTCGCAGTGTAGGCTTCAGCGTCAAGTTCCAGTATTAACCTTTTAATATAAACAAGTATGAAAACAGCAATGAAATATAGACCTATGAGATACCTGCCACTGCTGGCATGCACTCTGTGGCTGCTGGCTTCCTGTACCGATTACTACAAGGAATACAATACCAACCCAAACGAGGCAACCGAAGAAATGAAGACATGGGACGATTTGTGGATCGGAGGACTTTTTCCACAAATGCAACGTGATGTAATCCCTACAAGCGATGAGCTGGCCAACCAATACCAACGCGTCCAGAACCTGACGGGAGATATCTACTCCGGTTATATGGGAGCTATCGGTGTCTGGAATAACAGCAATAACAATACCACTTACAACCTGTCATACGGCGACTGGAACGAAGTTGCTTTCGAAGTAGGATTCGGTAAGGTAATGGCAGCCTGGAAAGAGACCCTCGCCAAGTTGAAAGAGGATAAAAGTAGCGTTCATTATGCCCTGGCACAGGTATTAAAGATTGCTGCCATGCACCGGGTTACCGACAATTATGGCCCGCTGCCTTACCTGAAATTCGGTAGTGGAAGTTTCACTACTCCGTATGATTCGCAGGAGGTTATCTACAAGTCATTCTTCACCGACTTGAACGAAGCTATCGCCATCATGACTGACTTTGTTGAGAAAAACCCGGCTGCTCGTCCACTGAAACAGTTCGATATGGTATATGGGGGCGACTTCTCCAAATGGTTGAAGTTTGCCAACTCGCTAAAACTCCGTCTGGCCATTCGCATAGTCTATGTGGAGCCCGGTTTGGCCCAACAGTATGCCGAGGAAGCTGTCGCTTCGGGCGTAATGCTGGACAACATTGACAATGCCCAACTGAAAACGGCTAACGGTATTGCTGTCTACCACCCGTTAAAGAAATGCTGGGACGATTATTCGGATATCCGCATGGGAGCCAATATGGAATCGTTCCTTACCGGTTACAGCGATGACCGTATCTCCCGGTATTTCACTGAGTCGACTCTGGAAGGAGGTGGGTATCATGGTATACGCAACGGTATCAATGTCGGTAACAAAAGCAAATACATGCCCCTCTCTGCTCCCAATATCATGGCTAACGATCCGGTACAATGGATGTGTGCCGCCGAGGTGTACTTCCTGCGTGCCGAAGGCGCTTTGCGCGGATGGAGTATGGGCAAAACGGCCAAGGAATTATATGAGCAAGGCATAACCACTTCGTTCGGACAATGGAAAGCAAACATAGGTTCTTACCTGAGCAATAATACACTGAAACCGGCTGCATTCATTGATAAGATTGTGAGCGGTAATAGTATCCAGGCCTCCGACCCCCGTCTGTCCACCATCACCATTGCCTGGAACGATGCAGACGACTTCGAACGTAAACTGGAACGGGTAATTACCCAAAAATGGATCGCTATGTTCCCTGACGGTCAGGAAGCCTGGACAGAATACCGTCGTACGGGCTATCCAAAAGTGTTCCCCGTAGCTGTAAATAACAGTGGAAACACCATCAACACTGAACTTCAGATACGTCGCATCACTTTCCCGAGGAATGAGTACAGCAAGAACGGAGAGGAAGTACGCAAAGCCATCACCCTGCTGGGAGGCCCCGATACCGGTGGCACCAAGTTGTGGTGGGATAAGAGAAGCAGATAATGAACCTCTAAAAAAGAAAGAATATGAAACATCTATCTAAATACATCGGAATATTGTTTTCGCTATTGGTAGCCTTATCTGCCTGTGAAGACACCATCGAAAACATTCAAATTCAAAAGCCATTCCCGAAAACGGATGAATATTATGCTAACCTGCGCGCATACAAACGCAGCCAGCACCAGGTCACATTCGGTTGGTATGGCGGATGGACAGCTATGGGAGCCTCTAAGTCCAAATACCTCGCCTCTGTTCCCGATAGTGTGGACATGGTGGCCATTTGGGGAAGATGGTCGAATCTTACCGAAGCGCAAAAAGAAGACATGCGGTATGTTCAAGAAGTGAAGGGTACCAAGATTCTGTTTACCACCTTCGCTCACGAGATTCCGGCACCGTTCAAGAATACTCCGGAGGATGTAAAACGGTATGCCAAGTCACTTGTCGATTCACTCTATAAGTACAACTATGACGGGCTGGACCTGGACTACGAACCCAATTATGGCGGACGCGGCCCGTTGACGAAGAAGGACACAATGGAAATCTTTGTCCGGGCGCTAAGCGAGTACCTTGGGCCGAACTCCAAGAGCGGAAAGATACTTGCCATCGACGGCGAACCGTACTACCTGAATCAAGGGCTGGCCGAACTCTTTGATTGGGGCATTGTACAGTCCTATTATTCAACCGGGGAAACTGACTTGCAGAGCCGTTTCAACAAAGCGTATGCCATCGGGTGGAAACCAGAACAATATATCTTCACCGAAGACTTTGAAGCCGGATGGCGCACCGGTGGGAAAAACGAATTTACCGACTCCCAGGGGAATAAAATGCCGGCACTTATCGGCATGGCCCGCTTTCAGCCCAGCCAAGGTCAAAAAGGGGGGTGCGGAACGTATCACATGGAATATGAGTACAATCATACGGATATGGATTACAAGTACCTGCGCCAGGCCATCCAAATCCAGAATCCGGCAGTGAAATAACCGTTAAAAGAAAGATTATGAAACGCATTACATTCAATAAGATATATTGGGCCGGTTTGTCGGCAGTACTCTGCCTCTTTACATCCTGTAGCGATGACGAACTGGTTTCTAAAGAACTGAAAGCCTACGTGAGTACAGGGCAAGCGAACAAACTTCGGGTACAGATTGTCCACAAGGCAAACGAGAGTACGGGCAAAACAACCGTCAAATTCCCGGTTCGTACCACACGTGAACTCGCTGCCGATGCCAATTTGAGCTTCGAAGTGGACAACTCCCTTATCACGGCTTTCAACCAGGCCAACAACCTGAACTTTCAGGCTATCCCGCAGGGAGCGTATGCTTTCGTTACACCGTCGGTTACCATCCATAAGGGTGAGATGTTATCCAAAGATTCGGTGCAGCTTGAACTGAAGAACCTGACGGAACTAACCGATTTCAACGGATATCTCCTTCCCATTCGTTTGAAAGGAATAGACAGTAAGGACAAGGGGTTGGAAGCGAGCAACAATATGGGTACTGTTTACCTCCTGGTAAATTTGGCATTCGAAAATATCGATGATACAGCCACCTCTATCGAAGGGACGCTTATGGATCGCTCGACGTGGGAAGCCTCGGCCAGTAGTACGTACTATTCTTACGTGGTCAACAACATGCTCGACAGCAACAACGACACTTCCTGGTTCGCCTACGGTACACCGTACATCACCGTCGATATGAAAGAGAATGCCACCCTGAAAGGGTTTAGGTTCACGCCCAATTACAAAGTTTTCAGCAGTTCGTACAATATAGGCGGAGTAGAGGTGCTCATTAGCAATAACGGAACATCATGGATCAGTATGGGCAGGATGGCCATCAGTGCTCCGTCCAAAGAAAGCAGCGTTAGCAATCCCGACTACAAGTATGTAAAATTCCTCAAGCCGGTCGACACACGTTATTTCCGCATACAGGTGACTACTGCTCACGGTGGATATGCAGCGCTTGCCGAACTGGATGCATATAAATAATCTGATTCATAGAAATTCAAACAGAGTATAAAGTTATGAAAGCAAAATATCTCGTTTTATCGTGTCTGCTTCTGAATCTCCTGTGGGGCTGTAAGAATGCCGAACCTTTTCAGGATGCCATTTATTTCTCCGGAACGGAGAAATCGGCAACGTCCAAGTTTTCCATTGATGGTCCTACCAGCATGGGGATCAGTGTCACTGCTTCGGCCAAGGTGCAGAAGGACGTGAATATAAAACTGAAAGCAGCGCCTGAAAGGGTTGATGCCTATAATCAGCAGAATGGCAAACAGTACAAACCGCTGCCTGCCGGAAGTTATAACCTATCTAAGGATGCAGTCGTCATCAAGAGCGGACAGAACATCTCTGACCGGATACTGGTTTCGATAACATCCACCGAGAAATTCGAGGAGGGTGTCACATACTGCCTGCCGGTAAGTATCACCAGTACGGACGGCGATATGAAGGTACTCGAATCGTCCCGCACCATGTATATCATCATCGACCGCACCATTATTACGTATGCCTGCTCGCTTTCGGGCGCGTACTTCCAGGTGCCGTTTAAGGATCATCCCGAATTGAGCAGTGTTCCGCAACTGTCTATAGAGACACGTGTGTATGTCAACAGTTTCCAAAGCCGTAGTCCGTTCATCAGTAGTGTGATAGGCATTGAGGAAAACTTCCTGCTCCGTTTCGGTGATGTTACCATTAACAAAGAACAGTTGCAGTTGGCCGGTGGAGGTTATCCGGTGACAAGCACTATTGACTTTGCCACCAAAACGTGGTATCACATCGCCATCACGTACGATGGAAGTAAGTTACGGCTATATATCAATGGAGAGCTGAACGCATCGACCGATGCTCCGCGTGGCAATATTAATCTGACGGATAAGTGGTCGGGTGGATTCCAGATCGGTACTTCCGCCGGTGGCCGTTATTTGGATGGAGTTATCAGTGAAACCCGCGTCTGGACTAAAGCACTCTCCGAAGCCGAAGTTCTGAACAATATGTGCTACGTTGATCCTACTTCGAAAGACTTGTTGGCTTACTGGCGTTTCAATGAAGGAACCGGTATCGAAGTGAAGGATTGGAGCGGAAACGGATATGATATCAAGGCATCCAGCCGTTCTCTGAATTGGGTAGAGGGCATTCGTTGTCCGGAATAATGAAATAAAACCAGGTAATAAGATTGATAGGGCGAAGAACTGTGCCGGAAGCGTTGCGTATGAAAATACATTCGATTGTATGAATAATACGCGGCTTCTGAAGGCACAGTTCTTTTATTTAACTATATTTACACCATTTAGGTATTAATTTTAAGATAAGAACTATGAGATTGTTAAACACACTGTTCGCTTCCGGCTGTTTGCTGGGAGTATTAGCATGTTCCGCACCGAATGATTCGGACCCTTCTCTCGAGAATCTTACCCAGTATGTAGACCCGTACATCGGCACCGGTGGCCACGGACACGTGTTCCTGGGAGCCAATGTGCCTTTCGGCTTTGTACAGTTAGGTCCCACACAGTACACGCAAGGCTGGGACTGGTGCTCGGGGTATCATTACAGCGACTCCATCCTGGTAGGCTTCAGCCACCTGCACCTGAGCGGGACGGGTATCGGAGACTTAGGAGATATCACTTTCCTGCCGGCTACGAATGACAAACGGGAATACCGTTTCACCCATGAACAGGAGAAGGTGAAGCCGGGCTACTACTCGGTAGTGCTTCCCGAAGCCAATGTAACCGTGGAACTGACTGCCACCCAACGTGCTGGATTCCACCGCTACCAGTTCCCGGCATCGGACCGGGCGAAAATCGTCATCGACCTGTTACGGGGTATTGGCTGGGACGAAGCTCAGAAAGGATTCTTGAAACAGGAGAACGATACGGTGGTGTCGGGCTACCGCATTTCCAGAGGTTGGGCCAACCACCAGCAAGTGTATTTCACAGCTGTATTCTCCAAACCTATTAAAGAATTCTGGGTTTCCGACGGCGCATCGGTTTACAAGAAAGAAAACACAACCGGGAAGGTGGTTCTGACGGAGAAAGATGCGACGCGCTTCCGCGAATCGTTCGTGAAGCAGGATACGCTGACCTCGGCCACCACTTTCGGCGAACTCTCGTTCGACTTTGCCGAGGCGGGCGATCTGTATGTGAAGATAGGCCTGTCGCCTGTCAGCATTGAGAATGCCCGGTTGAACATGGAAGCCGAGATTCCGGGATGGGATTTCGAAAAGACCATTGCCGATGCTGACAAGGCGTGGAATGCCGAACTGAATAAGGTACAGATCAAGACAACGAACGAAAAAGATAAACGGATATTCTACACGGCGCTTTACCACAGCCTGTTTGCTCCTTCTTTGTTTGGCGATGTGAACGGTGACTACCGGGGATCTGACGGCGAGGTACGTCACAATGCCGATTTCCGCAACTTTACCACTTTCTCCCTGTGGGATACGTACCGGGCAGCCCATCCGCTGGCTACCCTTATCCATCCGCAGGAGAGCAAAGACTATGGAAAGACCATGCTGGCCATCTTCAACGAACAAGGCAAACTGCCCGTGTGGCACCTGATGGGCAACGAGACCGACTGTATGGTGGGCAATCCGGGCATTCCCGTACTGGCCGACCTGGTACTGAAAGGATACGATATCGATCCCGAAGCAGCCTTCCAGGCCATGAAGACTTCCGCTCTGCTCGACGAGCGTTCGCTGGGCCTGCTGAAAGAGTATGGTTACATTCCCTTTGATAAAGAACCGAGTAACGAAACCGTTGCCAAGGCGTTGGAATATGCGCTGGCCGACTGGTGTGTGGCGCAGGTAGCCAAGCAACTGGGACGGACGGACGATTACAACTACTTCCAGAAACGCAGCCAGTCTTATTCCAATTACTTCGACAAAGAAAGCCGGTTCATGCGTGCCCTCTCATCCGATGGTAAGTTCCGTGAACCATTCAATCCGTTCCATGCCGCCCACCGGGTGAACGACTATACCGAAGGCAATGCCTGGCAGTATACTTGGTTAGTGCCGCACGATGTACATGGATTGGTCGGCCTCTTCGGAAGTGAGGAAGCTTTTGTCGGCAAGCTCGACTCGCTCTTTACGGTGGAAGGTGATATGGGCGAGCATGCTTCGCCGGACATCACCGGACTGATCGGCCAGTATGCACACGGTAATGAACCAAGTCATCAGATTGTTTATATGTACCCGTACGTGGGCCAGCAGTGGAAGACGGCGGAGAAAGCCCGTTATATTCTGGATAATCTCTATTGGGATGCTCCCGACGGGCTTTGTGGCAATGAGGACGTGGGACAGATGTCGGCCTGGTACCTGCTCTCTTCGCTGGGCTTCTACCAGGTGGCTCCGGCAGGTGGCGTGTATGTATTCGGCAGTCCGTTGTTCGATGAGGCAACCTTGCAGGTAGGCAATGAAAAGACCTTCCGGATCACGGCCCACAATCAAAGCAAGAAGAATATCTACATCCAGCAGGTGAAACTCAACGGCAAGGAGTACACGAAGTCGTACATCACCTATCCGGATATCGTGGCAGGCGGAACATTGGAGTTCTTCCTGGGCGACCAGCCTTCGGCTACGTTCGGTGTGGCCAGGGAAGATCGTCCCTGATCAATAGGATAGGTAGTCTTCTGAGATGATGAGATCCACATAGACAGGTAAATGGTCGCTGTAACCACCCTGATACTTCATTCCGTAATACGTGCGGAAAGGTTGTACACCACCATATTTCTCATCATTCACTAATAAGAAGGGGAGGCGGGCAATGTCCGCTTTCCCTTCGTTGGTATAGAGGGGAGCCGAAGCATCGAGCAGACTGCCTGAGACGATGAGGTGGTCGAGTAGCCCCCATTCGCCCTGATATTTGTAGGTGCCGAAGTCCTTTTGCTGTGCTTTCCGGGCCAGCAAGTGATACAGCTTCCGGGGAGCAGGCTGGGTGGGCGGTGCCACAGCACCCAGCACTTGTTTGATGGAACGGTTCTGCGGATAATCATTGAAGTCACCGGTCAGGAGGAGCTGCGGACGGCGGCGTGCCTGCATCAGACTGTCGGCTTCGCGGCGTATCTTTTCGGCCACCAGCAACCGGTAGGGCTCCGACGCCTTGACTTCGCCCGAACGGCTGGGAAGGTGACATACCAATACATCCAATGTATCGCCCGTGATAAGCTGTCCGCTGACGTGCAGGATGTCGCGGGTGGAACGGAATTGTCCTTGTTTTTCGATACGTATGGAACGGTGGGAGAGTAGCCGGAAACGGTCGCGTTGATAGAGCAAGGCTACGTCGATGCCCCGTTCGTCGGGAGAGTCGGTTATCACGTAGTGGTAGCCGTGTTCCCGGAGAGGGGAGTAGCGGGTGAGGTCGCGCAGCACACTGTCGTTCTCTACTTCGCAGAGGGCTACCAGAGCCGGAGGTGTCCACTGGCCCACGGCGGTGATCACCCGGGAGATGTCGGCCAGCTTCTTTTTGTACCGTCCGTAGTGCCAATGGCGGAGCGATTCGGGGAGAAACTCCCGGTCGTTCTTTAATGAATCGTGTTGCACATCGAACAAGTTCTCCACATTCCAACACATAACCCGGAAAGTCTCCTGAGCGTGGAGTCTTTCCGGGTATATGTAAAGAAGAAAGATAACGATCGCTATGCAAAAAGCGCGTACCTTTCTCATGCGTTAGTTCTTTTGTGGAATATTAGCCAGAATATCCAGCAGGTGGCGCCAAAACTTGTCGACCGTCGGGATGAGCAGGCGTTCGTCGGGCGAGTGTACATCGCGCAAGGTTGGTCCGAACGAGATCATATCCAAATGCGGGTACTTGTCGAGGAATAATCCGCACTCCAGCCCGGCATGAATAGCTTTTACCTGGGCATCGACACCGAACAGACGCTTATAAGATGCCTTGGCCACTTCCAGTATTGGTGAGTTGGGATTAGGCTTCCAACCCGGATAACCGTCGCCCGAAGACACTTTGGCGCCTCCCAGCAGGAAAGCGGCACGGACGGTATTTGCCATGTCGTTACGAGCCGAAAGAATGGAACTGCGTTGGCTGGTCTCAATACGTATCACATTCTCCGGCTTCATCTTTACCGAAGCCAGGTTGGTCGATGTCTCCACTAATCCGGGAATATCCTGGCTCATGGCCTGTATGCCATGCGGAGCAGCGTAGAGTGTACGCAGCAGGCGGATGGTGGTATCTTTATCGATGGCTTTGGTGAGGGCGTTTTCCGATTCGAGTACCAACTTCAGGTCGGGTTCTACCACAGACAATTCGTTTTCCACTTCGGCGGCAAAAATATTCAGATCGGCACGGATGTCGTGCTTGTGTGCTTCCGGTAAGGCACAAACAGCGTATGCTTCACGCGGGATAGCGTTGCGCAGATTACCACCATTGATCTCGCACAGGTACAAGTCATACTTAGTAGCTGACTGGCTCAGGAACCGGTTCAATATCTTATTGGCATTGCCGCGTCCCAGGTGGATATCTCCTCCTGAATGACCACCCTTTAATCCTTTCACTTCCACCCGGAAGAAGAAATAGCCGGTAGGTACATTTACCTCCTGATAGGTGAATTCGCCTACCGAATCAATACCGCCGGCACAACCGATAAACATTTCACCTTCATCCTCTGAGTCGAGATTCAGCAGGATGTCGGCTGTAAGGAAACCTTCTTTCAGAGCGAATGCTCCCGATAATCCGGTCTCTTCGTCTACAGTAAACAGACATTCCAGTGGGCCGTGTTCGATGGTGTCATCAGCCAGGATAGCTAATTGCGTAGCTACGCCGATACCATTATCAGCACCCAGTGTCGTACCTTTGGCTTTTAGCCATTCACCATCTATCCAGGTCACAATAGGATCTGTCAGGAAGTCATGCAGTACATCGCTGTTCTTTTCGCATACCATATCCACGTGCGATTGCAGGGCTACTGTTTTCATGTTTTCTTTGCCCGGGGTGGCTGGCTTACGCATCAGTATATTACCTGCTTCGTCTACCAGCGTCTCTATGTTATGGCTTTTACCGAAGGCTTTTAAATACGCAATGATCTTTTCCTCCTTCTTAGAAGGGCGCGGCACCTGGCATATTTCTTCAAAATAGTTGAATACGCCGGCCGGTTTCAATTGTTCTTTTTCCATAAAATCTTTTTATTAATAATGATTAGGAGTGTAAATTAACCACTTATTGCTAAATATGGTTAAACCCACGACCTATTCTAAGTTAGTTTCTCTTTTTTTATTGAAAAAAAGGCACGTTAGTCCATACAAAAGTCTATATTTGCACCCACAAAGTTAATAGAAATGCTTTACACAATACTTATAACACTGTTAATAGTTGCAATTTGCCTGGCTTTGCTCGCATTGCGGATGCTTTTGGTAAAAGGCGGGAAGTTTCCAAACGGACATGTTAGCGGAAATAAGACATTGCGTGATAAAGGTATTACCTGCGTACAGTCGCAAGACCGGGAAGCACGGCAAAAACCGCGCATTTCTATCGACAAACAGGGAAGACCTTAAATGATAGTATGAATTCAATTAATTAAAAACTATATTTTGTATATTATGAAGAGATTAAACTACCTCATGAACGGTTTTGCAGCTTTCGCTCTTATCGTTTTATTTGCACAATGCGCGGGTAAAGGTGAAACAAATACGGCAGCTGCTACTGGTGAGGGCGCAAAGGCTACATTGTCGGATATGAAGATTGCGTTTGTTGAGATTGATACGTTGCTTTCCAAATACAACTTTTGCGTAGACCTGAATGAAGCGATGATGAAGAAAGAAGAGAACATTCGTCTGACACTGAACCAAAAGGCAAACGAGCTGGGTAAACGTAAACAGGAATTCCAGACGAAATATGAAAACAATGCGTACGCTTCTCCCGAAAGAGCTCAGCAAGAGTACAACCTGTTGATGAAGCAGGAGCAGGATTTGCAGGCATTGCATACCAGCCTGACAAACGAACTGGCTGCCGAAAGCAACAAGAACAATCTGCAACTGCGCGATTCGATCAATGCTTTTCTGAAAGAATACAACAGAACAAGAGGTTATAGCCTGATCATCAGCAATACGGGTTTTGATAACCTGTTGTATGCCGATAGCACTTTCAATATCACGAAAGAGATCGTTGACGGACTGAATGCAAGATATACTCCATCTGCAGTGAAGAAATAAGCGGTAGCCGGTATTATCATATAAAAAGAGCGTGCGGATCAAAAAAGGCCAAAAGTTTTGAAACGGACGCATATGTTTTTGATAGTCGATGCGTCGTTCGTTATGATTCGAGCTTGGCTTCTTCCTGCGGAATGCGGAAAGCAGTATACAACTCCAGAACAGCTGCTATGGTAAGACAGGCAATCCATTCGTTGCCATGCGTTGTCATCATGAACGCACCTACCAGCACCAACGCGATGGCGCCGAAGATTTGCTGGGTACGCAGGCGTTTCAGAATTTTGCTCTTTCCCTTCACAGGCGTGTTGACTTGCGCGAGAGCTACCATACAGGCACCTACCGTATATATATAAGGTGATGCACTCCACTGGTTAAAGTAGGTGATGGCTCCGGTCAATACCATGACGGCTCCTGTTACGAAAAGTGCAGAGATGAAATGTTTCATGTCGTCCTTAATTCTCTATTACATAAATATCCTCATTCGGCTTCTTCATCAAATACTTCTCCCGGGCAATCTGCTCGATGGCTTCCGGGTTGGTAGTCAACTCGTTGAGGCGTTGGGTGCTTTCGTTATATTCGCCCTTGTATTTTTCAATTTCATCCTTCAGCTGACTGATTTCCCGTTCGTAGCCGACACGGCGGACCAGGCTGTTCTCGTCCAGGAAACCGATGATGACCGCAAAAACCAATACGGTGATCCAATACTTGTGCTGACGTATGAATGACCAGATAGTTAATAATTTGACCATAAAACCTCCTTGTTAATCTGGTTACAAAGATAGGACTTATAACTTAAAACGAATCATGTTCCAGCTTAAAACTTACTACTTAACACGCACGGCATATTGCTTTTTTGCCTATATTTGCACAAACTCAAAAATCATAAAGAGGATCCGGATATGGAAAACTATATTGTATCGGCCCGCAAATACCGCCCTTCTACGTTCGAGTCGGTGGTAGGGCAACGGGCACTGACCACTACGTTGAAGAACGCTATCGCCACACAGAAGCTGGCACATGCCTATTTGTTTTGCGGCCCCCGGGGGGTAGGGAAAACTACGTGTGCACGTATCTTTGCCAAGACCATCAATTGCATGAACCTGACGCCTGAGGGCGAAGCTTGCAATGCCTGCGAATCGTGCGTGGCATTCAACGAACAGCGGTCGTACAATATCCATGAGCTCGATGCTGCCTCCAATAACTCGGTCGACGATATTCGTCAGCTGGTGGAGCAGGTGCGTATCCCGCCTCAGATAGGTAAATACAAGGTTTATATCATCGACGAGGTGCATATGCTTTCGGCTTCGGCTTTCAATGCCTTCCTGAAGACGTTGGAAGAACCTCCCAGGCATGCCATTTTCATTCTTGCCACTACCGAAAAGCATAAGATCCTTCCTACCATCCTGTCGCGTTGCCAGATTTACGATTTCAATCGCATTGGTGTGGAAGATACGGTAGCGCATCTGGCTTACGTGGCTTCCAAGGAGGGAATCACCTCCGAACCGGAAGCATTGAATGTGATCGCTCTGAAGGCCGACGGGGGGATGCGCGATGCGCTTTCCATATTCGACCAGGTGGTGAGCTTTACCGGAGGAAATATTACTTACCGCAGTGCCATTGAGAATCTCAATGTACTCGATTATGAGTATTACTTCCGCCTGACCGATTATTTCCTTGCAACTAAAGTAAGCGATGCCTTGTTGCTGTTCAATGAAGTGCTCAATAAAGGTTTCGACGGAAGTCATTTTGTGACCGGACTTGCTTCGCACTTCCGCGATCTGTTGGTGAGTAAAGACGCCGCTACACTGGCGTTGCTCGAGGTGGGGGCAAGTATCCGCCAACGCTATCAGGAACAAGCCCAGAAATGTCCGCTTCCTTTCCTTTACCGGGCTATGAAACTTTGCAATGATTGCGATATGAACTACCGCACCAGCAAGAACAAGCGTTTGTTGGTAGAACTTACCCTGATTCAAACAGCTCAGATCACCAGTGGGGAGGATGACGGAAGCCATGGGCGTAGCCCTAAACAGACTTTAAAACCCGTATTTAACTCCGCTGCTGTAGCTCAGCCACAACAGGGAAATGTTGCATCTGCTCCGCAGCAACCGGTTGTGGCGGCACAGCAATTATCCGTATCGCAATCCCAACCGGCAGCACAGACGCAGCCGGCACCCCTTCCATCTCAGCCGGCAACAACCTCTATTCCTGCCTCCTTATCGACTGTGATGGGGCAACCGGAGAAGAAGATTCCGCTGATGAGCAAGTCTACAATCGGAATCTCTATCAGGAATCCGCAGAAAGCAAACGAACAACAGGATGCACCTGTGCAACATGTTCAGGCAGTTTCTTTGCCGGAAGAAGATTTTATATTCAACGAAAGGGATTTGAATTACTATTGGCATGAGTATGCAGGTCAGCTTCCGGTAGAGCAAAAAGCGATGGCTGCCCGCCTGCAAACGATGAAACCCAAGCTGTTGAGTGATACGGCTTTCGAGATCCTGGTCGACAATGAAATTGCAGCCAAGGATTTCACTGTATTGATTCCCGAGATCCGGAGTTATCTTCGCCAACGGTTGAAAAACAGCAAGGTAGAGATGACTGTACGGGTCAGTGCTCCGAAAGAGGTGGTTCGTGCTTTTAGCCGGGTAGAGAAGTTCCAGGCGATGGCCCAAAAGAATAGTGCTTTGTTGCAACTGAAAGAGACCTTCGGACTCGAACTCTGCTGAATTTCTCCTGTTGTGTTTTTTGTAAAGCATTCGCCATTCACCATGTTTTATGACTCAATCAGCGTATTGAGTCAAAAAACATGGTGAATGGCGATGAAGAACGTTTTATTTGTATGGGAGAGAAGCTAAGCCGGAATGGGGATGCCCGAAGTTTGCAGGCTAACAATGTCTTCCGTCTATAAAAAAAAAGTCCCATAAATCATTGATTTATAGGACTCTCTCGAGGGTGACTGATGGGGCTCGAACCCACGACATTCAGAACCACAATCTGCTATATAATCAATCTTAATCATCATATTGTCAGCCTGTTAATTAACTCTGAATTGATTAATAAACCAATTATTAACCAACAAAGGGATAAAGCCTCTTTTAGATGCTTCCCTCAAAATTCTAAATAATTATGTTTTAAAGTTGTCCATATTCTTAAATTGTTTTTATTCTAAGTCCAAGGAAGATCAAAATAAAAGAAGTAAGTAAAGTACTCACATTCCTAATTTTAATTATAGAAATGATAAGTGAATATTTTTCTCCTCAGCTCTCATCTACGAATAAAGTGTCGATTTTTTATAAATGAATCCTTATAGGAAATATTTATCATTTTTTCGACACCTCTAAATTAATTGTGAAATATAGAAAATCCATGATCTGCCGACTCTATTTTGGGCTGATTCATTAGCTCCCTATATTTTATAGTTACATTTTTGTGGGCATTAAAGAACTCCCCCAAGACCATACTAAAATATTCATCAAGATGAGGAATTTGAGGAATAAAAAGCATACAGTAATTACAATGTACTTTAAACCTGTTTGTTGTCTGGTCAATGGTATATACTGTTGTAATTAATGTCTTTTGGTTACTATCATTGATAGCAAACTTTAGCTTTTCAACAGAGATATTATCTTCGATGTTTAAATCAAGCTCTGCCCAATCTACATCCCAAATGGTAATCATCTTAGAATCATTACCTGCTCTTATAACAAAGTTTTCCCCTTGAAATTTGACTGAGATATCGTCTTCCTCGTTAACTTCTGGCTGACAACCTATCTCCACTAAAGTTTCAAGAAGCAATTCCCTTGTTCTAATTTCAGGCTGTTCTTCCACATTATCCATACGGTTTTTCTTTGTTGGGGTTTCTGCTTTTGGCTTATCATCCATGATTAATTGTCTGAATAGCCAAAAACCAATAGAAATAGCACCAGCTACTAATATTAAACCTGACATAGTTTTTCTGTATTAGAAATTATTTAATCCATATTCCTCACTGCAACTCTGTATAACAACCAGCAAGTTAGATATATATTCAAAATTTCCTATCATAATGATATACTATAATTTGTAATATTGTGTCTATATTTTTTTACTGTTGGAATTATAAAGAGGGTAGGATTGTACTTTTAAGATTCTCTTAAAAAAAAAAAGAAAAGAAAAAGAATGTTAGATGTACAATCGCAGTTAGTATTTAAAAGTTTTTTTTTGCTTTCATTCAGCTTCCTAGTTTCAATAATCTTCTTATAGTAAGAAAATATCTTTCTAAAAAAAACATGGAATTTAGGGCTATCTTTAGTTCAAAGAAAACTAAAAAGTTCTTCTTTAGATGAGAAATCTTTAGTGAAGATATCTTCTGTAAAAGGATTATATTCTACACGCTCAGCCTCTTCGAAGATATTAGCATCTTTTGACTGCCATATTGTAGATCCAGTAGGAGTTAGTTCTTCATTGTTTTCATAATGTTTCTCTTCTAACTTTTAAATCGTAAATAATTCCTGAACTATTAATATAGAATGTAGTTATATAAACAACAGGGATAAACTGTCCTACTACATAAGGATTTGCTATTGTAGATCGCCTTGAATATGTTACCATTTTACCTCCTAAACCATCCGAGCTCTTACTATTAGGTGCCCCCCAATAACTGTGTGCATAGATTTGATGCTCTTTTTTACCGATCCAAGAATCTCTTGTATCTCTGATTTTCTCTGCATCAGTTCTGTAATTTGTCCCTTTTTTATTTGCAGCCCACTCTCTTTGTGCTTTATTGAGTGCTGCACATGATTGAAGAGTTAATGCTATAAGGAGATAAATAGTTGAAATTGTTATGGCCTTTTTCATAATGAAAATTTTAATAAAATATTTGAATGCTCTAATTATAGATTGATGTGGTTAACAACTCCTATTAAGTTTGAATAAGGAACTGTAAATTCAGGCAAACCTGCTATTCTACATGCAACTTCATAAAGACCATAATAAAACCTGATTCCATTTTCGGTAAATTCAAATTGACTAGGTAAGCAAAAATTACCGTTTTTAAAGTTAAAACAGTTATAGTTGTTTATCTTATCATATGTAGGTATATTATATTCTTTTCTAAACTGCTTTTCTGTTATTGAAAGAAATCTGCTTGTGTCAAATATTAAGTCCTCTAAATCTACTCTTTCTCCTGTTCTTTTATTAAAGGAGTGAGTGACTTTCCCAGAGATGGCATTTGCAGCTCCAGCCCCATAAAGCGAATACTCATATGTGATTGATATGATATTATTGTTCTGATAATAATGGTCTGCGTATAGTAAGTATTCACTTTTGGCGCAAGGCGAATTTTCCATACCCTCGTCATATTCTCTTTCTATATTTCTTTTGGCTCTTGTCCAGCCTTTGGAATCGTCAGAAACATAATTGTTAAATATCTGGGACATAAAATGAATTCTTTCTCTGTTTATATTATCATTCAAGATTTTATTGTTACTAACGGGCTTATAATAACTACAAGAGTCCCCAAAAATGATTTCATCGAGTTTAATTGAAGAGTTTGGACTATATTCTTTGGACAATATTGTTAATGTTGAAGTGTCATAATCAATCAATATTCTACCAAGCTTACTAAGAGCAGATTGCCCTAATAATAAGGGAGCATTTAAACTATGACTGACAGATGCTTCTATATTTCTTAGAACCAAACCTCCTATCTGTACCTTCCTTAGAATGATTTTTGTTCCCTCGACTATACTTCCATCGGCTATAGTACTATATTCTTTTCCTATAATATCTTTTGCAGTCAGCAATCCTTGTTTTAACATATAGATGGCCTCTACTGATGATATGCAAACTGTACTTGCGCCAGAGTCAAATATAAAATCAAGAGGTAAGTCATTGATTGTGCATTTGAGAGAATATACTCCTCTGGATTTTTGAAGTTTTATTACTGTCTGTGCTGATATTGTGAAGGTAAAAGCACTTAATAAGAGTAAAATTATCTTTGTTCTCATAAAATATATGTGTGGATTTGTTTTATAATTATAATCTTCTTGGGTTTTCCATTCTGTCCTTAAATCCTGAATTACCTCCACATTGAGAAACACTTACAATAATGAATCCCAGTGTCCCAATAATAAATGCTATTGTCATTATTAGATTTAAGCATCCTCCTTTTTTAGGCTCGTTCTTCTGCTTCTCTATTATTCCTATCCCAACGAAAATAACTACTATACATGCTAAGGAAATAGCAGCTACTATTACAATGAAATTTTCCATATACTAATATAAATTAAGTTCATTGATTATTTGCGTAGCACTGGGGAAAATACTTGCCATTATTTTAGCATTATCTTTGCATGTTTGAGCTTGTTCAATTTTACCATCCATATAACAAAGATGTCCATATAGATAAGTTATTATAGAAGTCATTGAATTATCAAAAGAATCAGTAGTTGATAAATTCTGGAACTCTTCAATGTGTTTTTTAGAGTTGATGTAGTCTTTATTAAAATGATATGCTATTGCAATTCCTGCAATGGCATCATTATTTTCTTTAGATAAATTTATGGCTTTCTGAAATGAATCTATTGCAGCTATATAGCTCTTATTGGATATTTCATTGTATCCTTTCTTTATTAATCCATCAATATTATTGGGATTAACTTGTAACAGTACATTGTTTGCTGCGTTTTTTGCCTTGGGTTTCAGATAATTGTATAAAAAGGATACTCCCATAAACAATAAGCAGGTCATTACTCCAACAAAGAAAGCTTCTCCACCGCTTGAGAGTGCTAAAAATAGTAGTGTATTCATAACTAAATTGATTTAAAAGAGTTGATAATTTCGTCGAAAATATGTATGTAGTCATTATAATATTCAGTTTGGACAGTGAATGTTATGGTGTATGTTATGTTATTTGAGTTTTTGAGTTGATAAATGATGGTTCTAAGATTTACCCCTTGCATTCTTGATTTTGCAGAACCTTTAATCCCCTTAAACCCATGAAACATTATTTGTTCTTTTTCTAATAGTTGATATTCAGGGATATGTTCTTTACATTGTTTTTGAGCCCTGTTGAACTTGGTTTCCAAATCTTCCTTATCTTCTGATATGATGATATTATAGTTGACTTTAGGACTATTTCCTTGTATAGGTACTCTTACAAATAGACAAACTACTGTATTTGGATTTTCAGTAAGCTCCCAATCTTGGGGGTAAGAGATTGTAAAAGCTCCAAAGCCATGCTTGGTATATGTTTTCATGTACCTACTCTCTCTTGTAGTTTCTGGACTTGAACTATTACATTTGATTAATTTGAAACTCGCTTTTAACAAACTGAATCTTGCGTCTAAATCATTTCTTGTTGCAACTTGAAGTAGATAAGACTTCTTATTATGATAAAACATTATTGCCTTTGCTGGTGGTAGCCCTGCTTGGTCAAATTTATATTCTAAAGCATTTATCCCTTGATAAGTTACCTCATTGTAAGATATGCCTACCCTGCCCAAATTATTTGCATATTCATTTAAACATCCTCCTTCAAAGGTAGCATAGTAATCAGTTGATATGTTTTTGTATTCTTCTGAATGGTCATAAACATTAATGTTGATTATAACTTCAGAGTTTGGATTATCTTCATTTTCTGTACATACATAAGCCCCTATTATATTATTCACACCTTGTTGTTTGGCCTTATTTATAAATACGGTATTATCTGATAACCGACAATGGAACTTAATTTTGAAACCAGCAGAATTAAATGTCTGGTATTCTACTTCATCCTTTTCTTGTAGCACTTGTGTTTGGCTTGTAGGGTTATCTTGCTTATCAAGAAATTGTACACTATTTGTAAAACTGTTAAACTTTGCATCTAAGCCACCTTTAGCCATCACATTGAAAGCAAAGATTCTGCCATTTCTTGCTACAGCTATTCCTCTACCTGTATATCCATTTTGGACATAATCATCTAATAAATATGCAGGTAGCTGTTCTTCTCCCCAAAGTACAGGTTTTCCTCCTCCCTGACTACCAAACATCTGTTTTAAGAATGCTTTCTCATCTTCTATTGACATACCTAATCTTCCCACAGGAATCTTAATAATCATTATTTGATAAAAGGTGTCATCTGTGCTACCTGCATAGTTAAAATCAAAATCATCATTACTTTGCATTGAGACATCTTTCAAGGTGGCAGGACATTTAACTGCAAGGTGATATTCATTGAAAACTTGATATTCTTTGGAGGAGTAATAATCTTCATCTTTTGATACAGAAGCAATCTCACTTTTGCTTATAGCTCTATCTATAATACCATGAATGTCATTATCAGCTTTTTGACGAAGATAAGCATGCTTAGCGTCTTTGCAGCATCCATAAATAACTGCTGCTACTATAAATAGTACTAAATATAATAAGTTTTTTTTCATTTTTATTGTGGGTTTGTTTATGTCATTTTTGTGATGAACATTTTCATACTTCAACTTATCAGCTCGAGAATGCTCATTTGTGAAATATCAATTGTTTTTTCATTCAATACAATTGCAACTATCAAATTAGATGGACGAGAGAGGGATGCTTCTACTAAATTATTTATTATCCCTTCGTAGCATTTTCCGTTTTTTAGAGTAACTCTTACTGTTCTTCCTTTGAAGAATAAAAAATCTTCGGTAGATAATCCTAAAATTTGTTCGTTTATATATTTCATATTTCATGTTTTGCTTTTTATGCTTACTCTTTTTCAGTTTTCAGCAACCCTGCTGTACCAAATTTTAGGGTATAAAGAAGGCATGGTACTCGCCTTATTGAGATTCAAAGGTATCGCCAAACACCCACCAACTACAATAAGGAAGCCCATGCCTATAACACAGGCATTCGCATTATTATCTTGTAGCTGGATTCTTAAAATTGGCGATTTTTTGAATCTACAAGTAACAAAGCAAACGCTTTATATTATTTATGTTATTAATTCCTTTTATTTATCCATAAGCAAACTAAATTGGTTCATCGGCAAAAATATGAATTTTTGTTGACTATTCAATAGATTACTTGGAAAAATGGAATTAAAAACATTGGCATGGGCTTTTAATAAATAGGATGGTTAAATGTACAATATTCTGACCTCAAACTTAGTGGAAATTCTTCAATGAACAATCATAAGATACCGCTAATCATTCTTTGGCTATAAAAATTTCCTATCATAATGGATAAAATAGGGTTATAAATTAATTTCAATCTATAAACCATCTATATCTACTATCCCCGCTTAGAGCTAAGGATATTCCTTGTAGAAAGTCTGTAGCATTGACAGCCCTGTCTAAAATTGAGTCTATATAGCTGTTTTTATTGGCTCCTGTGAAGAGATTATATAAATTCCATAGGTTGATGCTACCATCTGGATTTTTTTTGAAATCTTCATCCCTATAGTAGCTCCTTGCTATGATATTCAACTGTCCATCATTGAATTCAAACTTAGGCAGTAGCTTTTGCTCCTTGGGGCTTAGGCATTGATAGAGCCTTGTTTTGCCAACCATTTGGGCAAACTGGTGTTCTGTCATTTGGTAGTTCTTGAAGCTGTTCAGCAGGTGGATATGCTTGACTATGTTATACATTTGGAAGAGTTCAACCACTTTTTGCTGTAGCTCTGTAGTACTCATAGCCTTTATTTCTTCCTTAAATCCATCAGTAGAGATACAAAGATTACAACACACGAGATTTTTGAAGCCAATAAACACCTTGAATTTCTCAAAGGTTTTCTTTGAATACAGGTTCTCATGGTTATAAGCCCTTACACCTCCTACGGTGAGAGTAAGCTGATTACCTTTAATATCTTCATAAATGGTAGGTATCTCAATAGTGAAAGCCATTCTCTCGTAATACAGGGTTTTATCTTCTTCTTGGAGTTCACTAACAGGTTTATGGACAGCATCAGGAGTTCTGCCTTTAATTAGATGTGATACCCTTATATCGGGGGAAGCTATCTTTTCTCGTGGAAATGCCATACAAGCAGCTTCCTGAACAGTTTCAATAAAATTGGTATGGCTGATAGTAACTTCATTGTCTTTGCTAAAAACAGGTATAACACATTCATGCTTGAGATGCTGAATACAAACTTCCTTAGTGTTTGATTCAATGAACTGTTTTCTAGGGGCCTTATTATTGGTATCCTGAGAAGTAGTTAATATTACAGCATCTTCTATCTCTTTGAAAGGATTTATCTTTCTAACTTGACTGACCGGGGTTAATAACATTGTTTCCATGGTTCATGAATTTTGCATTATAGTTGATAAAAAGGTTCATATTCTCGATGTTTATTTCCTCGCTACACCAATCAAGGATAGCTTTTCCTGTTTCAGGAGTAATGGTAAATTCAGGTTTATCCATGAATAGATTGGTTCTGTCCTTACTTGCTTTAACATGGTGTTTTAAATCAATGTCCAGCACTATCGTAAATTCGTAGTCTATTCCATCCCTCATGATGGCTTTCAACCCTACTTTTTCAGGTACTAACTTGCCATTTTTTTCATTAAGCACATAATCCTGCTTGGTTCTCATGGTTGCTATAATATGGCAACAACTTGTAAGTATCCTTTGAGTAAGGGCAGTCTGTCTGGGAGTAACCTTATTCCAATTGGTGAATGAGTTACCCTGCATGTTCGAGTGAAACTCTAATAAGTTTTCCCAACAATGACTGATGCTATCAATGATTATTACTTCCATCCCTGCTCTTTCGCAGGTTTCTATAGCTTGGATGTATCTTTCGGGTGTATAAGGTGCTTTCAGAGCCAATACATTGTAGCTCCCTAAATGGGCATATAGATCTGCTGAACCACTTTCTGTGTCAATGATAGCAATCTTTGAGTAGTTCTTGGTGATGCCATATGCTAATAAAAGGCTGCTGTAGGTCTTGCCACTTCCTGAACAACCAGCCAAAGCTAACTTGATTTTAGCCTGTTTCTTCGATGCTTGTCTTAAATCCATAATATTAAGTTGTTATTTTTAAAGTAAAAAAAAGTAGATGCTCCTTGATAGAACATCTACTCATAAATCTTGATTTTGAATAAAGCATAGCTATAATACAGCCAATGTTGTAGCTCCTCCTCCTTCTCCCTTTTGGTGTAACAGGTAAAACATTTCTCCTGTAACAGCTACACATACTTGTGAAATAACAGGCATAGTTACTTCTCCTGTTTCTACCTTCTTACTACAAGCTCCTGTTTCAAATCCATAAGCAAAGAAACATTTGCCTGTTTTCTCATTTCTTTTGATCTCAATTTTCTCAACTCCATTGTTAGTTTTAAACTGAGGAACACTCCATGTTTGCAAAAATGCTAAATCTTTTACTGCCATAATTGTAAAATTTAAGATGTTGTGAGGGGGATATCCCAAACCTCAAAAGCTGGGGGGAGTTAAGTAATGGTTATATAGCTCATAAACCACCATGTGATTTTATTTTTTTCTTGGACAATATAGTTATGTATTATTCTTGTGTTATACCCGGGGGTATGAAGAACTATGAAAAAAGTATAGGGGGTGTATAATATTGGATAAGGGTATGTGTGAAAAAGCTAATGTTTGCTCTTCTTCTTCTACGACTCTTAATCAGGTATCAAGTATTGTCGATTATCTAATGATTATTTCTTATAGAGGACTATTTTCGTTTTTTCGACAAATAGAATTTACTTTAGCTTGAGGGAATAAATGAAGAACCCCAGCTATCTGTATATGACAGTGGGGCTCTTAAAATTGTCTTATAGTGTTGCTGTAAATTGAGGCTCAAATTCAATCTTACGGCATACCATTCCTAATATTTCAATTCCATCTGTTCTTCTATCATCTATTTTGGGTAGCTTTACTTTTTTAATATCAAAGTATTTTGCCAAATCGGAGGCTTTGGGTACAAGCTGGATTCTAAATTTATGGTAACACTGACTGAGTTTTATTTTAGCTTCTGCAAGAGAATATCTTCTCCCTTGCTGAAAGCTATTTTTGAGCTCCTCTTCAAGGGCTGCTTGTGTTTCAGGAGAATTAAAGTGAACATGTTGGCGTATTTTCTCTTCATTGTAACCTAATTTTTCGACCTTCTCATCTCCAAGTATGTAATACGCACGGCTTACTAATGGATCATATGCCGCAATTTCATTTGCTAAATCAGTCCTTCCCATTGACGCTTTCTTTACTTCATTGGAGAATAACTTATATTGACGTTCAAACTTGGGTATAGATGTTCCTAATGATAAATACTTGCATAAGTCTTTATCCAAGAGGGTATCTTCACCTACATCAAAACCCGCATTTACATAAGCATCTTTAATAGATTTTCCATTGATATAAACGCAATCTAATACTTCAAATTTGTGTTGAAAATATTTCAACTTTAAATCATCAATTTCAACGGTGTCTTTCTCTTCATCATAATAAGCGAGTCTTTCAGGAGCATCAACTTTTATTCTGCCTGAAAGTACACCTTTCTTATCAGGTGATAAAGCTTCATATACTTCAATAGTTTCCTGTGCATATTTGAGTTCCTTTTCTAATTTTGCTCTATGTTCATTTACGCTTTGACAGTCATACTTGTGGTTATGAATGTGCAGAATTACATCTTTGAAAGGATTGTCGGTATCTCTAATACGACCAGCAATCTGGAGAATATCTGTTGATATGTCCAGCCATGAGCTTTTAGCCCATCTGTCACTAACAACTACTATTAGCCCTGCCTTGGAATAGAAGTCTGCTCCCGAAAATACTGTTTTAGTGCAGAAAGTAAATGTTTTGTTAGCTCCTGTAGCACTCTCAATAGAGAAACCATCAGGTAGCCTTATCTTGTTTTGTTCATTATCTGCACAAATAATTTTAGTTTCTTCTGGGGAAAGCTTTGCGACATTAATAATACGCTTTATAGCAGATACTGAGTTTACAAAAAACAAGTATTCTCCTACTTCTTGCCCCAATATCTTAAACGGATTTCCTAATTTGTGTTGGCTAATTATCTTTACAACAGAGCCAAATGGACTATTCGATTGCAGTCTGTATGGCTTTACTTTTATGACTTCTTCCCATTCAATTTCATATTCTGGGAGACCTTCAAGTTCCTTTGGCTTAAATTCATACGGGATAGGGGTAGCTGATAGATATGTTACATCTATCATGCCATCTAATGCTCTCAATAGATTTTTTATAGCTTCATTCCTATATACGCAGGCATTCAATAGTTCTTGGTATTCATCTACGACTACCTTATACGCAGAAAATTCTAATTCTTCTAAAGCTTCTTTCACCCTTGGGAAAGAGTCATAAGTTACCATAATTTTGATGGGCTGTTTGCCTTCACAAGCTTGAATGTAGTCTTTAATGTCATTGTTGGTAACCCCTTTTTGAACTGCTAATAACTTATAAAGACATCTGTCATTTGGGTACTGACTCTCCTTGTTGATGATAAGCTGCCTTGTTGGACAACATACAACAACATCCTCTTTATTCTCTATGACAACAGTTGTTGCTCCACAACCTGTCTTCTTCTTATTGACAATGCCATTTGGAAGGCTTGTCATAAAATCACTTAGATATACAGCACCAGCAGGTGCGGTAATCATGTTTTTTTCATCTACTTGAGTAGGAAAATAATTTGCTTCCTCCTCAATACTGTTGAAAATGGATGTTTTCTCCATGTTAAATTTATTTAATTATCAACTATGTCGAAAAAAACTACTTCATTCCCTAAAGGGTTTGAAATAGAAAAAATCGACAAAAAATTCATGCCTGTGCAGCCGCAAACAAGCATATATTTTTCCTTCCCACAAAAATTAGTGATTACATACAAGCCACTTCCGCACACAAGGGGGAAGATAACTGAGGCATCTAATAATGCCATTTTTAGAAAGGGTTGCAAATCAAAGAATTTATTTTTACTTAAGCAAATAAAAAGTGATGTTTTTTATATTTTAATAGCAAGGTTAAATTTGTTTAACAATAGGGGTTCGTATTTGGTATTGATGTTTTTTTATTTAATCTCTTCTTCGGACTACCAATAATATGAGTTTTAGTAATTTTATCGGGATAGTTGGCAGAAATTTATGACTATGTATAATAATAAGCAGCAAGTAAATATTTCTACCTGCTGCCTTATTGAAATAAAGAACTTTTAATCAGTCTTAAGATTAGGAGTACTTGAGTCATTGAAATCTACATAGTCTACTACAGCCTTATTAGCCATATTTTCTGCTTTAAAATCACGTTCAATGTAGATGTCGGTGATTCTCATTGCTTCATCAATGTGATTTAATGCTGCATGAACAGTATATTTATCAATGCCTACTTTATTGACTGCTAATGTAGCCCAAGTATGCCTTGCTGCATAAAATTCTAAATCTTCTATTTTCAAGAGTTTTCCAATTTCTTTTAGCCCTAAGTTAATAGCTCTATTGAAGTTGTTTGCTGATGAATATAGATGATGGAATCTGAAAACTCTTTCTCCCGTGTTATCCTTATACTTGTCTATAAGAGGAAGAAAGAGTGGGGGGAGTTCTATTTTCATTTTGGCATTATCGCTCCTTCTTTCCTTTGTTTTGGTTCTATAGTATGTGATGGTGTTATCTACTTTCTCTGTGCATGAGTATAAATCAGCAGAGTTCATACCTATAAGACCAAAGGATAGGATAAAGCAATCTTTAGCCAGATTGAAGCAACACTCTCTTTCTTTGCCATTAACATTGTAAATATAAGGGAGCTTCCATATCTTTCTAATGGTTTCAGCAGACAGTGCTCTTTTTCTTGTGGCTTCCTGTTTGGGTACTTTGAAGTTTTCAAATGGGGAGTTAGCTATGCGGATGATGTTTCTATCATAATCATTGTATTGCTTCTTGGCTTCATTGAATAAATGTCTGATACTACCAAGGTACAGAGAGACTGTTCTGCATGAAGGAATTCTTTTACCTTCTTTTTCCAATTCCTGTATTTGTCTTGTGCGTTTTATTAGTAGGTTTTCCGTAAAACCTTTCAAGAGAGTAGAGGTTACTTTGTTTATGTCTAAGCGCTCCTCGCCTAAATAAACTATCAGAGAATTGATGGCAGATTTATAGTTCTTCTTACCTTTTATTTCAGTATGTTCAATCCAAGCTTTGCTAAACTGAATGAAGTCAATACTTTTATTTCTTTCCTTCTCACCATTGATATGCTCTAAGATGTCATTAATGGTGTAGTTGGATGATCCCAATGGGAGAGAAGCGCATATCTCCTGATAGTGTCTTACAAGTTTATCTGCTTCTTTGATAAACTTTGGATTCTTTAACTTGAATGATTTTGTGAGATCTTCCGGTCTTACAAATATGGAAGTAGATAGACGTTTTACTTCTCTGTTGAAAGTGATTCTAATCTTTACATTATAAGTTCCGTCAACTTTCTTTTCTGTTTTTCTAATTTCTGTCTTGAATGTCAGCATGTTAGATGTCTTGTTTTTCCACCAACAATTAGCCAACAAATGATGAAATAAGGTGATTTTGAATAAGATTTGCAGGCTAACAATGTCTTCCGTCTATAAAAAAAAGTCCCATAAATCATTGATTTATAGGACTCTCTCGAGGGTGACTGATGGGGCTCGAACCCACGACATTCAGAACCACAATCTGATGCTCTAACCAACTGAACTACAGTCACCATGTTTGCGTTTCTCTAACGCGGTGCAAAGATAGGTATTATCTTTTGTTTTGCAAATATTTCTTTCCTTTTTTTGTGTGAAGACGAAAATCTTATTGGAAAGTATATTCCTCTACGTTCTTATTATGCTTACGGAATAAGGCACGAGAATCGTCTATGAATACTTTACGGGCATTCCGGGCATTGACGGGTAATGAGTCGGCTGGGTACTCGGCTGGGTAGAGTTGGTGATTCTTTTGCCGGGTTACGTCGGGGCGACCTACCCATACCAGGCTGTACTCGCAATTACTCACCCGAACCACACTGTCTTTGGTCAGTTCCAGTTTAACGAGCAGTCCGCCATCGGTGCGACGGGCAGACATGTTCGAAATGAGGTTACCCAGCGAATATACGACCAAGTGTTGGCTTCCGTCTATGCTATCCATACGCAGCTCCATGGGTTGAACCACATGTGGGTGCCCGCCAATGACATGCGTCACTCCCTGGTCGAGTAGCCAGTCGGCCAGCTCCACCTGTTCCTTATCCGGTAGCGATTGGTATTCAATACCCCAGTGCATACAGGCAATAATGGCATCAGGACGTAGCTTCCGGGCAGCAGCAATATCTGCCTCCATTATTTCCTTGTCAATGTAGTTCACCACATTGGGTGGCGTTACTTCGAGACCGTTGGTGCCGTATGTATAATTGAGCAGGGCTATGCGGAATCCGTTTTGTTCTAACAGGAGCGGGTAGAGGCTATCGCGTTCTACCTTATTTGTATAGGTGCCTGCATAGGGAATGTGCAGTGAATCGAGCATCTGAATGGTGCGCTCGAGTCCTTTCCGGCCTCGGTCCAGACTGTGGTTATTGGCAGTGAGTAACACATCGAAACCAGCCTCCTTAATCGCGAATAGATATTCGTCGGGAGCACTGAATTGCGGATACCCGGCATATGGCTTTCCACCGATAGTTACTTCTAAGTTTGCAATGGCAATATCAGCCCGGCTGATTTCGTCTTTGACCAATGCGAAGTAGGAAGAGTAGTCGTACATGCCTTTGGCAGTGCGCGCAGCATTGATTTGAGTGATGTGTTGCATTAGGTCGCCGGCAAAGAGAAGTGTTATCTTTTGTTGCTCGCAACTGTCGGTTGCTTCCAAACTAAAATCTCTCCTTTCCTGCGAAACCGAAGTGCAGGAAAAGGAGAGAAATAATATAGTCAGGACGATGCACAGTCTCATGGATAGATGGCTTTCTTGCCGGCAAGCAATGTATTCTTCATCAGCGATACAATGGTCATCGGACCTACACCACCCGGAACCGGTGTGATATATGAGCACTTGGGAGCTACTTCGTCGAACAGTACATCACCTGTGAGCTTGAATCCCGATTTTTTACTTGCATCCGGTACGCGGGTAGTACCAACGTCGATGATCACGGCGCCTTCTTTCACCATGTCGGCTTTCACGAAATTGGGTTGTCCCAAAGCGGCAATAATGATATCGGCTTCCTGGCATTCTTTCACCAGATCGCGCGAACGGCTATGGCATACGGTTACGGTAGCATCGCCCGGGTATGCTTTCTGCATCATCAAGGCAGCCATCGGCTTACCTACAATGTTGCTGCGTCCCAGCACCACACATTTTCTGCCCGAGGTTTCGATGTTATAGCGTTTCAGCAGTTCGAGGATACCGTTCGGGGTAGCCGATACGTAACATGGCAGACCGATAGACATGCGTCCCACATTAATGGGATGAAAACCGTCCACGTCTTTGCGATAGTCGATGGTTTCGATCACTTTCTGTTCGGAGATATGTTTCGGGAGCGGAAGCTGAACGATAAACCCATCTACGTCCGGATCATTATTGAGTTCGCGCACCTTGGCCAGCAGTTCTTCTTCCGTTACCTCATTTTCGTAGCGGATGAGTGATGATTTGAACCCGCATACTTCGCAGGCTTTTACTTTGGCGGCTACATATGTTTCGCTACCGCCATCGTGTCCTACCAGAATGGCAGCCAAGTGCGGACGCTTGCCGCCATTGGCTACAATTTCGGCCACTTCGGCGGCAATCTCTTGCTTTACTTGTTCGGAGATGGCTTTTCCGTCTATCAGATTCATATTTTTCCGGTATTATAAGTGTGTTATTATTTTTTCGGCATCATTTTGCCCATCTTGCTGCTGGTTACCATGCGCATCATTTTGCGGGTTTCGTCGAACTGTTTCAGCAAGCGGTTTACCTCCTGGATAGTCGTTCCGCTACCTTTGGCAATACGCGCCCGGCGCGATCCGTTCAGAATCTGGGGGTTGGTTCGTTCTTTGGGAGTCATGGAGTGGATAATGGCTTCGATACTCTTGAAGGCATTGTCGTCGATGTCGATGTCCTTGATGGCTTTGCCTACACCCGGTATCATGGATGCGAGTTCTTTCAGGTTACCCATCTTCTTGATTTGGGCAATCTGGCTCAGGAAGTCGTTGAAGTCGAACTGATTCTTGGCGATCTTCTTTTCCAATCGTTTGGCTTCTTCTTCGTCGTATTGTTCTTGCGCACGTTCTACGAGCGAAACGATGTCGCCCATGCCGAGAATACGGTCGGCCATACGCGAAGGGTGGAACTGGTCGATGGCATCGAGCTTCTCGCCTGTACCTACAAACTTAATGGGCTTGTTGACTACCGAACGGATGGACAAGGCGGCACCACCACGGGTATCACCGTCGAGTTTGGTCAGCACCACGCCGTCAAAGTCTAAACGTTCATTGAACTCTTTGGCAGTGTTCACGGCATCCTGACCGGTCATGGAGTCGACTACAAATAAGATTTCCTGAGGTTCGATGGCAGCTTTGATGGCGGCAATCTCGTTCATCATCTGTTCGTCGATGGCCAGACGACCGGCCGTATCGACGATCACGAGATCGTATCCTTTCGCTTTGGCTTCCTTGATAGCATTTTGGGCGATTTCTACCGGATTCTTGCTGTCGGTTTCCGAGTATATCGGCACTTCGATCTGCTCGGCCAGTACACGAAGCTGTTCGATAGCAGCCGGACGGTATACGTCGCAGGCAACGAGTAACGGACGCTTGTTCCTTTTGGTTTTCAGCATCCGGGCCAGCTTACCGGAGAAGGTAGTTTTACCCGATCCTTGCAAGCCGGACATCAGGATGACAGCCGGTTGGCCTTTGATGTTGATGTCTTCTGTTTCGCCACCCATCAACTGGGCCAGCTCATCGTGAACGATCTTTACCATCAACTGACTGGGCTTCACGGCGGTGAGCACATTCTGTCCCAATGCTTTTTCCTTTACCGTATCGGTAAAGGTCTTGGCTACTTTATAGTTTACGTCGGCGTCAAGCAGTGCTTTACGCACATCTTTCAAAGTTTCTGCTACGTTGATTTCGGTGATTTTCCCTTCACCTTTCAGGATTTTAAAGGACCTATCAAGTCTCTCGCTTAAATTATCAAACATGTCTCTATTACAGATTACAATATTACAATACTAAGATCTTCTTTATTTGAAGTCGCAAAAGTACGAAAATCTCTTGTAATTATCCCTTTTTATTCAGTCATTTTGGAGGTTTCTGCCGTAGGAATAGTGAAAATGACTGTCGGTCCTTCCACCAGTTTGGTCTTTACCTCATATTTCCCTCCGAAATGTTCTACGATCAGGCGGTTGATTTCATGTCGTACAGCTACTGTCTGCGTAGAGAATGCCGGGTCGGCTAACGGGGTATTGTGTATCTTGATAACGAACATATTATCGGCTTCCTCGAGTTTGAAGACGATGCGGCGGGGCTGTTCGCATGGTTCCGGATACATTAACAGACTTAATAAAACCTGGTTGAAACGGCTGATGTCTGTATGAATGAAACTATTGTGCAGGTCGGTCATGAAAATGACCTGGATACGGTTTTCCTTCATGCGTACTTGTCCGATAGCATCATTGCAAATGTCGATGATACCGTAATCGGTAGAGTTGAACCGCATCATTTTGGCTTCCAGGCGCGAAAGGTCGAGTACATCGTTTACAAGCTGTATCAATTCACCGGCATTCTTTTGAATGATTTTCGAATAATCGGCCAGCATCTCTTCGTCGATGTTGGGGTCGGTAGCGATGAGCTGTGAGAAGCCTACCACATTGTTCAGCGGAATGCGGATGTTGTAGCTCATATTTGAGAGAAAACGGCTCTTTACTTCATTGGTCTCTTCCGTGATGCGGGTAGCTTCGCGGGTTTCGCGTTCGGCTTGTTTTAGTCGTCTGCGGGTCTGGTAAGATCTCATGGTAAAACCGATCGATAAAATCAGGACGATACCGATGACCGATAAAGCGGTGATCTGGATACGAGCCTTCAATTCTTCTTTTTCCAACAAGAGTTTGTCGACGTTGTAGATGTCTTGTATCTGTTCCATCTGTTTGTGCAAAACAGCCAGATTGATAGAGTCGCTTAGGATAATGCCTTTCTGGTATAGGGGCAATGCTTCACTCATTCGTCCGGCATCGATAAGGATATCGGCTTTTTTGATGTTCTGCATAGTGACCTCATTGGGATAAAGGTCCCTGACTTGTGCGATAATGGAATCGCGGATTGCTAATGCCTTATCGAATTCTTTGTTGTATTTGTAGAATTCGGCGTATGCATTCAGCCGTTCTACCTTCACTGAAAGATAGAAGTTCGGATTGTAATATTTATCCATTTCCTCCAAGTGCTTGCGTGCCTGCCCCAGTTGGTTCTTGTGCAGATAATAAATCACATAATTGGCTTCAATAGACAATTTTACATTGATGTATGCACTTTGCAGGGCCGGATTGATCTCATTAAAAGCTTGCTCCAATTCGTTGAGCGCTATAATCATTTTTTCGTCATTCTTGACGAAAGAGTATGTGGCGACTGTTCTGGTCAGTACATTGATCTTGGTCAAGGCATCGTCTTGGGGTGATAATAGAGCGTACGCCTTATCGGCAGCCTCTATACCCCGTTCAAATTGGAGAGTGCCCAGATAGCCGCTTAGCAAACAGAGGTTGGCTACCATTTGTCCATGAATGTTTTTCTGCTGTATAGCTTCGGCTTCCATCTTCTTGGCTTCATGAATTCCCAGTTCAACTTCTTCCCGCAAGAAGTGGAGTTCGATCATCCAACGTTTGGCATCGAAGTATAGATCATAGTACCCGTTTTTGGGAGCTATTTCGCTTAAGCGATGCATCCATTCCTGCACTTCCTCTTTGTTGTTATGGTTGAAGTAATAGATGATGTGGTTGTGCATGGCGATGCACTGATATTTAATATTCTTCTGTTTGACGGCTTCTTTGAGCAGTTGGTCCTCGTATTCGATGAAAGAAGGCGAAGTCTGATCCAGACGCGCCAATGCATGCAAAGTCATCAGCCGGGTACTGTCGTGCGGCTGCGTGTTGAGCATCTGTAGCAAACTGTCTTTTACTTGCTGGGGCGATAATTCCGATGAAAAAGCCATCAGTCCGATAGCCAAGAACAGGTATGATAGAATTAATCTTTTCATGCTTTCTCCTCCTTTGTTTCTTCCGGCCCATTGCCTATAGGGTGGGTGAATAAGAACCGGGCTCCTCCGGTATAACTCGGATCGATCCATATCTTTCCGCCCAGTCGTTCGATGATCAACTGGCAGATGGAAAGGCCCAATCCGGTGCCTTGCGCTCCTTCATTCAGTTTTTCGAAACGGTTGAATATTTGTCCCTGCTTTTCAAGCGGAATACCAAATCCGGTATCGGTGACGGAAAACAAGGCGGATGTATCCGACTCCTGGCTTACTTCCAGAGTGATGCAGCCTTGTGGGGTGAACTTGGTTGCATTGATCAGCAGGTTGATCAGCACTTGTTGCAAGCGTGAACTGTCCGAATAGAGTTTCAGGGTAGATAGTTCGGTTTTGAACACCACCGCCGTACTTGTCTGTTTCACTCGTTCTACCGTGTCAATCACATTCCGGCAAACGGAAATAGCATCGCAGTTCTCGAACGTAAACTCAAGCTTGCCCAACTCCAGATTGGATAAGTCGATCACGTCATTGATAAGTTTGAGCAGAAGTTCGGAGTTCTGTTGAATGATATCGTTGCATTGGCGACGCATTTCGTTGTCGATATGTTCTTCGGTGAGAATACTGGAGAAACCTGATAAAGCATTGAGTGGTGTTCGGATTTCGTGGCTCATATTGGACAGGAACATACTTTTGGTGCGGATGGCATTTTCGGCACTGGTTTTGGCTGTCTCCAGGCGTTTCTTCGATTCTACCAACTCCGTGTTTTGCTTGCGGATACGGAAAGCTATAAAAATAACAAGTCCCAACAGGAATAAAAACCCAATGATACTCCCCAGCAGGAGGCGGTTGCGTTCCGTTTGGTTTTCGATTTCAATCTGATCGACGTAATACCTCACCCGCATTTCGTTGATTTGGCGGGCATAACTTTTGGCACAGATACTATCTTGTTGTGCGTATACTTTCTGGTAAATAAGACAAGCTTCATCTGTGTTGCCTGTTTTCTCCAACAGATAAGCGCGTGCCAGGGCAAACTGGAGAGAGGGAGCAATTGCATGCTCTTTCGTATGATGTTCCAGATTATTGTAGAGTTCTAATGCTTGTTTGTATTCTCCTTTTTTCTCGTAATAAGCAGCCCATGTTTGCATAAGGAGGTGTTCGTAATGCTCATAGCCAGTTTTATCGACTATTTCTTTTGCTTGCTCCAGATAAGAATTTGCTTTGTCCAGATTATTTGTTTTTATTTCAAAAGCAGCATGCGTCAGTGGTAGCATAAAACCAAGTAACTTGCACGGTACTTCTTCTGTTAATTTGTCCAACTGTTGAAGAAGGTCGGCAGCTTCGCTTGTTCGTCCTGTTTGAATAAGCAAACCGATGTATTGGGGCATCATGTATGCCTGAATAGTTTCCGTAGAAGGGATTTTCCGGATAAGCTGATAAGCTTGTTCATAAGATTCGATGGCTTCCTCAGGCATGTTTGAGTTCAGGTACGCATCGCCGATGGCGCTATAGGCTAATGCAATGCCGATCTCGAAGTTCATGGCTTTAGCTTCTTCGTACATTTGCCGGGAATGATCGACTGCCATATTTACATCACCCCGCATGGCGTATGCGTATGACGCCAACTGTCGTATGCGGAAAAGCATTACATAGTCATTCCGCTCTTTTAAAACAGGTTCGAGTCGCTTTTCCCAGAGAATAATACTATCATTATTAACTCCTTCTTCAAACAGTAAGTTGTGGTTGAGAAGAAATTCAAATTTCGACAAGTAATAATCAGTTCTATCCTCCGCATATCCCGGCAAGGACGGCAGCAAACCGATAAATGTTATCAATATAGAGATATAAGTTTTCACTATGTTGTTCTTTATTTTAATCAGGCCTGCGCAAAAGTAATAAAAAAAGTGGAAGTTCGTATAGAACTCCCACTCTTTTTGTCATTTATTTTTGGTCAGTTATGCCATTTTGTCCTCACAATAGTTTCCTGACAATGTTGTAAGTTATTGTTAACTATTCATGCTCATCAGAAATTCATCGTTATCACGAGTTTTCTCTAATCGGTCTTTGGCAAAGTCCATTGCTTCGATCGGGTTCATATCCGAGAGATATTTGCGAAGTATCCACATACGGTCTAATGTTTGCTTATCATGCAGCAGGTCGTCACGGCGTGTGCTCGAAGCAACAATGTTGACAGCAGGGAAGATACGCTTATTAGCCAGATTGCGGTCGAGTTGCAATTCCATATTACCTGTGCCTTTGAATTCTTCAAAAATAACTTCATCCATTTTGGAGCCGGTGTCGATTAACGCTGTGGCAATAATGGTGAGTGATCCTCCATTCTCTATATTACGGGCAGCGCCAAAGAAGCGTTTCGGTTTGTGCAGGGCATTGGCGTCCACACCACCCGATAAAACCTTTCCGGAGGCTGGCGAAACAGTGTTGTAAGCGCGGGCCAGGCGAGTGATTGAGTCGAGGAAAATAACCACGTCGTGTCCGCATTCTACCAGTCTTTTGGCTTTCTCAAGTACGATGCCGGCTATTTTTACGTGACGTTCGGCAGGTTCGTCGAATGTAGAAGCGATCACTTCTGCATTTACGCTGCGTGCCATATCGGTTACCTCTTCAGGACGTTCGTCAATCAGCAACATGATCATGTATACTTCCGGATGATTGGCGGCGATGGCATTGGCTATGTCCTTCATCAGAATGGTTTTACCTGTCTTGGGTTGGGCAACAATCAAGGCGCGTTGTCCCTTACCGATGGGAGAGAACAGATCGACTACGCGGGCCGACATTGAATCGGAGTAATCGCCTTTGCAAAGTTTGAACTTTTCGTCCGGGAACAGCGGGGTCAGGTGTTCGAAAGGAACACGGTCGCGCACGAAAGCTGCATCGCGTCCGTTGATTCTGGATACTTTGACCAGCGGGAAGTATTTTTCGCCTTCCTTGGGAGGACGGATCACGCCTTCGACCACGTCACCTGTCTTTAGCCCGAACAGTTTGATCTGCGATTGGGAAACGTAGATATCGTCTGGCGATGCCAGATAGTTGTAGTCGGATGAGCGGAGGAATCCGTAACCGTCCTGCATGATTTCGAGTACTCCCAGTCCGGTAAGGATATCGTCAAATTCGTATGGCTTTTCGCGCTCTACTGTTTTGCGTTCCGGCATAGACGGCTCTTGTACAGGATGCTTTTGTACGGGTTGCGGACGTCCTTGCAGGTGGCTTTTGGGATTGTTGGGATTTACTGATCGTTGTTGGGGATCGACTGCTTGCAGGGCTTCTGTTTTGGGAGTTTCACTCTTTGAAGCTTCCGTTTTAGGAGCTTCAAAACGTCCCAGTAATTCGGTGGGTAACTCTACTTTTTCAGAAGGTAAGTCTTCGATAGGAATAAAATCATCATCTCCTCCTTCGGATAAGAGGGTGCTGGTTTCGTCTACCACTACCTGCTTGCTTTTAACGACAGGTTTGGCAATTTTGCTGTCGGCCGGTTGCTTTTTGTCTGCCGGGGCGGCTTTCTCTGTAACGGCTTTTTCGGCAACTGCTTTTTCTACCGGGGTTGCTTTCTCTGTTAGAGTTGTTTTTTCTACCGGAGTTGCAGAATCCTTTTCAACCGGCTTCTTTTCCTCTTTGCGTGGGCGTCCAACTTTCTTCTTGGGGGCGGTTTCTTTTTCTTCGGCTTGTTTGGGCGCTTTTTCCTGAACCGGCTCTGCGGCTACAGTCTGCGGTTGTGGCTTGGCTGCCGGTTGCAGTTTGGCTGGTTGCGCGGGCTTAGCCGGTTGGGCGCTTGGTTGCGCTTTAGGCTGATTGGCCTCCGTTTTTGTTAATTCGCCATTTTGCGAAGCAGAGAATATCTTGCCTTCCTTTTTATTGACTTGTACGCGCGAACGTTTTTTCTTATCATCCATGCGCTCTTCTTTCAGTCTGTCGGCTGCTACTTTCTTGGTAGCTCCGGCAATGGCCTGTTCATCTAAGATACGGTAAACAAGTTCTTCTTTTTTTAGTGAGTCAGTTTTCTTGATGCCCATTTCCTGGGCGATAGTTTGTAGTTCGGACAAACTTTTGTCGTTCAATTGAATAATGTTATACATATAGTATAATGTAAGTTAATAAATAATTCTAAATATATTCATAGGAAACACGACGATAGCTACGACTTGGGAAGTCACAGTCTATGTCCGCATACACTCTTTTTTTTGAATAAAATGATAATAAGGGATTTAACTGTTGAATTGAATACTCGATTAATTCCTTTTGGAGAGGAACAGGGAGTGTGTTTCAACGCTGCAAAGATAATAAATAAATTTAGTTTTATGCCAAAACATACTATTTTTTGCTTTTTCCTTTTACCTTTGTGGCTTAATTAAAGGTTTAAATATGTTTTTGGACACAGCACATCTTATTTATTTTTCGCCTACCCATACTTCACAACAAGTGGGAAAGGCAATTGTTCGCGGAACAGGTTTGGCGAATATCCTGACTACGGACCTTACGTTGGATTCGTCCGACAATGTGGTTGTTTCTCCTTCTTCATTGGCTGTCATTGTTGTTCCGGTATATGGCGGGCGTGTAGCACCGTTGGCTATGGAGCGTCTGGCTGGTATCAAGGGTGCGGATACTCCTGCCGTATTGGTCGTTGTATATGGTAACCGTGCCTACGAAAGTGCTTTAAGTGAGCTGGACGAATATGCCATACTTCACGGTTTTAAGGTGATAGCCGGAGCTACTTTCATTGGTGAACACTCTTATAGTACTGCCGAAAACCCTATTGCAATCAATAGGCCGACTGCCGATGATTTGGAGTTTGCCTGTGATTTCGGAAGAAAGGTGCGGGCGAAAGTCGAAAAGGCTTCGGACGCTCAGACGCTTTTTCCGGTCGATGTACGCAATATCCCCCGTCCCCGTCAGCCATTGTTCTCCATGCTTGCCTTTGTGCGTAAGGTGATTCTTCTTCGGAAGAATCCGGCTCCACTTCCCCGTACTCCTTGGCTGAATGATGAGAACCGGTGTACGCATTGTGGATATTGTGCACTTCATTGTCCGGCCAAAGCGATCGTGCGGGGCGATGAACTGCATACAGATCCTGACCGGTGCATTAAGTGTTGCGCCTGTGTTAAAGAGTGTCCTCAGCAAGTCCGCGTATTCAAAACTCCGTTTGCCGAATTGCTTTCTAAGTATTTCAAGCGCCCGAAAGATCCTAAGATTATATTATAAGACCGGGTGAGGAGAATTTAGATTCAAAAAGGTCGATGCAGAGTCTTTTAACACAATAGCATGAGGGAGGGGCGAATATACTCGTCCCTTTTTTTTATATTTGCTTGAAAATATCTCAATTACTATGAATCGTTGTAAACACCTACCTGTTAAACTCATCCTGCTTGTTTGGTTGTTGCTGTTAATCGCACCAGTACAAGCTGCTGATGATAACTCTATCATTTCGCACTTAAAGTTCAATCAGCTCTCCACACTGAACGGTCTTCCTACCAACGAAGTACAAAAAGTGTATCAGGATAAAGACGGCTTTATGTGGTTTGCTACGCGCTATGGGCTTTGCCAGTACGACGGATATAAGGTCAGTGTCTACAAATCCAATCTGTATACTCCTTTTCTGCTTATCAATAATGATATCCTTTGTGTAGCCGATGACTATAACCATCGACTGTGGTTCGGTACTCAGGAAGGAGTGAGTGTGCTGGATAAAGAGACAGGCGAAATACGTAAATGTACGTTGCCCGGAGCCGCCAGCAATGTAGTATCGTGCTTGCTGGTGACAAAGGAGAATGCTGTATGGGTAGGTACCGAAGTGGGTGTGTATCGTTATGATGCCGTACGCGATACGTTTCAGTTGTACAACAGGCAGAATACGGATGGCGTAATGCCCAATTGCACCACCAAATCCTTGATGGAAGATTCGGATGGCGATATCTGGATTGGTAGCTGGAGTGACGGATTGTACCGTTACTCTCCGCGCGAAGATAAATTCTATGCATATCCGGATATCAATGACCGTCGTTCGGCGCATGTCATTTATGAGGACTCACATAAAAATATCTGGGTAGGTTCTTGGGATAGGGGGTTGTTCCTGCTTCATAATCCGAAAGATATGAATGCGGTTTCTTATGAGAATTTCCGGCACAGTCCGGCTCATGCTTATTCTCTTTCCGACGATATCGTATATGATATTTCCGAAGATATGAATACTGGCTCGTTATGGGTGGGTACCCGTAGCGGACTGAGTATCATGACGTACGATAAGCCGGGGCGATTTATCAATTACCAGCCTCGCCAGTCGTCCTACTACATTCCATGCAATGAGGTAAACTCCATTTTACGCGACCGCAACGGTAGTATGTGGATTGGGGCTATTGGTGGTGGGGTGCTTATCACCGATACCCGTTCGCCTAAGTTCCAGCTTCATCAGTTCAATGCCGAGAAGAATGAATTGCCTACATCGGCCGTTCGTTCCCTGTTTGTGGACAATGAACAAAACATGTGGGTAGGGGTAGGGACGTATGGTATCGGTCGTCACAACCGGAAGACCGACGCATTCCAATACTTCTCCCAGATACCCGAATTCGCGGGAATACAAGGAATGCCCACTATTTACGATATTATTCAGCGGCGCAACACCGGCGAGCTTTGGTTTGCTTCTTATGATGGTGGAATCTATGTCTATAAGAAAGGAGAAAAAGTACGTTGTCTATCGCCTGGTAATACCTCTTTTATCAAAGATCATTGCGTGTTGGCCCTTTATGAAGATAAAGCCGGCAATTGTTGGGTCGGTACGCGTAGAGGGGTGGGCGTTATGTATCCCGATGGAACGGGAGTTGAGTTGCAAGAGTCGGAACAGGATCAATTCGTGATGGATCGCTGCTTTGTACGGGATATTGTCGAAGATGCCAATGGAGTGATCTGGTTGGCGACGGTCAATCAGGGTATTATCAGTATATCGGGTGATATCCGGAAACCCGGCACATTGGTCTATAAGAATTATGGCCTGAAGAATGGAAAACTGATGGTCAATGCAGCTTTTTGCCTTTATTTTGACAGTACCGGGAACTTGTGGGCAGGAACCGAAGGAGGAGGGCTTTACCTCTACAACCGGGAGAAAGATACTTTCTGCGAAAAGCACAAACAGTATAGCATTCCGGGCGATATGGTCGGAAGCATTCAGGAAGATGGCGCCGGCAATCTCTGGTTGGGAACCAATGCCGGATTGGTGAAGCTTACCGTAAAGGAGGATCATAAAGAAGCAACTACCCGTGTATATACCTCTATTGATGGCTTGCAGGATAACTTCTTCATTCCCCGTTCCTCTTTTCAGAAAGACGGTGAATTCTTCTTCGGCGGATACAAGGGCTATAACAGCTTCTACCCGGCCGATTTGAAGGACGATATGCAGGAACCACCTTTCTATGTCACCGATATCCGTATTTTCAACCGTTCGTTCAGTTCAATGGAGGAAGATGTCCGTAAGAAGATATCTGTCAAGATGCCTTCGTTTACCGACCACGTCACCCTACCTTATAAATATAATAACTTTAGCATTGAATTTGCATCGCTCACATACCGAAATCCGGAATTGAACAAGTATGCCTACATGCTCGAGGGATTCGATAAAGAGTGGCAATACACCGATGCTACCCGTCACTTTGCTTATTACAATAATTTGGAGAGCGGAACATATACCTTTCTGCTAAAAGCAACCAATGAGAATGGAATATGGAATGAACAGGTGCGCCGGTTGAAAGTCACTATCTTGCCACCCTTCTGGGCTACCTGGTGGGCTTATACACTGTATGCCTTGTTTGTGGCGGTTATTGTCTACTACAGTTTCCGGGTGACCCGCAACCGTATGGTGCTGCGCAACGAACTCCGTTTGCGCGAAATGGAGAAAGCCAAAGCCGAAGAACTGAACCATACGAAGTTGCAGTTCTTCACCAACATCACGCACGAATTGCTCACGCCTCTTACTATTATCTCGGCTACTGCCGACGAGATCAAGCTCCGGGCTCCCCAGCACTCCGACCTTTATTCGGTGATGAGCAGCAGCATTTTCCGCCTGATGCGTCTCTTGCAACAGATACTCGAGTTCCGCAAGGCCGAAACCGGTAATCTCAAACTGCGTGTATCACCGGGCGATATCTCTGCTTTTGTGAAGAATGAGGCCGAATGCTTCCTGCCATTAATCAAAAAGCAAAAACTGCACTTCTCCGTGTTGTGCGACCCGGAGTCGATAACGGGCTATTTCGATACCGATAAGGTGGATAAGATTCTGTACAACCTGCTGTCCAATGCTGCTAAATACAATAAGGAGGGTGGATTCGTACAAATCACCTTGACACGTGCCGAGAATCCTGATTTTGTTTCGCTCGCCATACGCGACAATGGTAAAGGCATCTCCAAGGAAAAGCAAAAGACACTGTTCAAACGCTTCTATGAGGGCGATTACCGTAAGTTTAACACTATCGGAACGGGTATAGGACTTTCGCTTGTCAAGGATCTGGTCGAACTGCATGGCGGAACCATACGCGTGGAGAGTGAGGTCGATCAAGGGGCTACCTTCTTCATCACACTCCCTATCGAACGTTCGTATTTCAAGGCAGAAGAGATCGATGAGGAAGCCATTCTTCCGGCACAGAAAACCATTATGCTCGACGAACAGCCCGATGAGTTGGTGAACGGGGAGGAAAAGGCAAAGATACACTCGATTCTTATTCTGGAAGATAATGAGGAACTGCTGCAGCTCATGGTGAAACTTTTGGGACGTGAATACAATGTATTCACTGCTGCCGATGGTAAGGAAGGGGTGGTGGTAGTCGAGAACGAGGATATCGACTTGATAGTTTCCGATATCATGATGCCGGAGATGGATGGTATTGAGTTCTGCAAGTACGTCAAGAGCAAATTGGAAATCAGTCATATACCGGTCATACTGCTTACGGCGAAGAATAAGGAAGAAGACCGTGCCGAGGCCTACGAAGTCGGTGCCGATGCTTTCCTGAGCAAGCCGTTCAACCTCACCGTGCTTCATGCCCGTATCAAGAACCTGTTGAAGTACAAGGAACGTATGGCGCGCGATTTCAAGAATCAGTTGGTGTTCGAGGTGAAAGACCTGAACTATACCAGCATTGATGAGGAATTCCTGCAACGGGCCATCGACTGTGTGAATCGTCACCTCGAAGATGGTGAGTTCGACCAACCGCAATTCATCGATGAAATGGGGACGAGCAAGTCTACCTTATATAAGAAGCTGAAATCGCTCACCGGTCTCAATACTTCCGCTTTTATCCGCAACATCCGTCTGAAGGCCGCTTGCCAAATCATGGAAGAGAAAGGTTCGGCCGTTCGCGTGTCCGAGTTGGCGTATGCCGTCGGGTTCAACGATCCGAAGTATTTCAGTTCTTGTTTCAAGAAGGAGTTTGGTATGCTCCCATCGGAGTACCTCGAACGGTTTATTACCATTCCTCCCTGTACATAGAAATCTTTTTGGCCCCTTCACCGTCGTCAATCATTCTTAGTCCTTTGTTCATGCGGGTTTCCGGGTGAAGGAGGGGTCTTCACCCGGCCTTCATCGGGTTCACCTTGACCCGTCCTGAAATTGGTTGACTGATTTTTACTTAAATCCTGTACCAGGTTGTCTACATTTAGGAATACGTTCCTTTAACAAGCTTATTCCTGATATAGGTTGACTTTCTCCTTTTCACCGATTATAGCTCC
>JAVBVA010000080.1:0-33629 GCA_031554665.1 Bacteroides sp. | reverse complement strand
TGAAAGACAAGAACGATTACTCCAAATTACTCCCATTTAACTGGAAAAAGTAAATCATTGAACAACCTTTTAGGAAAGCCCGCAACTGCAAAAACTGCAGAAGCGGGCTGGGGAAGTATGCACTAGGCCGAATGCTTACCTACACCCGGGTGTAGAAGGGTTGTACACCCGGGTCTACAGAGGTTGTACACCCGGGTGTAGACAGTACTTTCTAAGCTTGTGGCAAAAGGAAAGGTTACGAGTAATGAAGAGAATGATACTGGGAAAGCAGAGGTAACAAGTGAGGATACCGGGAATTGGATGCCTGAGCATGAGATTGCCCAACCTGTACGAACATATCCTTACTTGTATTCCCGGACCTCTACTTCGCCCCTCAATGCACTCAGGGCATTGGCAGCCAACGCTTCCATCTCGTCTTCGCCCGGATAGATACGTACAGGTGCCAGGAAAGAGACGCGCTCTTCTATACGGGAAGTAACATAGTCGTTGTAAGCAATACCGCCGGTCAGCAGGATGGCATCCACCTTTCCGTAGAGAACAACGGAAGCGGCCCCTACTGCTTTAGCTACCTGATAGATCATGGCATCAAGTATCAGCCGGGAGTGTTTGTCGCCCTCTTCGATAGATGCTATAATGGCTTGCACATCCGTAGTGCCGAGGTGAGCCGTCAGTCCGCCGCGACCGGTGATGAGCAGCTTCAATTCATTGGGCGTATAGCGGCCACTGAAACAGAGGTCGACCAACTGCGCTGCGGGAAGCGTCCCGGCACGCTCGGGCGAGAGAGGTCCTTCGCCGTCGAGGCCATTGTTCACGTCGATCACCCGTCCCTGCTTATGCACTCCCACGGTAATACCCCCACCCAGGTGGCAAACAATCACGTTCACCTCTTCGTACGCCTTTCCCTGCTCACGGGCAAAGCGGCGGGCGATGGCACGGTGGTTCAGCGCATGCCAGATAGCCACACGAGGCAGCAAGGGCGACCCGGTGATACGGGCTATATCGTCCAGCTCGTCCACCACTACCGGATCGGCAATAAAGGCACGGCAACCGGGAAGCGAGGAAGCCAGTTCGTCGGCAATAAGACATCCCAGGTTACTGGCATGTGTGCGGGGCGAATGGATGGCATCGTGCTTCATCGCTTCGTTCACCTCGTACACCCCGCCGGGAATAGGTTTTATCAGTCCGCCCCGCCCGATAATGGCATCGAAACAGAAGGGTATGTTTTCCATCTCAAGCTCTTCGAGCACCAGCGACTTGCGGAAAGTTAGCTGATCTGTCAGCTTCGGGTAAACAGATAACTCTTCGCGGGAGTGACGGAGACTGCGGACAAGTAAGGGCTGTTCGTTTTCGTAAACAGCTATTTTGGTCGATGTAGAACCTGGGTTGATGACTAATATTCTCATAGAATCAAGAAGTTAACAAGTGACGCATGCCATAGCGATGCTGTAATATTTGGACAAACCCGAATCGCTGCGCGAAGGCAACACCACCGGGCAAACAGGCCCCTGCAACAAACCCGCCATATCGGCATGAGCAAACAAGGATACCGATTTATAAAACGTATTCGCCGATTCGATGTTCGGAAAGATCAACACATCCGCCTGCCCGTCGATGCGCGATGCGATTCCTTTGATGTCGCTACTGGCACGTTCGCAGGAAGTACGTACGTCGAGCGGACCGTCGATAATGACGTTGCCGAATTCCCCGGCTTCGGCCAGTTCGACAATGTTCACATAATCCAGCGAATGGGGAAACTTGGCACTGACCTTCTCCGTGCAATGTATCAACGAGATACGCGGTTGTTCGATACCGAACCGCCGGCATACATGAATGGCGTACCATATCATCTCGATACGTTGTTGCAAGGTAGGACGAGGTATTACTGCCGCATCGGAGAAAAACAATAACTTACCATATGTCGGGATCTGCATCAGCGACAGGTGTGTCAGTATCTTTCCTCTTGGAAGCAGCCCCTTCTCTTTGTCGAGAATGGCGTGCAGCAGATTGTCCGTATTGATGATACCCTTCATCAGGATATCCGCCCCTCCCTCACGTACAATGCGCACGGCTTCGCGCGCTGCCTCGTCGGGGTTTTCGATATGAACGGTCTGCACATATTCCGGATACTGTTTCAGCGAAGGGTATTTTTCCAGAATGGCCGAGTTTCCTATCATCAGAAACTCTGCCAGTCCTTCCTTAATAGAACGCTCGATGGCATACTCTGTATTGGGGTCGTTGGCGCAAACCACAGCAATTCGTTTTCGCTGGTTCAGGGTTTGCAGATAGGCGGTAAGTTGATTAAAATCTCGAATCGGTTCCATATCGTCAGCTTTTTAGCAAATATCCGAAAAAGGATTGAAACGCACAAGACGAACACCTATAATTTTAAAGGAAGAAACTAACATTTTGTTAGTTCCCTATACCGTTTCGTGCTGGCATACACAACTTTCGCAAACAAATTTCCACCGAATAATCCACAAAGTTGAGCCGTCAATCGTTTTTTAGTGTACATTTGCACCAAAGAATCAAGGATTATGGAACATCTGATATTTCCGCCATACCTGCAGGAAGGCGACAAAGTAGCTATCGTATCGCCCTCAAGCAAGATCGACAAGATGTTGATCAAAGGCGCCGCTAAACGCTTAGAGTCCTGGGGACTGAAAGTTGTTATCGGGAAGAATGCCGGAAACTCCCACGGAAAATTTGCCGGTACCACCAAGCAATGCCTGGCCGACCTGCAAACAGCACTGGACAGTAAAGATGTCAAAGCCATTCTTTGCAGTCGCGGAGGATATGGCGCCGTGCATCTGGCTGCCGGGCTCGACTTCACGCAGTTCAGCAAAGACCCCAAGTGGCTGATCGGATTCAGCGACATCACCGTGTTGCACAACCTCATCCAGCACCACGGCATCGCTTCACTGCACGCCCCCATGGCACGCCACCTCACCATGGAACCCGCCGATGACCCTTGCACGCTTCACCTGAAAAGCATCTTGTTCGGGCAACTTCCCGGGTACCGTTGCGATAAACACAAGTTAAACCGCCAGGGAACAGCCCGCGGTATACTGCGCGGAGGCAACATGTCGGTATTCTACGGTCTGCGTGGCACCCCCTTCGACATCCCCGCCGAAGGAACGATTCTCTTCGTCGAGGATGTAAGCGAACGCCCACACTGCATCGAACGCATGATGTACAACCTGAAGCTGGGCGGGGTACTCGAGCGCCTTTCGGGACTTATCATCGGGCAGTTTACCGAATACGAGGAAGACAAATCGCTGGGCAAGGATGTATACCACGCATTGGCCGACCTGGTGAAGGAGTACGATTACCCGGTCTGCTTCAACTTCCCTGTAGGACACGTCACCAATAATCTTCCGCTTATCAACGGCGCCGAAGTAGAACTCAATGTCGATAAAAAAGCAACCAATCTGAATTTCATTTGTTAATAAATCATTCTGCCTGAAACGGATATCTTTGTAAATCACTACCTTTGGGCTGCAAATCAAACAAAAAGAAAAATGAACAGCAAATATTATATGATGGTGCTGGCAAGTCTGCTACTCAGTTCCTGCCTTTCGTGTGGCAACAAAAACAAATCGGCCGAAGACGAAGATCAGGAAGTATTGGTGCAAGCACCTGAGTTCGACGCCGATAGCGCCTACCATTATGTACAGGCGCAAGTAGACTTCGGCCCGCGCGTACCGAACACTCAACAACATGTGGCATGCGGCAATTATCTGGCTGCCAAGCTGGAATCGTTCGGAGCCAAAGTGACCAACCAATATGCCGACCTGATAGCCTACGACGGCACCCTGTTGAAAGCCCGCAACATCATCGGTGCGTACAAGCCGGAAACCAAGAAACGCATCGCCCTCTTTGCACACTGGGACACCCGCCCATGGGCAGATAATGATGCCGATCCGAAGAACCATCACACCCCCGTCCTGGGAGCCAACGACGGAGCAAGCGGTGTGGGGGTATTGCTCGAAATCGCCCGGCTGCTGCAACAGAAGCAACCGGAACTGGGCATCGACATCATCTTCCTCGATGCCGAAGATTACGGAACACCCCAGTTTTACAACGGAAAGTATGATCGGAATTCCTGGGCTCTGGGTGCACAATACTGGGCGCGCAACCCGCACGTACAAGGATACAACGCCCGTTTCGGCATCTTGCTCGATATGGTAGGAGGCAAAGAGGCTACGTTCCTCAAAGAAGGGTATTCGGAAAAATATGCCAAAGATATCAATAAGAAAGTATGGAAAAAGGCCGAAAATCTGGGATACGGACGCTACTTCGTCAACGAAAAGACCGGTGATGTCACCGACGACCACCTGTTTATCAACGAGATAGCCAAGATAAAGACCATCGATATCATTTCCTATCGCGAAGAAGGCGACTTCGATTCCACTTGGCATACCGTAAACGACAACATGGCCAACATCGACCGCAACACCCTCAAAGCTGTAGGGCAAACGGTACTGGCAGTAATCTATAACGAAAAATAACATGCAATCAATCAACGAACTCCAAAACGAAGTCATTGCCGAATTCAGCGACTTTGACGACTGGATGGACCGCTACCAGTTGCTTATCGACCTGGGCAGCGAACAAGCCCCTCTCGAAGCACAATACAAAACAGAACAGAACCTGATTGAAGGTTGCCAGAGCCGGGTTTGGCTGCAAGCCGATCTGGTAGACGGCATGGTGATATTCAAAGCCGAAAGCGATGCAGTGATCGTGAAAGGTATCATTGCCCTGCTGGTAAACGTACTTTCGGGCCACACCCCTGATGAAATATTGAATGCCGAGCTCTACTTCATTGAAAAGATCGGGTTGAAGGATCACTTGTCGCCTACCCGCAGCAACGGCCTGCTATCCATGGTGAAGCAGATGCGGATGTATGCATTAGCATTCAAAGCTAAAGCAGGCCAGTAGATCCATTGCCTGTAAAAACAGAAATCCGCTGCATCTTCTCTTTGAGAGATGCAGCGGATTTCTGTTTTTATAAGTCGTATGCGTATGAGCTATTCCTCGCCCTCTTTGAACTCCAGAATATCCCCCGGCTGGCAGTCCAGCTCTTTGCAGATCGCTTCCAATGTAGAGAACCGGATAGCTTTCGCTTTCCCCGTTTTTAAAATAGAGAGATTGGCCGGAGTGATGTCTACCTTCTCCGCCAGTTCGCTCAGAGAAATCTTTCTCCGGGCCATCATGATATCTAAATTTACTATAATCATAAGTCGTCTTTTTATTCCGGCCAGTTATACCGTCAAATCCTGTTCTTCTTTAATCTTCACCCCCACCGCGAATATCTCGGCAAAGAGGATAACGATCATCACCAGCTTCCAGTCTATACCCGGATCAATACCCCCGAGCACGTCAAAGGCCGGGCTCTTGAGTTGTTGAGCGGCATAATGTCCCATTGCCCAAGTATCTACCCAGTATAAAATATACAAAGCCGCCTGCGAATAGGCAAAGAAACGCAGATAGTGTATATTCTTTTGTACAAATACATTCTTCCGCGAAATAGCGATCAGCAACCTGATAAGACAAACAAACCCTATCAGATAGGCTATGCCGGCAATGAGGATCAACGGAGAAATAAAATACACCCACACGGGCATTTCAGCAAATGCCTGGATCTTAAGAGATCTGTAGGGTACATTCTTCTCAAGCTTCGTATTGAACAACGAATCGGCCGAAGTCGAAACCTGTTCTACCTCCAGCAAACAAGGCATTCCCCATTTATCTTTATTACCCCTCAACGAATCCCGGGCTCCTTCCTGGAATCCCTGCGCAAAGTCTCCTAACGAAAACGCCAGATCTACCACAATTACCAGAATGGTCAATACACCTACTATTTTTATTTTCCGCATCATAATTCTGTTCTCCTAAATAGTCAGTTCCTGCTCCTCTTTGAGACGCAAACCGATGGCAAATACTTCGCCGATAATAAAAGTTACTACCCCAAGAACCAATGTGAGAAAGGAAGACAACCCTAACTGATAAATGGTATAACCCGAAATGCTGAACACCCCGGAAAGTTCAATCCATGTAATCAGAGTAGGAATCAATGTGAGAAGATAAGTGATGAGCAATGAGGTTCCCAACAAACGGATCCTGTGCACATTCTTCCAGGTGAAGATAACCGACTTATTTATAGAGATGATCAACTGTATGAATATCATCAAGGAAATCGTCATGGCAACAATTCCGAGTGAAGATAAAAGTGCTACAAGAAACACAGACCAAATACTTGTCTTCGTAGGCACTATCACTCCTATATGCTGGAACATCGCAGGTACGTATGTACCGGTCACCTCATTGTAAACAGAATCTTTAAAGAGAGCGGTGGGCTCAGGTAACAAATAAATATCTTTGATACCCATTGTTTTCAAAGCTTGTCTGGGCCCCTGTTTGCTCATTTCCATGCCTCCCCGGAAACCGATACTCATCATATAAACCGATTCGACAACAGAGTAGGCCAGGATTAACCCCACCAATAGACACAAGATATTCAATCGTCTTTTCATCGTACTTATTCATTAGTTGTTATTACTTCTGTAACTTCCTCACCCTTCCAGGGATATTTCACATGGGTACGTTTCATCAGATAGAGCGATGCAACGGCAATCACCACCGCCACACCAGTGAGGATCCAATAGTTCCGGTCGCCACCTACCAGCTCGTTTATGGTTTCTACCTCCGGATAGCGCAGGCCAAGGAATACCGAAAGCGAGTTATTGATGATATGTACCACGATACAGGGAATCAGACTGGCTGTTTTGTAATACATCCATGCCAACAGGATTCCGATCAGGGCTGCCGGAAGTATCTGTGCCGGATTGAGGTGGAATACTCCAAAGATAAGTCCCGAAACGATGATAGCCGTTGACGGTTTGTAATTAGCCAGCAAACTTTTGGTGATAGCCCCGCGGAATATCAGTTCTTCCAGAACCGGGCCTACCAAGGTGATACACAGTATGCCCGCCCAACTGGAAAGCAGTGTTTCCATCGAACTCTCAATCAGGTCGGGCAGATGCAACGGAGTTACCAACGCATCGATCACCCAGATAGCAGGAATGGTGATCACGCCTGTCAGCAGCATGTAACCGAAAGAGACGTCTGACCAGGTGACCTTTTCTTTGCTGATATATCCGGCTTTCCACATATATACACCCATCAACACCATAGACAGGAGCATGCCGGGAACTAAAGCCAACGTTTTCGCATCTTCCAAGCTGCCTCCTGTAGCCAGGAGATAAGCAAAACTAAAGATCATAGCGATAAAAACGCCCAGTATCTGCATTCCTATATAGATCAATATAAGCTTGATGGCTGTTTTCATTTTCGTTTCTTATTGTTGGGGTTGCAAAATTAATGGTTTTACTTCACACCACCTACGTTATCGGCTAAGTAAATTTCAAACATAAGATGTTGGTTCACATCCCACTGTCCGGCAGATTGATCCCATTTATAAGATACATACGACAGAAGTTCGCCTTCCAGTCCTGTACGATAGACTGCTTTCTGCTGATCCAAATCAAAAGCTTCCGTTTTGCTATCCCAAGCTGCGTAAGCTAATGTAGTGCTGTTTCCACTTTCTACCACACTCAGTTGGTAACAGGGTTTCCACGACTGGGTGGAAGCATCCCAACTATAGGTTACTTTCAGCGTATTGCCGCTTTCTTTCTTCACTGTTTCATGCTTTACTTTCGGAGTAAGGAGTTTGCCACTCTTGTCCAAAGTATAAACGGTTTCTACGTTTTCGCTTTTATTGTACACAAACTTGGAACCGTTCTGCGCATTGGCTACTGAACTGAACGCAAACAGAGCTAACATGGAGATGGATACTACCAACATCGACACACTTAATAATGACTTCTTCATACGACTATTTTTTTAATTGTTATTCAATGATTATTTATCGTTTTTCGATATGCAAAGAAATATATTATTTTTGAACCAACAAAGGAATTCGATAATTATTTATCGAAAAACAATAAAAAAACTTTGTTTTTCGATGTTTTATTACCTTTTCTCGATAATCATAGATGATTTATACAAAAAGAGGCCTCCCTTACTGCTACTTTTGAGTAAGGGAGGCCTGCATATTTTATGTCGCCCGACCGGAATTTCCAACCGGCCCGGGCATTAATGATCTTTTTCCGGATGGAGCAGCAAAGCTTTCACCGTCACTGCATCCTGATGAAGTTGTACGATCAGGTCGTCTATACTATCAAATTTCAGGTCGGGACGAATGTATTGCACAAAAGAGATGCGGATGAACTCATCGTAAATATCGGAGTTGAACTGAAAGATATGCACCTCAATACTGCGTTCATTCCCATTATTAAATGTTGGGCGACGGCCGATACTCAACATACCGGCGTAGGTAGTTCCACTAAAAGTTACACGAACAGCGTATACACCATCGCCCGGAACCAGCTTATCAGGATCATCCACCCGGAGGTTGGCAGTAGGAAAGCCAATCTTTCGTCCCATCTTATATCCGCCGACCACTGTACCTTCCAGATAATAGTCATACCCCAGACAGAGCGAAGCCATACTCACCTCACCTTTATGCAGAAAACTACGGACAGCCGACGAACTTATGTGTATATTATTATAAGTACATGCGCGCGCGAGTATCACCTCCATCCCGATCTCCTGACCATAACGTACATAGTCGTCAAAACCCTCGCTACGGTTATGCCCGAAACGATGATCATACCCTATCACTAAGCATCGCACTCCATAACGTTCTTTCAGTATACCGGTCATAAACTCCTTGGCGGTAAGTCGGGATAATTCCTGCGTAAAGTCGAGCATAAAGCAATAGTCCGTCTCCATTTCCAGCAACAATGCTTCCTTCTCTTTCTGCGTGGTAAGTAACTCGGGCTTATAGTCAGAGTTCATCACTTTACGCGGATGTACCGGGAACGTCACTAATGCCGAACGCAAACCTTTTGCAACAGCCACTTCCTTCACCTGGTCGATAAGAAAGCGATGTCCTATATGTACGCCATCAAAAAAACCGATGGTAGCTACACATGGCTCCGGTACTTCAGAAGGAATATTACAAACAATCTCCATGTCGTCTGATCATCACTTTAGAAAAAGAACAGATGGCTCCAGTCTTCGCCTGCTTCCGGCGTATAGGTAGCAATACCCAGCGTCTGAGCTACCAAGCAATTAGCCTCGGAATCATCAATAAACAAAGTCTCTTCGGGATCGATACCCGCATCCTCTACCACCGCCTTGAACATTTCTATCTCGGGCTTCGCCATTTTCATTTCAAACGAGAGGTATATCTTATCAAAATAATCTTCTACCTGATTCCCCTTATAGGCAAAGGCATTATCGCGCGACCACTCCCAGTGGATAAGGTTGGTATTGCTGAGTAGATATACCGGATATTTCTTACGCAGTTTCAACAGCAGATCAAGTTTCTGGGACGGGATTCCAACCAGGAAACTATTCCATGCCGCATCAATCTCGGCGTCACTCACTTCCTTATCCATCATCGATCGTATTTCGGTCCGGAACTCTGCAGGGGTAATCAAACCCTTTTCCTGCTGCATAAAGATACCCTGCTGGTGGTACACATCAAGCAGGTCGGCTACCTGCTCCAGCCCCAACTTACGAAAGTTCTCTATGCAACGCTCCCGATCCAAGTCGATCAGTACCCCGCCAAAATCAATCAGCAGATTCTTAATTTGTTTCTTTTCCATTTATTTTATTTGTGTCTTAAACGATTTACCAGGCGAATAAGTTCTCCCACCCATAAAACAACCGACGAAGTAGCTATAAGCAGGAGCCATGTCTGCCAGTCGAGCGGTTCGGTACGGAATACTTTGCCGCCAAACTGCACAATAAGGAACTGCCCGCCCAGAATAGCCAGCACCACCAGCTCCATACCATACGATTTTGCAATGCCTTTGAAAGCCGATTCGTTCGTCCCGAACACTCTGGCATTAAACAGGTTCCAGAATTGCAACATCACGAAGAAGGTGAAGAAGATAGTCAGTCGCTGGGTAGTCATACCGCCATCGGCATTATCGAAATAATAAATCAACCACATCAATACTACCAGGAAGGCTGTACCTACTCCAATGATATTGTACCGCATCGCTTTTGTAATGATAAAATCGGTCGTTCGCCGTGGCTTGTCGAGCATCACTTCTTCGCTGGGCGGAATGGATGCCAGCGCCAAGGCAGCGAACGTATCCATTATAAGATTCACCCACAACATTTGCGTCACAGTCAATGGCAACTCAGTACCAATAAACGACCCTAACAGCACAATGAGTAATGCTACAAAATTGATAGTCAGCTGGAAAACGATGAAGCGTTGTATATTTTTATAGAGCGAACGTCCCCACATCACTGCAGTGCCGATACTGTTGAACGAGTCATCGAGCAAGGTAATATCACTGGCCTCTTTGGCTACGGAAGTACCGGTTCCCATCGAAAGCCCCACCTGTGCATGATTCAATGCCGGGGCATCGTTGGTTCCATCGCCCGTTACCGCCACAACCGCTCCCTTCTGCTGCAACAACTGTACCAGACGTTGCTTGTCGGAAGGACGGGCGCGCGACATGATTTTCAAATCCATCACCCGGTCGAGCGCCTCTTCATCACTCAGTTCGGCAAAAGCAACTCCGGTGATGCGGTTGCGTTCCGTATCCTTTGATTTCCACAAACCTATCTGACGGGCAATCTCCGTTGCCGTTCCCGGTGTATCTCCCGTTACTATCTTGATATCGATACCTGCCGACTGGCATTTTTCCACAGCAGCCGGTACATCCGGACGGATCGGGTCAGAGATAGCCACTACACCGAGGAAGTTCAGATCACCGGCAGCAGCCAGTTCCTGACAGTCGTTCAGAGAGCCCTCCTCGACCAGTTTATAAGCAAATCCGAGTGTACGCATAGCCTGGTTCTGATAACCTAACAACTGTGCTTCCACCGTCGGACGATATTCGGCAGCCGAAATACGCTTCCCACCTTCCAGTATCACCTCCTTACACTTGCCCAGAACAATCTCGGGTGCACCTTTTATATATAGCACCTTCTTGCCACCCATGGCTGATGATTGAACCAGAGTAGCCATAAACTTCCGTTCGGTAGAAAATGTCAACTGGTCGAGTACTGGCGAAGATTCGCGCAGCTCCAAATAGTTCTGCTGCTGACTGTTCAGCCAGAGCAACAAAGCGATCTCTGTCGGGTTGCCCACCCCTTTGGGCTTCTCCCCTTCAGTTATTTCGAGAAAGGCGGTAGAGTTGGCGCTGATTCCTTCCTTCACCAAGCGGCTTACTTCATCATCGACCAACACACCACCTTTTTCCAATCCGTAAAAGCTGGGTTCGTGTACCTGCATCAGATTCTGCGTCAACGTGCCTGTTTTGTCGGTACAAATTACCGTAATTGCGCCCATCGTTTCACATGCATGCATCTTCCGCACCAGGTTGTTGGTAGCCAACATACGACGCATATTAAGTGCCAGACTGAGCGTGACACTCATCGGTAATCCTTCGGGAACTGCCACCACAATGAGCGTAACTGCCATCATAAAGTACTTCAGTATAATCTGTACGATATCCATCGCATTGTCCCATCCCACTACCGTATGAGAAGCATAATAGAAATACAAATCACGGGAAACAAAGATAAGGAAGGTAGCCGTAGCAATGGTAAACCCAATCTTACCGATCAGATTGGCTAATTTCGTCAACTGAATGTTCAGCGGAGTAGGCTCTCCACTCTGTTCGGTACTCTGGCGGGCCACCTTTCCGATCTCGGTAGCATCTCCCACAGCAATCACTACCATGGTTCCATGCCCGTCGACCACCGTCGTACCACGCATCACATGATTCGAAGGATAAGTAGCCTCCTCGTCAAAGTCAGCTTCCACTGTTGTTTTGGCTATCACTGGTTCACCGGTCAGGTTCGACTCATTCAGCTGCATCGAAATTGCTTCGACCAGCTCTCCGTCAGCGGGTACCTCTTCACCCGTTTCGAGTACTATCACATCTCCTACCACAACATCCTTACGGGGTATTTCCTGTATATGTCCGTTACGAATCACCTTTACAAGTGTTTCTTCGTTCACGGCATTCAGCAAGTCAAATTTCTTACCGGCATCGTATTCAAAGTAGAAGCCAATACCCGTAGCCAGTAAAATCGCCGCAATGATACCGATGGTTTCAGCATATTCATTGTGTACAATGGAGATGATCAATGAAAACATTGCTGCAACGAGTAGAACACGTACAACAGGATCTTCAAACTTTTCCAGATAAAGTTTCCATAGCGAGGGACGTTTAGGAGGAGTCAGTAGGTTCACACCATGTTCTTCCCTGCTCTTTAGCACCTCACTCTCTGTAAGGCCAGCGTGATAATAATCCTTGGTTTTTGCAGTCATGTAGGTCAGAAATTTTGTTAAGCGACAAAAATACAACATAAAATCGGCTTAAAATGTTTATTAACGCTTTTTTGCGTACGTCTATTAATAAACCTCAACAATCCTGAACAAAAACCCCTTCATAACGTTATACTATTTAGTAACATTAAAAAATAAAACAACATGAAGTACATTTGCACGGTATGTGAATACATTTATGATCCGGAATTAGGCGATCCGGAAAGCGGAATCGATCCAGGAACAGCTTTTGAGAACATCCCTAATGACTGGGTTTGTCCACTTTGCGGAGTCGGTAAAGAAGATTTTGAACCGTACAACGAATAAAAAAAGCAAGCGTGCCCGGGGCACGCTTGCTTTTTTTATTCGTTGACCTGAATCCTTTAACTCCTTATGCCAATGCCATCTTCTTTTCTTTCGCATCAACGATGGCTTCGACAACATTGATTATATAGTCGCCCAGCTTTTCGCATTCAATGATGATATCCATATAATATACGCCCATCTGATAGTCGTACTCCTTATTGTTTACATCCAGGATATTCTGATCTTTCAATTGATTGCGATAGTTATTGATCTCCGTTTCTAAGTTGAACGACTTGCTGACATCCACCACATGGTGTTCAGCCTTCTCAATCACCACAATCATTTGCTCCAGGGCTTCACCGGTAAGTCTCATCATATTATGAATATGTTCATACTGCTTTTCTGTAAAATCTTCGTTCGTGCCCCGTTTACGATTGATAGTACGCGCCAGGTTGTAGCAGCTGTCACCAATGCTTTCTATCTCAGTAACTTCGCGAAGCATACCACGGATATGCAACTTACTTTCAGAGCTTAGCCGTCCTTCGGACACCTGATTCAGGTAGTTGGCAATCTCCAGTTCCATATTATCACTGATGCTTTCATATTTCTCAATACGACTGTACACCTTATTAAACTCATCATCCTTGGTGATATGGAGCAAGTCCTGCACCATACCAAACATGCGGTTCGTCCGTTCGCCATACAGGTGTATCTCCTTATGCGCCTGTAAGATAGAGAGCTCTGCTGTTGACAACATACCACCGGTGATATAGCGCAGGCGGGGTTCTTCGTCTTCCTCCTTGGGACGGATGATGAAGCAAACAGTACGTTCTATCAGTTTTACAAACCAAACAAGCAAACAGACGTTACAGATATTGAAAACCGAGTGAAATGCCGATAGCTTATACGAGACCATAACATCAGGGCTACTTGCCGGAATGAATGTATCCACTATCCAAGTAACAAGGTTCAGGAACGGATGAAAAATAGCCAGTACCCATATCACCCCGAACACATTGAACACCAAGTGTGCCAAAGCCGCCCGTTTAGCCTGTGTGTTAGCAGTAAGTGCTGCCAGGTTGGCTGTAATGGTAGTCCCGATGTTCTCGCCCAGTACCAATGCTGCCCCCAGTTCAAAACTGATCCAACCGTTGGCGCACATAATTAACGTAATAGCCATCGTAGCAGCCGATGCCTGTACGATCATCGTCAGCACCGTACCTATAAAGAGGAACAACAGGACAGAAAAAAATCCCATATCCGTGTAGTTCTGGACAAACGCCAGCATATCAGGATTGGAATTCAAATCAGGAGCATTTGCCTTAAGATAGGCCAGCCCCATGAATAAAAAAGAAAAACCGAATATAAACTCTCCAAACGACTTCCGGTTACTCTTACTGGAGAATATCAACGGCAATGCCAGTCCCAGCAGTGGGAGTGCAAATGCCGACATGTCTACTTTGAATCCGAAAACCGAAATGATCCAGGCAGTTACCGTCGTACCGATATTGGCTCCCATAATAACACTGATCGATTCGCCCAATGTCAGCAATCCGGCGTTGACAAAACTGACCACCATTACCGTAGTAGCCGAGGACGACTGTACCAATGCTGTGATCAATACTCCCGTCAACACGCCTGTCACCCGGTTGGTAGTCATTGCAGTGAGGATACTTCGTAGCCTGTCGCCGGCGACCTTTTGCAAGCCCTCGCTCATGATCTTCATACCATACAAGAAAAGACCCAATGAGCCTATGAGCTTTAAAAAATCATAAAAAGAGTATTCCATCTATAATATTAATTAGAGTTGTTTGTCCGCCAATCTATTATGTTCTATATTTATCAAATCTATTTACCTATTTTGTAATTAATAATGAAACAGATGCTACAAATACTTTGCAAAAATAATAATATTTCTAAAAAGTTCCCTATCGGAAGCACGGTTTTGGATATTTATCGCGGTTTTAATCTCAATTTCCCCTATCCGGTAGTCAGTGCAAAGGTGAACAACCGTGCCGAAGGCCTCAACTTCAAGGTGTACAACAACAAAGACATCGAATTTCTCGACCTCACCGATTCGTCGGCTATGCGCACGTATGTACGTTCACTCTGTTTCGTACTCTGGAAGGCCGTGCACGAACTTTTTCCGCAAGGCAAACTCTATGTGGAACATCCCGTATCGAAGGGTTACTTTTGCAACCTGCACATCGGACGCCCCATCTTACCGGATGATGTCAACGCCATTAAGAAGCGCATGCAGGAAATTATCGATGAGAACATACCCTTTCACCGTACCGAATGCCACACCAGCGAAGCAGTGCGCATCTTCAGCGAGCAGGGCATGCACGATAAAGTGAAATTACTCGAGTCATCCGGTTCGCTCTATACCTATTATTATACATTGGCCGATACTGTCGACTATTATTATGGTAACTTAGTACCCAGCACAGGTTTTCTCTACCTGTTCGATCTGGAAAAATACTACGACGGCCTGCTCCTTCGCATTCCTAACAAGCAGAATCCTGTCATACTCGAAGAAGTAGTGAAGCAGGAAAAGATGCTGGATGTGTTCAAAGAGTACCTCAACTGGAGCTATATCATGGGAATGGGCAATATAGGCGATTGCAACATAGCCTGCCAGGGGGGACACGCCACCGACCTGATCAATGTGGCCGAAGCATTGCAGGAAAAGAAAATAGCGCAGATAGCCGATACCATCTTTCACCGGGGTGCCAATGGTAACCGGGTGAAACTGGTACTTATTGCCGGACCGTCCTCATCGGGTAAAACGACGTTCAGCAAACGCCTCTCCATCCAATTGATGACCAACGGCCTGAGACCCTACCCCATCTCCTTAGATGATTACTTTATCGACCGCGAACATACCCCACGCCTGCCCAACGGCGAATATGATTACGAATCGCTCTACGCCCTCGATCTCGACCTGTTCAACCGCCAGTTGCAAGCACTACTCAACGGTGAGGAAGTGGAGCTCCCCCGGTATAATTTCTCCTTGGGCAAGAAGGAATACAAGGGCGAGAAACTGAAAATCGACTCGAATACCATCCTGATTCTGGAAGGTATCCACGCATTGAACCCGGAGCTGACCCCACACGTCAGCGACAGCAATAAGTTCATGATATACGTATCGGCACTTACTACGATCTCCATCGACGACCACAATTGGATCCCGACTACCGACAACCGGTTGCTCCGCCGCATCATCCGCGATTTCAACTACCGGGGGTATTCAGCCCGCGAAACCATCTCCCGTTGGCCGGCCGTACGCGAAGGCGAAGATAAATGGATATTCCCCTACCAGGAGAATGCCGACGTGATGTTCAACTCGGCCCTGCTGTTCGAATTTGCCGTATTAAGGATGCATGCCGAGCCCATCCTGATGGGCGTACCGCGCAATTGCCCGGAGTACAGCGAAGCTTACCGGTTGCTGAAGTTTATCAAATATTTCACGCCTGTACATGATAAAGAGATTCCACCGACCTCGTTGTTGCGGGAGTTTCTTGGAGGGAGCAGCTTTAAGTATTAAAACAATAGCGTCATGGAGCTGGTGAACTTCCATGACGCTTTTTGTTTTAAAGAACACTGTAAGCATCTTTCTATTATCATTTCAGAAGACAAAGAGCGTATGTCACAACTTGCCGAAATGCATATTCAGCTATATTCCTGTGAAGGATGTATTCATGGAATCATGCTCTCAATGAAAGAGGTCTTAAGTAAAGAAAGATTAGACTCAGACTACAACATACTCAGGAAATATGGACGCCTGAAATAGAGTTACAAAATCAGAACTTCTTCAACGATTCTCCACTAAAAGACTCCTTCGAAGTGGCCTTGGATAGCGTAACAGTACACAACTTGTTATATCCGGTTTGGTTATCCCATACCTCTTTATTAGCCAGCTGTATGCTGTACTCCGGGCGGGTATTGATAGATGGCTTCGGATCGGGAAGATTCAGATACACCGTATATTTCCCCACAGGCATCGTTTCGGGCAACAAGAATTTCTTCTTGATGTTTACCGTTTCACCTGCAAACCAAAACCTCGGATCATCTTCCAACTTGAGCTTATACTTTTCACTCTTATTGCTTTCCGAAACAAAGATTACTTCCACATCACGCGGATTGAACGGTGCAGCCCAACCGGTATTCTTCAACTTCAAATCCAGTTCAAAGGGATTGCCGGCCTGCGCATCATTTGTAAACGTTCCTTCGGTAAGCACAAACCGATAGCCCAACTGCTTCTCTATATCTTCGATACAGAGTTCCTGCCTCCATTGACCAATCACCGCCGGATGATAATTGATGTTGAGATACGACCAGTGATAACTCTTCAAATCCTTCAATGCATTCTCACAGGTGGAGTATGTCGACTTGCCACAAGTCTCCCCTCCCATAGCTACATACTTGGTATCCCATTGCCAGAACTTCCGGTAGTTACGATTACCGCCGAATGTCCCCATATCATCAGCATTGGCCAGGAAACAATCGTTGTGAGCCGAGATGCGTGAAAGGTCCGACTGGTCATACGCCCGTTGACGGGTAATCGTATCTGTATATTGCAGATCAAAAGTGAACAGTTTGGCAGCCGGATAGCGCACACAAACCATCCGTTCCTTGGGCAGGGCTTTCAGCAAGGCATCGAGCACCTTGCGACGGGGAAGATACTCTTCCACTGTCTGTGCAGGCTGATAGTTATAGTTATCTGTATAGTACCATTCGCCCCACACGCCCACAAATCCGGCCTCGAGTACACAGATCACATCCGAGAACTCCTCCAGAATCGGTTTCAACTGCTGTATATGCTGTTGGGTCAGCTCCCACGGAGCATCCCACGGTTTCTGCGATTCGGAACTGGTATAGGCAAAGCGCAACACCGTCTTGCATCCTCCTTCGCGCAAGGCAAGCATGTTGTCCCGGATACGTTGCAGATATTCGGCTGAGATCAACTTATCCCTGAACTCCTTCATGTAATAGATATTCAGTACCAGACTGAGCCCCTGCTCCCGGTAACTCTTCACCAACTCTGCCGTTTGCGGATACGTATCGTCCGTGGCAAACTGCTTGTGGGTATAGAATCCCCGCTCGGGATTAATGATCACTTCGTCCGACCCGGTATACTCCACCGTCTGATATTTCTCTACAGGCTTCGGAGGTTCGGGCTCTTCTCCCTCCTGTCCGTTATCGCTGCATGAGCATGACAAAGCCAAGAAGGGTAGAGCATATAATAACAATAAATATTTCTTCATGATCTTCTGTTTTATATAAACGATTAATTTACCACGGAGGACACAAAGGTCGCAGAGAAAAACATACAAAATAACTGGAATGCAATTCGAACTTAAAAACTATCTGGATCTAAACCTATTCAAAAACTAAAATCTCTGTATCCTCCGTAGTAAATAACTAATTACGGTAACTTCACAAGCAATCCTCTATTCTTGTCGCCTGTCGACGGTACGGTAGGCAATCCACCGGAAGTATCCCATGCGCCGCCCGGCTTACCGGAGTGTCCCATAGATACCCGGACATCCTTCTTCAGGTTGGGTATCATCTCCCTGACTATCCGTCCTTCGAATTCCACGATCGTACCTTCCACAGTCTTGATATCCGAGATAGTCATCAAGCCCGATCCGGGTGCTACGATATCCGGTGTGAGCCAGCCCCAACCGCCTCCTTTGCTTTCGTCGTACTGTGCCAGACGCATGTCGTACTTATCGGCATAGAAGCCCTGCATCATGTAGTCGGCGTTCAGTTTGTCCCACATCCAGCCGTTGTATCCATTCTCTTCGTCGCCGTCTATATTCAGATAGAGGTCCATTGCATTGGCATTGGCGTTGTCCATCTTCACATACAGGTAGATGAATACATCGTTGGCACACATCTTGAGTTCTTTGAGAGCTACCAGTTCGGTCTTGGCGGCATCGAGTGTAGCCACGGCCAGCATGGTTTCGGGAACATCCGCCCAGTCGGCAAAGTTGCCATCCACGGTGATATTTACTTCATCTATCGGTTCGGGTTCCTCCCCGCCGTCGAACTTGATATTTTCCTTCTTCGAGCTGGTCTTTCCTTTTTCGCCTGTCACCGTCAGTTCCACAGCATATGTTCCTCCTTTGGCATATGTATGAGTAGGATTCTGTTCGGTCGATGTAGTACCGTCGCCCAGGTTCCAGAAGTAGCTCACCACGTTTTGCGATTTGTCGGTGAATACCACCGTCAATTCGTGTGTGGTGTACGTAAAGTCGGCCTGCGGCAGGTTGAGCGTTATACGGGCCGGAAGTTCGTCTTCACAGGATATAAAAGATACAGAGAGAACGGCAGCCACTAAACTAAGTAAAAAATTTCTTTTCATAATCGTATTTGTTTTTAAGGGTTTTGAGGAATACCACTGACGGTGATTTCGTCTTGTGGAATGAAGTATTGAATCTTATTATCGGTATAATCGATCACTTCCCAGGGTTGTGCTCCGGAGAACTGACGGTCGAGGTTCAGCTTGTTGCGATACACGTCGAAGGCACGGTGCCCCTCAAAGGAGAGTTCCAACCGGCGCTCATCCAGTACCACGTCGAGTGCATTGGCATAACCCAGCATGTTCGATGTGCTGAACAGCTGATCGCCCGAAAGACCCGCCCGGCTGCGAATGATATTCACATCGCTCAGGGCGCTGGCCGTATTGCCTTCTTTGGCGTACGCCTCCGCCCGGTTCAGTATCACCTCGGCCCAGCGCAGCATTACCGGCGAGCTCAGCATAGGGTCGCCATTCTGGTAAGAGAACTTGGCCATGTAGAACTTGGACCATCCGTAGCGGTCGTACATCTCGGGCGTTACCCGTACCTGTTGCTTCTCCCCATCGAGCATAATGTAATTCCGGGGATATCCTTTCACTGTCTCTGTCTCCACATAGATCTTGGCCGATCCTTCCGTGAAGTAATACTTGCCGGAAGATGTGTCCAACGTCAGTTCACGAAGGGTATTCTCATAGAAATCGTCTTTACTGGGAACCGCCCAACGCGCCATAATCTTACCGGAATTGGTAAACTGGGGTTTGATGAAGGTGTTGCGCAGATCGTCTTCCTTGTAGCGTTCCAGCAAGTCGATGTACGGATCGGAAGCATAGATCTCGCCCCAACCTACTCCGTCGGAGAGGTACATCGAAGCCAGTGATGAAGCTCCCCGGCTTTCGTTAGTGGTATGCCCTACGGCCCACAGAGTTTCGACCGACTCAAGTGCATTGGCAAAGTAGTTGGGATACGTTGCTCCCGGTTCGAGTTTCGAAGCCGGATCGGCTCCCGCCAGCATATCGCCTACCAACTTGATCACATCCTGGTTGCGTCCCATGTACAGGTACACCCGGCTCAGCAAGCCTTGGGCAGCTTCTTTCGATACGTATCCGGCATTCCCCCGGCGACTGTAATTACTCATTAGTCGAACAGCATTCTCCAAATCCGATACAATCTGATCGTACACAGCTCCTACGGTCGACCGCTCGGTAACATCTGTCTTCACACTGGTGCGCAGGATGATACCGGGATTTTCGCGGCCCAGCACGTATGGTTTAGACCATAAGGTGGAGAGATGCAGGTTGGTCAAAGCGCGCAGGAAGTAGTTCTCACCTTTGATATGATCGGTTTCATTGCTCACTCCATCGGCTACGGACTCGATCACCGAGTTGGCGCCGTTGATGATTTTGTACCCACACCACCACAGGTAAGTGATGTTGCGCAGTTCGGCTGTACGCTTATAGGTCAGGGCCTCGTACAGCGGGTCGCTCGTACGACCGGCCAGACAAACATTATCGCCTATAAACTCCGACATCTGGAAATAATGCCGCACGTATGTGTTGCCTGTATAACTGGTTCCCCGGTAAGCCAACTGGTCCTTGAACATCGCATAGTTTCCGTTCGTGGCATAGACTACGCCCGAAGGATCGTTCTTCAGTCCTTCGTCTGTGATCTTATCGTTCGGAAAAAAGTCGAGGTCACAGGATGCCAGTACACAAGCGCCGGCTATCAGGGTTGTCAAGAATATCTTTTTCATAAGTTGCTTTCATTTAAAGTTAGAATCTGATGTCGACACCTACCATGAACTGGCGGCTTATCGGGTAGCTGTAGTTATACTGTCCGGCCAGCGACCAGGTGGTACTTTCGAGACTTACCTCCGGGTCCATACCCGAGAAGCGGGTGAACGTGAACAGGTTATCGGCCGACAGGAAAAACTTGCACGACTGTACACTCACGCTGTTCAGCCAAGTCTTAGGCAAGTCGTAAGAGAGTGTCACGTTACGTATACGCAGGAAGCTGCCGTCTTCGATAAAGCGCGACGAGGTTTTGTTAGAGTTCTTGTTGCCGTTCATCGCCAGTTTGGGATGCGTGGCAATATCGCCCGGTTCTTCCCAACGCCGCCAGTTGTCCTTCAGCTTCATCATGTTATAACCCAGGTAAGCACCGTCCGAGTCGTATCGTTCACGAGAGGTATTGTAGATGTCATTACCGTACACATAGTTACCCGTGACGTGCAGGCCGATGCCTTTATAATTCAATGTAGTGGTGAATCCTCCGCTGAACTTGGGGGTAGCCTTGCCTACCACTTGCAAGTCGGCCTTGGCATAGTCGTTGGTGGCTTCCCGGTCTATCACCTTGCCGTTCTCGTCCTTGATGAGTCGTTCCCACAACGGGTCACCGTTCTCGTAGTCCACCCCGAGCCACTTGGGCATGTACCAGCTGAATATATCCTGCCCGGCTTTCACCTGTTGATAGATACTCGTGCTACCGGCCACTTGCAGGAAAGATTCATTGCCCGAGAGGTCGCGCACCTCGTTTTTGTTAAACCCGATGTTGAAGGTAGTATTCCACAACCAGTCCTTTGTTTTGATAATATCAGCGCCGAGTTGCACTTCCACTCCCTGATTTCGTACGCTACCGGCATTCTCCATCCGGTCGAAGAAACCGGTACTGGGCGACTTCGGCACCAGCAGCAGCAGATCCTTGTTGTCGATGTTATACACATCCAGGTTCAGGTGAATCCGGTCCAGGAAACTGATATCAAGTCCGATGCCCGTCATGTGCGCGCTTTCCCAGGTCAGCTTCGAGTTTGATAAGCGTTCGGGGTAAGCTCCCACCTGGTCCTGATACTGTATATTCAGGTTGTACGTAGCCAACGTTTGGTATGCACCGATGTTCGAGTTACCCGTTACCCCATAACTGGCCCTCAACTTCAGGAAGCTAAGCGCTTCAAACTGTTTGAAGAACGGTTCGTTGGATAGCAACCACGAAGCCGATGCAGCCGGGAAGTACCCTACGCGGTTGTCCTTACCGAACTTGTAAGAAGCATCGGCACGAAGCGAAGCAGTCAGGAAATACTTATTCATGAAGCTGTACTGGGCTTGCCCGAACAACGACCAGCTGGCTCCTTCGTAGCTGTAACCACCCACTGCATAAGGTGCAGTGGCATTCAGGGCATCCACCCCGTTGGGCATACCGGTACCGCCGGCGCTGGTGTACTCGTTCACACTCCGGCCGTACTCCCAGCCGATGAGTCCGCTCAGTGCATGATAGCCGAATGTCTGATTCGCTTTCAACAGGTTGGAGGTAGTCCAACCACTGTATGTACCGATATTATTAACGAGGTACCCGTTAGGGAAACCCGGATCATAGGTACGCGGATCAACATACTGCGCATACTTGTACCCACCCTTCGAGAAGCGGTTGGACGACGACAGGGAGAGCCAGCTCAGCAGGTTCCAGGTCAGTTGTACATCCGCATTCAGCTCGTCCGACTTGCTCTTGGCATAGTTGTACAGTTCGCTATGCAGGAAGTTGCGCTTATCCTGCGTGTACCACGCCTTGTTGTTGTCCGGCCGGCGGTCGCTATCTATCTTGATGATATTCCCCTGTTCATCGTACGGAATATCCCAAGGCATGTTGCTATATCCACCTTCCGAAGTCATGTAACTGGACGCCTGCCGGTTGTTCGACTGTGCATAATTCAACCGGATGTTCATATCCAGGTTCTTTGTCAGCCTGGTATTCAGGTTCAGGCGGGCCGAAAGTTTATTGAACTCGGTATTGATCAGCGTTCCGTCTTCCTGGTAATAGTCTATACTGGCAAAATAGTTGACCTTCTCCCCTGCTCCGGAAACCGACACGTAGTAGTTTTGCAGGTATCCGGTATCAAAGGCGGCATCGAGCCAGTCAAAGCTACGGTCGCGCAGTTCCGCCGGACGTTGCATCTCAAAGAGCGACGGGCTGAATATCTTCTGATGCGTATCGTACAGTTCGGCCCCGTTCATCATCTTGTAGTTACCGTGCAGCGCCTCCTTCTGGCCGTAAGTAGCTTTGAAGTTCACCCGGGTAGGTTGGTTACGGGCGGCCTGTTTGGTAGTGACTACAATAACCCCACCGGCTGCTGCCGATCCGTAGAGTGCTGTGGCCCCGGCATCTTTCATCACGGTAATGGTTTCCACGTCGTTCGGGTTGAACGAGCCACCGGGAATACCGTCGACTACAAAGAGCGGAGCAGCCTGTGCGGTGATGGAGCCTGCCCCACGGATACGTATCTCGGCAGCCGATCCCGGTTGCCCGGTGGCATTGGATATCATCACGCCTGAGACTTTCCCCTGTAACATGTTCCCTATATCGGGCGTGGTCACATCCTTCAACTGGTCGGATTTGAGGGTGACTACCGCACTGGACAGTTCGGCTTTCTTCTGGCTCGAATATCCCATCACAATGACATCTTCGAAGAGATTAGTCTGTTCTGCCAAGGCTACATTGACCACCGAACGCCCTTTCACAGGCTCTTCCATCGGTTCGAAGCCTACGTAGGTGAAAACCAGTACCGCATTCGATTTGACCTCGATCGAGTATTTTCCGTTCATATCCGTTATAGCGCCATGGGTAGCTCCTTTGACACTGACACTGGCACCTATCAAAGGCTCCTGATCGCCGGCTGAGATGACAGTTCCCTCTACCTTCATGGTTTGAGCCATGCTGCACAAAGGCAGTAAGAGGAAACAGAAGAGTAAAGTAAGTTGTTTCATAAAGTATAAATTAGGTAATAATAAAAGGTTTGTTTTCAATACACTTCAATAAGATAGTGCCCTTTGAACGCCTTGCGGATAACCGGCCGGTCACCGTCAATCGTATACATGGTTGGGGGTTCGCCGGTGTATTCGTTGACGGTATAGGACCGGTTGTTCTCCAAGCCTTTCAGCCGGATCTCGCCGTCCCACTCATCGGCATAGAAGGCATAATACATCCGTCCATCCTTACGTATCACATGGGCTTCGGGTTTGTCGTTCACCAGGTCGTACAGATTGAGGTACTCCCCTTTGGAAAGCATCTTGTCATTGTACAGCCCCACCCATTTCTTATACAGTTTTTCCTTCTCAGGCGTAAGCAGGTAAGAAGTCTTCACGTTCGGATTATCCCGGGGGTAGGTGAACTTGGAACCTACCACCGCCCCGATGCCTATCTGCGTGGGAAAGTCGTTACCGTTATCGCTCAACTCTACATGGTCGGCATAGTAGGCTATGCGGTCGGTGATGGCCCGGTACACTTTACCTTTCAACCGTATCTGCCAACTGGAAAGCGGGTCGGACGACACTGCCTGGTTCATGTAAGGCATATTAAAGAAGTTCATGGCATCGCCGCACGGACAGTTCTGCACCACAGCACCGGGTTTGTAAGCACGGGCCGTCTCAAAGATGGTACGGAAGAAGGTGGGCAGTTGCTCCACCGCCTGCTCGGGATACTCCAACCGGCTGTCCGGGTTGTAGTCGGGCGGACAGCAGTTGAGGTGATGACCGTCCAGTTTCAACCCATCGAAGTCCCAGGTATCGATGAAGCGCTTCACCAACCCTGCTGTGTACTCCTGTGTAACCGGGTTCACCGGTGACAGGTAATAACTGTCCCACCAGGTGACGTACTGAGGTGTTCCATCCTTCGTGACGAGTTGCATCTCCGGATGCTTCTTCAGGATATCCGAACCGGGATCGGCCGCCATAGGCGCCCACCACAACTTCGCTTTCAATCCGTGCCGGTGTATTTCGTCGGCTATGCGGCGCATATCCTTGTCACCACCGGGGAAGCGGCTGTTGGGTTCCCAGTCGCCCTCACAGATTTGGAATCCGTCGTCCACGTCCACCCACTTGAAACCAAGTTCTTTCACCTTGGGCAACGTCCCCAACACCTCGTCAGGTGTGAAGGTGCGTTCGTATCCCCAGGCGCACCATACAGCTTCATACGCTTCTTCATTGGGCTCGGCAAACGTGATTCCCTGCGACTGCATGTACCGGGAGAACTGCCTGAGCGTGTCGAAGAAGTCGCCCGTATGCACGCTGATAAACGTACGGTAAGTACGAAGGGTATCGTTTCGGCCGAACACCACCGGTTGGGGATATTCGTACACGACCGACGTCCGGGCCACCGCCTCATTGCGGTCCATCTCCACGGGCAGGCTCACCTGTTTCAGGGTCATTTCCGTGAGTCCGGTAGCCAGACCGCCATCTTTGCGCCATAAGTCGGACACAGGAATGCCACCCCCATAATCGGAGTTGTTCATACCCATGAAGTTCTTCTGGTAGAAGCCGGGCGATACGGGTAGTATCCAGTCCTTGCGGGCATTGCTCGAGCTGGTCTGTAACGACCAGACCGGTTCCTCCGGATTTGTCTGTTTCAGATACAATTCATTGGTGATCCACGACGTAACGGTAGTCGGCCGGTCGCCCCGGTTCACATAACAAAGGTCCATCAACAGCAAGCCCGGAAACGAGTCTGTTTTTGTGATTGTCAGCAGACTCTGTATATCGTACCCACCCTGCCGGTAACTGCCGGTGAGTGTATATATGGTTTTATCATCCTGTTTCACTTCGGAAGCTCCGGACAATTTGAAATCGCTGGCAGTAAACTCCCGGGTGACCAAGCTGTTGGCCGGAGCAAAACTGTCGTAGAACTCCTCCGTCCCTTCGGCTGATGACGATAGTTTGAAATGCATCTGCCCGTCGATAGCCAGCGACAAGTCGCCGCTTTCGATCACAATGGCTTCACCACACGCCGTCAACAGAAAGACACAGAGTCCGGATAGTAGATATCGAAAGGTATTCATCGGTAGAGTTTTTTAGCGTTTTTGTAATAGATCTTTTTCAGTACCCGGTCGGGCAGGTCGAACCCGCTGTAGCTCCAATGGTAATTGAAACCGGGCACATAAAAATGTTCGTCGGCCGTTTCCAGAAAGCGGAAGGAGGTGCGGTACATGTCGGTACTTATCCCATTGTCTGTACCATACAAGATACGATCGGCATAACGGGTCAGGAACTGTTTCATGTACCGGGGAATGCTTCCGGTTTCGCCCAACCGCGCCGATATATCTGCATAGAGATTCGGGCAGGTATCCAGCAGGGTATCCAGCAGCGTCAGGTCATGGGTGCAGTTCAGGAAATGACAAGCGATGAAAGTGGTTTCGGGATGCTTCCGTACCGCCTCTTCAAAATGCACCATCAATTCCTCGAAGTTCTTCATACCCTCAGCCTTCCGGTCGATCCGCCAAACAGCAGCATTCATCAAGCCATCGTTGGTACGATCGTCGGTCAGATACATCCAATAGGGTTCGGCCACGTGTATATTCAGCGGCATCTTCAGTTCGGCACACCTATTATATATAGGTGTCATCCGGGGATCGTTCAGGTGCAGGCCGTCGGCCCGGTTATCCTGAAAAGCTAAATAAACACCCAGCCCTTTGTCGGTCACCTCGCCTACTCCTTTAGCTCCGGCTTGGTGGCAACGTTCCAGTTCGCGCAATGCAGTGCTGACAAAGGTAGATTTCCCATAATCGGACAGGTCGAGCCCGCACCAGAGTTCAAAACGCCCGTCGTACTTCGAATAAAGGGTCGCCACCGAATCGAAAGCCGCTCCTGTATAGCCGGTCAGCAGAACGGTTCTTTCGACTCCCGTATCGTCCATGTTCTTCACCCACTGCGCTACCTCGGCTTCCGTAGTAGGATATACATGGGAGTGCATATCCACTACAGGATAACGAGCCTTCTCCACCCGGCTCACCGGTATGTTGTAAATGGAAACCGGTGCATAGTCTTTCAGCTTGATGTCCGAAGTCTTTTGAGCCGACAGACAGCCGGGCAGACAAAGAAAAAGCAGTATTATGATGGGATTAACTGGTCTTTTCATGGTTCAATTCCTTACTGATTTATGTTCGCACTACATTGTATTTCTTTTCGAGCAGACTGACAACGGAGTTGGTAGCTTCGGGGAATACCTTCCGCAAATCAATTTCTTCGGAAGTAACCAGGCAGTCTTTCAGGTTACGCATGAACATATCCTTGATCTCCGTAGCCAGGTTAACCTTCGAGATACCATGCCGTACGGCTTCCCGTATCATTCCATCGGGTATGCCCGAACTTCCGTGCAGCACCAGTATCACGTCTGTGGCCGCATGTATTTCGGAGAGCCGTTGTATATCCAGTCTGGGGGCCGATTTGTAAAACCCATGTGCCGACCCGATGGCTACAGCCAATGCATCTACACCTGTACGGTCTACAAAAGATACCGCCTCGTCTACCCGGGTAAATCCACCCTCCTGTTCTTGTCCCAGCTTGGCTATGTACCCGAGTTCGGCTTCGACATTCGCCCGGTAGGGTTTCGCCATCTCTACCACTTGTGCGGTGATATCGGCATTCTCATTGAACGACCGGTCGCTGGCATCAATCATTACGGAGTCGAAACCGGCATCCAGACATCGCCTCACCAGGTCGACCGAGCGCCCGTGGTCCAGATGTATCCATCCGGTGAGTCCGTAATCGGCCAATCCCTGGCGGGCCATGGAGAGGGCTACCTTCATGCCCATGTATTCGATGGAGCTCTGCGTTAGTTGCAGGATGACCGGCGCCTGTACCGCCGACGCCGCCTTGAGGATGGCCTGCAAGGTTTCCAGGTTATAGAAGTTGGTGGCCAACAGAGCCGTCCGGCTAAGCTGGCACAGTTTCAGTTGTTGCTTGATGTTCATAACCACGAGATGTCCTGGTTAAATCTGTCTTTCGCTACCCTAACTATTTGGTCGATGGAACCGAATGCTCCGGTGCCCCCGGCTGCAGTCGTATTCAAGGCGCCGGTGAGGTTGCCGAAGTACTGACAGTCGGCCAACGAACGTCCCCGGACAAACTGCGAGATAAATCCCGCATTGAAACTGTCGCCGGCGCCAATGGCATCGACCACCTCCGTATTCAGGAAGGAAGGTTGTTGGCGCATCGTCCCGTCGGATGCCAATAGCAAGGAACCTTTGCTCCCCTGCTTGACGACACAGGCCTGAATGTAGGGCTTGATTTTATCTACCGCCTCGTCCAGAGAGGCAGAATGCGTGAGAAGTTTCAGCTCTTTTTCATTGGGCAGGAAAACCGAGAGAAGCGGCAGTATGCGGGCATAATCAAAATCCCATTCCTCCAGCGGATCCCATTGAGTGTCCAGCGAAGTGGTTACTCCCCGGGAACGGGCGTAGGCAAGCAATTCGACCAGATCGCGCCTGATACCTGCCTGCATAAAAATGGAAGAGATGTGTATATGCTTCGTTTGCTCAAAGACCTGTTTGTCTATATCGGCCAGCGAAAGGGCATCCATCGTACCCTGATAGGTAATGTTGGCCCGGTCTTCCCGGTAGTTGAGCACCACAGTAGCTCCCGTAGCCAGGGTAGGATGCTCGATAAGCATGCCGGTATCCACCTTGCGGGCGGCAAGGCTATGCCTCACCAATTCGCCGAAGCTATCCCGGCCTATCATACCTACGAAGCCGGTTACAGCACCTAATGCCGCGGTGTTAGCTGCAAAAATAGCCGTTGAGCTTCCCAATGTCAGGATCATATCTCCGGCAAAGATCTCTTTGCCTACTTCCGGTAGCCCGGCCATCCCGTTCAATATCAGATCGGCATTCAGTTCGCCGATGGCGATGACGTCATACGTTTTCTTCATGGATATAGTTGTTTAAGTTTATCAGATTGAAAGCATTAAAATACTTATCCATATCGTGCTCGATGCGGCCGAGAACCACTTCTTCGCCGTTGATTCCCCATTTGCCCAGATTCTCGTACAGGCGGTAGCGGGCTACGAGCGCCTGCGGATGTTGCCAGATATAGCGGCATCCCGTCTGTACCAACCAATCCCGGCGTTCTTCTGCCAACTCATCGAATTCCTTTCCGGCCTCACCCGGCTGTAACCATTTCCGCCAGCGGTTCGACTCGAGCACCAATCTCCATAGTACTTGCTTTATGTCCGACAAGATAGCTATTTTTCCGCTTGCAGCCAAATTCCTCTCCACCTCTTCGAGCTCTATCAGGGCGTTGTACTCGCTGATGGTAAACTCGGGGCCTACATTGGCGGCACCCATACCGGTCAGCGGATAATCCTGCGGATTGGTTACCCCGTCGGTGTAATGTCCTTTGATGTAACTGCCGTACGCCTTTACCTTGCCGGTGAGTTTACGCGCCACCTCGGCATCAAACAGGGTGGTGTGCAGGTCGGTCCCTACCTTACCCACGATGAAGCAAGGCCACACGCCGGACAGCCCGTGACGGTTCAGTCCTTCTCTCAACAACTCGATAAATGTGTCGAAAGTAGCATCGTCGGCCAGTCCGCCATGCACCTCTTCCGTTCCTACTTCGTACGATACGGGAGGCAGATTCCGGGCCCGCCGCGCCTCTTCCACGTGCCTGATCAGGTCCACTGTCCGCTCGGCCACCACTCGTATATCGATGGTTTCCTGTTTAGGCAGAAAGATGTCTACCGTAGGGTCTACGTGTAGCAGGTCATAACCGGCCAGAACGGCATCTACCAACGATTGCTTCACGCCGTCCATCGCCCGGTCGGCATCCCACTTCTCTACGTTCTGCACATCCTTGAGCCACGGACCGCCGTGGTCCACAGCCACGATGTACGGACCGGTATAGTTCACGGAAGCTGCTTCCAGCTCCAGCAACTTGGTAAATTCGCGTTGGGTGAGTCCGGTATAGCCCCCGTCGCCATCTACCTGGTTGAGGGTGGCTGCAAACTTAATGGGGCCATTATTTCGCTTGGCAGCCTTGAAGGCGGCTTTTATCACCGAGAAAGAATTCGGGCAAACAGCCAGCAGGGTACGTTTCACCCCCGTGCGGGCTTCGGATTCGCGGATAACCTGGAGTATCCTTTCGGTTTTGGCTTGGGGTTGAATGAGGTTATTTTCCATTGTATATAGGGGTTAGAGGATTAAATAATTTCAAGGTTGATATGCGTAGATCTCCACTCCTTCGACCACCCGGGCGATGTTGCCCGATACGGAGGGAGAATCGGGGTTGTGTTTCAGGTCGACCGACTTGAAGAGAGCCAGCAACTGACCGGTGAGCACATGAATGATAAAATCGTATCCGCCCGGCAGACGTCCTGCCGACTTGCAGAGAATCATCTCCAGCGTGAAGTTCACCGACGGTATTTCCCGCATCTTGCAGCAGACGGCTATCTGCCCCACCACCTTGTTATTGGAGTTGATCTGCTGCACCAGGTCCTTCTCGTAGGCAAACACATAGTCGTCGTCCGAGAAGAGGTACACCAGCAAGGTGCTTTCGTTGATAGCCGCTTTGGGTCCGTGCCTGAATCCGAGGAAGGAATCGTACTTGCATATCACCTTGCCGTCGGTCATCTCCTGCACCTTCAGGTGGCACTCCTCGACGATACCTTTCAGTTCGCCGGAACCTAAGAAGATAACCCTGGAAAAAGAGAGAGCGGCTATCTCCTGCAACCGGGTCAGATAGGTATCGATGGTATGCTGCGCGTTGGCACAGAGCGACCGGATAACGGGCTCTTTCTCTTCGAGACTGGCAATATCGATCAGCAGCAACCCCGTGAGCAGCATGGTAGAGAAACTGCTCGTCATGGCCAGGCTCTGGTCGTTCGTTTCGGGAGGGAGCAACAGCAGCAGGTCGTCGGCCGATACACTCCGGGCCAGCACGCCGTCTTTGTTGCAGGTGATAATAATGTGCACCACCTCCCGGCAAAGCTTGTTGGCCAGTTCCACGGTAGCAATGCTTTCGGGGCTGCTGCCCGACCGGGCAAAAGAGATGAGAACCAGTTTCTTCTCCGTAGGCAGATACGCTTCCGGATGGGTGATGATATCCGTAGTAGGGACAGAGCGGCAATTGTAATACCCTTTTTCGGCATAATAAACCGACAGGATATCGCCAATGTAGGCCGATGTCCCGGCTCCGGAAAAGACTATTTCGAAGGTTTCGGAACCGAAATGCTTTTCTATAAACCGCTCGACCTTCGCTTTGTTCGCCAAGAGCAGATCGTACGCTGCTTTCCAGACCACAGGCTGTTGCAGTATCTCTTTGTACGTATGTGTTTTACAAACACTTGCATCCATATTCAACATAACTGATAAATTAGGAATTGGGTTAATACATCATTTTCTCTATAAATCCGACCGACTACTTTGCAAAGATATGGAATCGAAAAACGGATGAGCAGGTTTCGAATCACTGTTTTTGAAACGAAACTGTTTTTAAAAACTTTTTCAATCTGAATATTAGATAGTTAACAACAAAACAAGATAAAAATAAAACATTTCGAAACGTTTCGATTCGGAATAGCTTTCATTATTGGAAAGCTTTTACTACTTTTGTATCATCAAACCGATTAATCTCTAAATTTCAACTACTTATGATACAGACGGCCAAAGAACGCAGGGCGAAAATACTTCGCAAGCTGGAAGAAACGCCCAACGTAAGCGTTTCGGAAATGAGCAAGGAGTTTCAGGTTTCGGAAGTCACCATCCGAAAGGACCTGAACGAATTGAAACGCCGGAATCTATTAATGCGGGTCAGGGGCGGCGCCATCAAACACCCCGAGGTAGACTCCCAGCACGATATTGAGGTAGACCGGAAGAAACTGTTCCACTACAAGGAGAAGAAAGCGATAGGCCGGCTGGCTGCTTCGCTGATCAACGAAAACGAAACCATCCTAATCGATTCCGGAAGCACCACCCTGGAAGTCGCCAAGAACCTGGACGACTTTCAGAACCTGACCATCATTACCAACGCTCTGAACATCGCCATCGAACTGACAAAGTACAAACGGTTTAAAGTGATTTTGTTGGGCGGTTTCGTACGCGAGTCGTCTCTCTCCACCATCGGTTCCATCGCCGAATCCATTCTGAAAGTGTTTTATTGCGATAAATTGTTTCTGGGGGTGGATAGTATCAGTATCGAAAAGGGGCTGTCGACTACTAATATCGAGGAAGCTAACATTAACCAAACGATGATGTCTATCTCGAAACAGACGATCGCAGTTTTCGATTCGTCGAAGTTCGATAAGCGGAAGTTTGCGTTTATTGCCCCGTTGGATAAGATCGATACCATTGTGACGGATGAGTTTATTACAAAAGAACAACGGAAACAGATCAAGGCGATGAATATTCAGTTGTATACGGCGCATGTGAATAGGGAATAACAAAAAGAAAACAAAAAAGAAAAAACGCAAACTAAAAAAAGGAAAAACCATTTTTCAGCTAACATCAAAACTACCCAAAAACAGGCTTCCAGACAAAAAAATGAATAATTATCTGTATTATAATGCAGAAACTTCCGCTTTTTACGTATGCAGATTGCATTAAAATACAAATCTAAAGAAGTAAAAACTGTAAAATGTATCATAAAATGCTCCGAAGGTTTTAAACCTACCGGTCGAGGGTTTTAAACCTTCGGCCGGTAGGTTTAAAACCTTCGACCATTGGGCTCGGAATCACCTCTCAAATGATTGATTTTATGCTCTCAAAAAGCTGCTTCGGATAAAAACACGCTCAACTTTCCCCTATCAAATCGCAAGCAATTATCATCAAAAAACCATTCAATTTACCACAAAAAACATAAACCGACATCACTAACAAGCGAAAAGCCCCATTATCGTATCAAATCGATCACCACAAATCCATTTTCCCTGCGATATTACCCACCACGCATCATCTTTACCGGAAACAGCGCAACCACGGAGCCTTAGCATTGACAAATTGTCAAAACATCAAGAGAACTTCAACCAGCCTCCCGGCTCTATGTAAATGTTATATTCAACTCTTCTTCCGTTTCTCTTCCTGTAGTTTTTTCCAACGCCGATATCGCTTGTCAAGAGCTTCTTCCGTGATATCTATAAGATTGTATTTCTCAATAAAGCCCTCGATTGTCTTTATACGGGGGATGCCCTTCTTGATGTAATTCCTTTCGATTTCCTCAAAGAGTTCCATGTTCATCTCGAGTTCAATCCATTCCTCCAGTATACCAATACTTTTGGTACTGAGGTAATTGTAAGTTTTGGGCGATTTCCCTAAATCGGGTGAAGGAAGAAACAGTATCAGATTTCCTGTTTCGCGACCGTAGTCGTTTTTGGGTCGAACGTCCGTCAGTTGACCAAATATGTGATAAAGCATTCCCCTGTCCGGCAACCGAATCGCACCACCGAAGGTGCGATCCTCGTATTTGGCATACATATAGTTTGCCAAACATGCTTTCACAGGAATAGCTATAGTTAACATCTATGTCAATTAGTGCTTGTTACCTTCCTTGCCGGATCAGGTATGGGGGAGAATCAGCTAACGAGGTGCAGCATAATAAATCCCTACAAACCCTAAAAGACAGAGGTTTGGGCCATTCGATATACGATTATCGTCCCTCTAAAATATGCATATTTTCGGAATATAAAAATATTTTTCCGGTTTAGCGTGCTGTTTTGTCCGGTTTTTGGCCACAAAACCCCTGTTTTTCCCAACCACAGTAGGCTGTAGCCTTGTCCGGTGACTATCCAAAAAGACACCCCATATTTGCATCGTTAACGTTAGCAACCCAATTCAAACAGTATTAATC
>JAVBVA010000108.1:0-48494 GCA_031554665.1 Bacteroides sp. | reverse complement strand
AAACGTATTCTTGTAGATGGAGGATATATTGAAGGTGGTATTTACTACTTCTATTTTCGTGATCACTTAGGTAATAACCGAGCAGTGGTAAGTTTGACCGGAAGTGTTATCCAACGTTCGCATTACTATCCTTTCGGAATGACGTTTGCGGAGACTTCGGCAACGGATCAGAGCAAGCAACCATACTTGTATGGACAGAAGGAATTTGATCGTATGCATGGGTTGAACTTGTATGACTACTCGGCAAGGTATATGGAACCTGCTCTGGGAAGATTCACGAGTATGGACCCGAAAGCGGAGAAGTATTATTCATGGAGTCCATATACATATTGTTTAAATAACCCAATAAGACTAATTGACCCTAAAGGTGAAGATGTTATTGATGTTGTAACAGGTTTTTTTCATGGATTAGTGGGGCACGATCCTAGTAAACCGATTGCACTACAACCTTATGCCTTAGATTCTTTTGCTCAGAAAACTTATGCAAAGAGTCAAGGAGTTAGTTTGGAACGGACTATAACTGATAATAAAGGATATGAGGTGGGACACTTTATTGGTAAAGCGACAATGTTCGTAGCTGACTTAATCGTAGGAGTTAAAGCCTCTTCTGCTGGAAAAGTTGCTTCATGGACAAAAGAGGGAATTGAATCCATGGTGAGTAAGAAGACCGCAACCTCATTATTTGAGACAATACCAAAGGCATCGTTATCCAGAGAAGAAGCTCGCATAGTTTATGATGGATTGGTAAAAAGGATAAATACAAATATTAGTCCAAATGAGATCAATGCAAGATTAGTTGTTTCTCAAAGAAATGAACTTAAAAGAGCTGTTAGGGATATGATGAGTGATCAGGCTGCTGCTAAATCTTTAGATAAAACAGATCCAATAAGATCTTTCGATTATTATTACAAAAAATATTATGATAAAGGCTTAAGGGGAGAGGCTCTTTATAAAGAAATAATTTACAAGAGCAGTACGCCAAATAAAAGTGTAAATAATAAATTTGGAATAAATTAATATGGATGAATTTGAAAAACTATTCAAAGAACATCTCGTTTGGGATTTCGAAAAGGGGTCAGTAAGGTTTTTTACAACAAAATCCTATGACAAAAGTATGTGCTGGTTGCGAATAAATGATTACCCAGATGAGCCTTTATGGACCTTATCATTTAATGGTCTTGAGATTGATTTTGATGATGAACCGAAGGTTTGGGAAATCAACTATGAACAGTTATTAGAGGAATAATAGTCTTTTCTCTATAATATGATTCATTATCCTGCTAAGAATAAATCTTGGCAGGATAATTATATAGTAAATGGAACTAAAATTTATTTTTAGTTAAAACTGTTTTATCATGCATCTGACATTTCAATTTGAGTGCTGGATATTTTGCTGGTTTGAATAATATGGATATAAATTTGTATTTAGGCTGTGCCGAGTATAGTTTTTAGAGTGAGTATATGATAAATTTAGTAGAAATTCAAAAAGGGGATTTTGATACAATTAAAAGCCCATTATTGTTTAAAGAAGAAAAAGCAAACAATTGTTTTGCTATCATTTCTGGAAATAATAATGAGTTTAAGTTGGCATGGAATAGTAATACCATGAAGCCCATAATGAAAAGAATGCAGGCAAATATTTATGGCATAGGTATTGATCAACACTTTGCTATAATTAACTTGTCTGAAGGATGTGTTGAGCTTGTATTGGACTTAGATTATAATTTCTTTGATTTTGAAATCTATAATAATAAAGTCCTTGTCATAACAGAACTTGAAATTGTTGCATTGGAGCTGACTAATTATCAAAGTAAACAAGAATATGCCCTTCCTGATATTTTTGAGAATATAGAAATGGCTAATGGAATGATAAAAGTTTGGTGCTTGAATTGTGAGGAGCCTGTAATATTATTAATAGAATAAAGGCTGAAATATTTTAATTGATTCAAAGAGGATGCTCTCCTTATGTTTGAATAATATAGAATGAATTGATCCCGATAATCCCTCAAAAGTTTATCGGGATCTTTTTTCCATTAAAAAACAAAAGTTTATGATTATACTAATAGATAACGGCCATGGAGAAGAAACCTGTGGCAAGTCTTCGCCTGATGGCAGACTGAAAGAATATGCATACACCAGAGAGATAGCAGACATGGTAGTGCGAGAACTATCCGCACAAGGCATTGATGCCCGGCGAATAGTTCCAGAAGATACAGATGTATCTCTCAAAGAACGATGCAAACGCGCTAATGCAATCTATAAAGAAAGCGGGCGTAAAGCCATCCTGATTTCTATCCATTGCAATGCATCGGGTATGGGCAACGAATGGATGAAACCCCACGGTTGGAGTGTCTTCATTTCCAAAAACGCTTCTGCAAAAAGCAAACAATTGGCTACCTGTTTGGCTGATGCTGCCAAAGAACAAAAAGTTTCTGTTCGCCAACCTTGTCCGGAGCAACCTTATTGGATGGAAAGTTTGGCGATCTGCCGTGATACGAACTGTCCGGCAGTGCTTACTGAGAACTTCTTTCAGGACAATAAAGAAGATGTGGAGTTCCTGCTATCGGAAGAAGGGAAACGAACTGTGGCGCAGATCCATGTGAAGGGCATCATCGACTATCTATTGACACTTTGACAATCTGTCAATGAAGAGACCTCGTGCTTGCGTTGTTTGCGATAAAGATTGTACGTGGATAAGAATATCGCAAGGAGAATGCTTTTCTAAATACCAAGTGTATGTGATTTTGTTTAATGCGTGGTTCTTTTGAAAGCGTATTGCTTGTTTTCTGAATCATTTGGATGTCTATGTGGCGTTCGACCTGTTAATTTGATAGATCAAGATATTGTATGTTTCCCTTGGAAATAGCTTCTCGAGAGAATAAAATCAACCACTTGAGAGTTCGTTCGGAACCCAAAGGTCGAAGGTTTTAAAGCTACCGACCGAAGGTTTTAAACCCTCGCCCCTTAGGTTTAAAACCTTCGAAAGCTTTCATGGTTCATTTTGTAGTGTTTTGCTATTTTATGGTTGTATTTATATACGTTTATGGTGGTGAAAAATGGCTGTTTCTGTATTATAACACGGATTTTTATCCATTGTTTTGTCTGGTTGCCTCTTTTACGGTCATTTCTGTGTTAGCGAAAAATAGAATTTCTTTATATTTTGTCTGCTGAATCTGTTTATTTGTATACATTTTAATATATTGGAATTTCCTGCCAGCCTGTTAACTGTCTTACGTAAATGTCCCGTTGATCACGTGAAGATCAACGGGACATTTGCAATAAGAGTTATGCAATGCTCGATTCCTATCTAAAGTCGAACCATAAATCCATGTGGACTCCTTCGTCACCCTTCTTGATACGGATGCTCGACGGTTGGCTTTTGGGGCCTTGTTGCTCAATCGGTTTGAAACATCTCATGCCCGGAATCTCATACAAGAACGAAATATCGCCTTCCGGAAATACCGGATTGGCACGCCAGTCGGTCTTGTTGTCTTTCGGTTCTTCAGGAGTGAAAACGCGCATAAATACACCGTCGCTGGCACTAAATACCGTGAAAGGAGACTCCGTGGAGTTGAGACGGCTCCAGTACATGTTGCCGTGATAACCTTTGAACTCTGGGTACACTAAGTTGGCAAAGTCGGCACCAGTGATGGTGTTGTTGTAATCCTTATTCCACACTCCGAAGTTCGCTCCACGGATGCGGTTGCGCCATACCCGGTACGGGCCGCGTCCGAACCAATCCATGCTTTTTACTTTTTCTTCGGGATAGGAGAAAGTGAATCCGAAGTTGGATATGTTGTTTTCGAAGACTGCTTCGTCGAAACCTACTCCCGGATTGGCTTTGTCGAGCGTCACTGCATACATTTGAAGCAGTCCGGCAGGGGTCATGGTCCAGCGGATGGAGTCGACGGCGCCCAGGTAATAAGTGGTGAAGATGGCATTCTCGCCTTCCTGACGATGTTTCACCTCTTTGATTTTAGCTTTCATCCCTACGGGAAGCGGACCGTTGTTGAACGATACGATGCCTTTGCTGTTACGTGTTTCCATGAGGATACCTTGGGTAGCATTAAACGTCACGGTAACTCCTCCGCCCGAAAGGGTTATTTTGTCACCTTCCTGATTGACAGATGCTTTGCCGGGTGAGAGGGCCTTTTTCAGTTGTCCCGATGTATATTCCGCAGCGTAATGGATGGGCCAGGTCCAGGTACATATCTCTTCTCCGTGTCTGTCCCAAGCTTTGATTTCGAGAATATCACCTTCGAAGAAGTTGACTGGGAGCTGCATCCGGGCTTTTCCGGCTTCGTGCGGATCGATGGCCGGGAGCAATACTTCGCCTTCGGCAATGGTCTGCGATGTCTGGTTGGCCAAGGGCGAAGGAGCGGTCACGACCCGGTATTTCATCCGGCACGAGTTCAGGTTGGAGAACAGGTAATCGTTCCGTACGATGAATTCGCCCTTGAACGAAGGGGTGATGTAGACAGGCTGAAACTGTATCGGCGCCCAAATATCGCGCACGGTGTAATAACTTCCTTCTTTTTCGCGGTACGGACCTAAAATTCCGTCCGTTCCGTTAGACCCGTCGGAGTCGAGTATTCCCCCTTTATCTACCCGCTTGACGGCATTGTCGGAGAAATCCCACATGAATCCGCCTGCAAAGAGCGGATGTGCGGTGTAGTTTGCCCAGAAATCTTCCAGTCCGGCGCCGTGACCTTGGTCGTACATACCATGTTGGAATTCTGTAGGCATAAATACCTTGTAACCGTTCGTAAACCGGGCTATACCTGTCAGGAAGGTAGGGTAGTGATGTGTGTCCAGGTTGTTGAAGTCGGCCCAGGCATGGATCACATGTCGTTTCTGCGGATCGTATTGAGCGAAGAGTGTATCGAAGTCATGATTGAAACCGCCTTCGTTACCATTGCTCCATAGGATGATGGACGGATGGTTCACGTCGCGGGTTACCAGCGACTTTACCAATGGAGAGCCCACTTGTGTGTTGTAAGCATTCTGCCAGCCCGATAGTTCGGATACGACGAAGATACCCAATGAGTCGCATACGTTCATGAAATGCTTGTCGGGTGCATAGTGGAAACGTACGGCGTTGATATTCATTTCCTTGATCAGCCTACCGTCCATCAGGCTGATCTCCGCGTTGGTGGTACGCCCGCCGTCGGGGTGGAACGAGTGGCGGTTGATGCCTTTCAGCACCACCTTTGTGCCGTTCACGTAGATGCCGTCTTTCTCGCGGTACTCTACGGTGCGTAAACCAATGCGTTCGTTGTACACATGCATCACACGGTTGTTTTTGTCGAGCAGTTCCAGTTTCAGGTTGTAGAGGTTGGGCGTTTCTGTGTTCCATACTTCCACATCGTTCCACTGGAAACGCACCTCATGTTCGGTGCCCGCTTTGGATAGCCGTATTTCTTGTCTCTTATATATTGTTTTCTTGTCGTTTGTACCCTTTACCGGGCTGAGGCTGGCTGCCAGCGTATACCCTTCTTCTATAGCCGAAGTGAATACAGCTGCATACAGTGAACCGTCTGCTTGGGCATCGGTAGCAATCCGCTCGATGTATACGGCCGGTTTGGCTTCCAGATATACCGGGCGATAGATGCCACCGAAGAGCCACCAGTCGGCCTTCCGCTCGGCAGCATTGACTGATTTGTCGGTCGACTCTTTACTGACTTTCACTTCGAGGTCGTTCTTCCCTGTTTTAAGCAGTTCGGAGATGTCATACGAAAAACGGTTGAAGCCACCCTGATGTATGGCGCCTGCCTGCTTGCCGTTGACCAGTACTTCCGTATCCGTCATTACCCCTTCGAAAATGATGCTGATCTGTTTCCCTTTCCAGGCGGCAGGTATCTGGAACGAGGTGCGATAAATCCCCGTTTCCATCGGTGGATTCTTTACTCCTTTGATGGTGTACCACCGTCCGTAGCAATACTCACCGAAGCCTTGTAGTTCCCACTGGGAAGGGACTTCGATCTTCGACCACTTTTTGCTGTTCATTCCGTCGCTGCAATAGAACTTCCAGGTTTTTGTATCGCCAAGCCCCTTGCCGGACAGGTACAATATTTCGGTTTCTTGTGCAGAAACAAGCGAAGTAAATAGAATGCTGAGAATCAGAAATAGCTTTTTCATGATGATAGTGAATTTTGATGCTGCAAAAGTAAGAGAATCAGAAGAGAATGCTTTGTGTTATCGTACAATATGATGAAAATTTGTACTTGTTTGTATCTGTAGATCTAAAAAAGCGGGAAATATGATGACTGTGAAGTTAAAAAAGAGCGCCTCCTTTTTATTTATCTGTTTTTCTTTTGTTTTTGAATTCTATTCAGATATATTTGCGATGTTAAAACAGATGTAATTTGTTAAATTAAAATTTTTACTATGACACTTAGACATTTATTACTTGCAGCTATCTGTGTGTTAGGCACGACTATGTATGCACAAGAAGAAGGAAAACCAGTTGTTTACATTGATTACTTCAAACGTCCGGCTGATGTTGATGCTACGTTGGTAGAAGCGCTTCGGAACAAAGTAATTCAAGGAATTCAGGAAACCAATCGGGTGCAATTGGTGGATGTGGCTTCTCAAAGTCAGCTTAGCAGTGAAGAAGAGAGAAGAAAGGCCGAAACAGCTATGGGTGACAATACAGCCCGGACGGCGGAGATGAGAACATTGGGCGCTAACTATATTATTACAGGCGATGTTGCTGCTATAGGTAGCACAAAACGCACTGATGACAAAGGAAAAGTTAGCTACAAAGGAAGTGTGCGTTGGAGTATCAAAATTATCGATGCAGCTACCGGTACATTAAAGACCACGCAATCGTTTGATCATTCAGGGATTACCGGAAGCTCGGGAAGTACGCCTCAGGAAGCAATTGTAGCAACTTGTGATTATGCCAAGCATGATATGGACGACTTGATCGATGATACATTTCCCATTGAAGGTCTTGTGTTGAAGTTGGAAACATCAAACAAAGGAAAAGCAGCTACAGTCATTATCGATTTGGGGACCCTGAAAGGAATTGTAAAAGGGCAGAAATTTACAGTGTATCTGGAAGCGGATATTGCAGGCGAAATAGCCAAAACAGAAATCGGGGCATTGACTGCTCAGGAAATACTTAGTCCTAAACGCACCATCTGTAAGGTGTCAAAAGGAGGAGAAGCTGTGTTGAAAGCTTTGAATAACGAGCAGAAGCTGATTGTTATATCCAGAAAGGCACGTACGGTTCTTGATGGTATAAATGGGCTATTCTAATATAAAATGAGGGAGAATTCTTTATATAACATATGAAGAATTCTCCCTTTTTAGTTTTTAAAAAAGATTTCTTTACCAATCTATAAACCCCAATCAATGAAAACAGGACTCTCTTTCTTGCTCATGCTCTTTTTTGCCACTGCTGTGTGTGGGCAGACAGAATATTCTACTTCAGTGACCTTAGTTAATCAATCGGATGACTTGCTGACCGTTCAATCCATCGGACTGAGCGAGAAGAAGAAAGAAGCGGTGGATATGGCTATAAAGTCTGCTTTTTATACCTTATTATATAGAGGAGTCAATGGATATAATAACAATAAACCATTGGTGCAGCGCAACAACCAATATTACTTTGATAAGTTCATCAATTCGCGTTATTCTATGTTCGTACGTAATTATGCTGAGATAGGAGAGGCTGAAAAACTGTCGGGAGGTAAGCAGTACAAGTCGCAGGTCGAAGTGAATATCCTCATTAAATCGCTGGTAAAGGACTTAGTCTTCGAAAAACTGATGGATAATCCGCTCGAAGAGGTGACCATGCAGGATACCAAAGAAGAGATCGGACTTCCTTCGATTACAGTGGTTCCTTATAAAAAAGAAGAAGAAACGTTCCGTTCCATTCTGCAAAACGACTTCGATCGTCGTATGGCTGTTTCGAGAGTACAGGAAGGATTCAACCGGTTGGGTGTGACGACTGTCGATTTTGAAGGAAAGCTGGATGCCATGTGGAGAAGTCGTGAGTTCAATGCCAATACAGCCGATTCCGATGAGAAACGTTTGTTAATGAATTCGGGCGCTGATGTGTATGTGATTGTGGATATCATGAAAGATATTTCTGATGCTGAAGGCAGTCGGGTGTCATTGAATATGAAAGCTTACGAAACAGCCTCCGGGAATATTCTGTCGGCTCGTCAGGAATGGACTAATCGTTTTCGTACCAACGATCTGGACCGCCTGTGTATATATGCTGTAGAAGGACAGTTGAAAGGATTTTTGGACGACCTTGCCGTGAACTTTGCGCGGGGCATTGCTAAAGGGAACTCTGTAGTGCTGAAAATATCCAAAGGAGTGAACTCTACACTACATCTGAATTCGCAGGTAGGACCGCAGAAATATAGCCTGTCCAATGTTATTCGCCGCTGGGTGCGCCAGAATGCACAAGACGGACGATATCACCTACAAGGCGTAGTTGATGAAGAAATGATTTTCGACGATGTAAAGATCCCTTCGAAAGACGTGGACGGACTGCCGATGGACCCTGCACAATTTGGAGACAACCTGCTTTTCCACCTGAACGAAGAAATAGGCGTTCCGTGTGAAATGAAACTGGATGGGCGTACCATCTACATTACGTTGAGATAAATCCGTATCGATACATAAAGGAAAACATCATGAGTTATTGTCATAATTGTGGTACAACTGTTTCAAACGATGACCGCTTTTGCGACCATTGTGGAGTTCCACTGGAACAAGAGTTCGTGCACGGAAAAGAAGTATCGTTTCCTGGGGAACGCGGCTATCTGTTTACAAACATAGAAGCGCTTGCTGTCAAACTTCAAATAGCCGAATCATATGTCGAGTCGGCTATTCAGGGATTTATCAATGCCAAGCGGGAAACGGGAGTAGCCTATGAATTGATTAATGCATCGTGCTATTATCCCAAGTTATCAGAGAATTCGAACCGTGGAAAAAGTATTAAACTGTCGCCCATCGAAAGTTGGCAGACGCATCAGCGGGTGCTGATTGATAGCTATGTACATGATACCCGGGCAGGAAAAGAGCCTCATTACCTGTTTATCGTTGGAGGGCACGACATTATTCCGATGCCCGAAATTTCGAACTATGTGGAAAACAGTGACTTGAAAGTCGACACGGATTTGCCATATAGTTATCTGTATGGTTCCAAGACCTTGCCGATGATGGAAGATTGTACGGTATTTACCAATGAGCAAATGTTGATTACAGGCCGGCTCCCTTTGCCGGAAGAGGCTACTTTTGCTATGCTCAGCGGTTATCTGAAGCGTGCGGCAGATGTGTCGAAAGAAGGTATACCTATCAATATGGCGTATGCACAGTGCGACCCGCATTGGAAACTCGTAAGTTCGAAAGTGGCCGCTGAGCTACTTGAGGCAGGGTTGCTTCCTACTTATACTATATCCGATCCTTCCTTCATCCATCAGTCGTTATGGCTTACTCCGTCAGTTGTCAGGGATAACATTCAGCGTTTCTTCAACCCTGAAGCTTCGTTCTATTATTTTAACATGCATGGCAGCAATTTCCCGCAGGCTTCCGGGTTCTTTGGCGTAGGAGCTGATAAGAAGTCATGGGAAGGGATTACACCTGCCGAACTGGCTTCGGCTACTTCTTGCAATGTGGTGGTAACGGAAGCATGTTACGGAGCCCGGTTTATTGGCAAGAAGCGTAGTGAGTCTATGTTGCTTTCGGCCTTGTTCAGTAATACCATTATATATATGGGCTCATCACGTATTGCTTATGGTGGGGTGGATGGAACCCGGACCGAAAATTGCAACGTTTCGTCGGCTGATGTCATTGCTTTTGCTTTCATGGCATACTTCTTAAGAGGATATTCGGCTGGTGATGCTTTCTGTATGGCTCAAAGAGAGGTGCTCGTCAGTACGGAAATCCCCAATCCGTTCAGTATTCTCACAGCTGTGGAGTTCAATTTGTTTGGCGACCCGTCGCTTTCCCTGCTTGGTGAAGAGAGGTACGGAAAGGTGTCCAAAGTAGCTAAGAACGCTATGGTGCCCAAGGGTACGGATATGCGTTGTCAGAAAACAGAAATCTACACCACCCGTAATGAAGGCTCGATACTGTCCATGGTACGTGGAGCGGTGAATCGAAATGTGTTGCAGATACATGAGATAATTAGCGAATATCTGTATAGCCATTACAATATTGAACCCCGTAGGCTTGAACAGGTTTTCCAACTGAAATATGCTGGTGGAAAGAACCGGTATTTGTACCGTTACACCAGTGAACACGGTGAAATTTATGTTCAGACAGATGATAAGAATGAAATAAAAACAGTCATAACCTCAAAAAACACTTGCGATGAATTGTATATCTTGTAATGCTCTTCTGAAAGAAGGAGCAAAGTTTTGTACACGTTGTGGTGCGCCTCAAACTGTAGCAACCGGTGCACCGAAAGAAAATGTGCCTGCCATCAATACTTCGTCATCACAAGATGACAATATAGCTATGGTGAAACAAAAGATTTACTGGAATGTTCAGCCTGGAGAAGTAGCCAAACGTATCAATGAAGTGGAATTCATGCAGTACGAAACGGCACAAGGTATTATCATCAACGATGGTACTACGGCTTATGTGAAGTCTAACGGACGCCTGGTGGCAGAGATACATGGGGGCAGTTATGACTTTATATCTCCGGCTGAATTGGATAAACTCCTGGAAACCCGTGTGGGAGGCGCGGCTTCATGGTGCAAAGGAGCATACCGGTTTTTTGCCAAATTCCTGCTGGGTGAGAAGGTGAAGGACCAGGTGGCAGGAAGCGACAATGATCTAAAGAAACTCAAATCACTCGATGAAGTGGTTGAATACATGAAACGTGGCGAACTCTTCTCTATCACCTTGAAGCAGGATCGCGAGTTCCAACTGATAATGGGAGGTATGCACGAAGGCTTGGACGAGTTTGCCGATTTCGTGCCAATGGAAATCCGTACCCGTTACCATGATATAAAGGTAGGAGTACGCGCCTTTTTCCAGATTAGCGACTTTACAGCTTTTGCTTCATTCTATCTGGGTGATGCAGCTTCTGTGCGTACCAATAATCTGGCCAAACAACTGACTCCCATCGTCCGGTCGGTTTTGCAAGACTGCCTGCACGATGTGGAACTGAAGGATACGCGTCTACCCGAGAATTTGAATGATAAGATAGCGGCACGCTTGCAGAACATGGATTTCCATGGTGTGGCTCTAAAGAATATTGTTGAAGTTACGACCGACAATCAGGATCTGGAACGGATGCGTGCGTTGGCAAGGGAACTGTATCTGTCGGAACAGGAACTCGACTACCTGCACCGTACCAACGATTTTAAAAACCGGTTGAATACCGTAGTCGGGGAACAAGCCATAACAGAGGCTCAACGAGACCTGGATTTATTCAAACAACTGCAGGTCATAAATAAAGATCAGCTGCTTGCCGAGGATGAACTTGAAAAGTTCTACATTGTACTCTCTCGCGAGAAGCGTATTCGAGAAGCGCAAAATGAGAATGAGGTAGCGGCGGCGTTGGAAGAAATCGAGCGAACCGGGCTGCTGCGACAGGAAGATACTGAGATTCTGCGTTTCCAGATGAACGAACGTGCGTATCAGCGAGGTTTCTCTGTCAAACTGATGCAGTTGAAAGATGCGGTGGAGTATGAAAAGGTACGGACGGGAGGCGAACAAGAGATTGAGATGCAACAGTTTGCTCATGAGCTCGAACTGGCTCGTACATCTGACAAATACGAGGAAGAGAAATTCTACAAGGAATTGGAAAGAGTAGAAGCTGTACGCCGTTCGGAAGTCGACTTTGCCCGCCAAAAGGTACAACTTCAGAATGAACAAATAGAGTTCAACTATAATCTGGCTGAACGCGGACAACAGTCGCAGATGGAACGTCTGGCACAGATGGAACGCTTGGATGCCGAAATGGAAGACCGGGCTACCGAACGACGCGTGAAAGAAAAACAACAGGAGATGGACTTCTTGCTCCAAATGCAGAAGGAGAAAGAGACTACCGAGAGAGACCGGATACGTGCACACGAAAACATGTCTCAGGAACAAATCATGGCACAACAAGTAACTAACCTGGATGCCGAAGCGCAGGCCGAATATGCGCGCTCGTTCTCTGCAGGTAAAGATGCTGAAAAAGAGAGACAAATGCGTGAAGAGCAAATGCGGTTCATGAACGAACAGATGGCTACCCAGCAACAAATGAGTGCACAAAACAGTGACAACATGAAGGAAATGATGAGTAAAATGATGGATACTGTGGCACAAATGAGCGGCAATATGGTGCAAAACCGGAACGAACAGAAGGAAGAGTACCGGCAGCAATTACAACGTGAACAGGAACGGCATGATGCGCATCAGGATCGTGCATTGAACTATACCACCCGCGGTGGACAGCAAACGGTCATCATACCGGGAGTCAACTCGCAGCAGATACAACAGGCTCCTGCGCAGCCTGCTGCTCCTAAATCGGACGGATATAAGGTGTGTGGCAGATGTCAGAAGCTGTATGCGCCGACCGAACGTTTTTGCGCAGACTGTGGTTGTGAAATCTAACGAATAGCAAGATGATGTTTAAAGGTACAGTTATACTGAAATTAGCGGACGAAGGTTCAAAGTCGGAAGGCTTGAGAGCATTCCTTGAGGCGGAAGATGGAACTGTTTATCAGCTCTATCGCCCGCAGGTGTACCCCATTGGCGATGATTTTTTCACACCTTTCGGACAAAAGAGGGTGGAAGTGACCGGTGAAGTGGAGAATGGTAGCTTTCTGGCAGTGGAAACCATGCAGGAGGTAATTTCGGAAGATTCTGTTAATGAGATATAGAAAATGAGGAAGATATGTATGAAATGTAGCACCATTTTGGAGGATGCTACAGCGGATGATTTGTATTGTGGCGAATGCAGAGGGGAGTTGAAGGTGCTTCCCGAACCGGATGAGCCAAGTGCATTGATCGGTATGACGGGGCCGGTTCAGCAGGATAATCGTATTCACAAGGGAGACAAGATTGCTGTGGGTGGTGATAACTTCAATGCCCAGACGGTTGATAACAGAACAGTGACTACAAACACCACTATAAATAATATCCAGCAGATTGTTGACGATGACACCAAAAAACTGGTTGAGTGTGCTATTTCGGGTAAAAATGTGCCCAAAGCTGACTCGGTTCGATGTCCGAGTTGTTCGAGGATAGTCTCGTTGGCTTATTATGTGGAGAGCGAACTTATGTGTAAACAGTGCTATAACAAGAGCCGGGAACACGCACATCATGGATACTCGCCCGTCTCATCGGGGAGCCAACCGTTGGGCAAAACGGTTGCCGCTTCGGCAGGCAGCCATGCAGGCAGCCAGCCGGACAGCAAGGCGATTCCTCCGGTGTGGCAATCCAATGCAGGGCGTGCCTCTACACCTGTGGAGCCTATCCGTGAATCCGGTCCAGGTGTAGGATGCTCCAGGTACATATATATTATAGTAGCGGTTCTGGCTGTAGGCGCTGGATTGTGGTGGTTCAGCAGTCGCTCGGGTTCTGAAACTACTGTTCCTGAAAAAGATACGGTTGCTGTCGTACAACAAGATGATCCTGTAGAGGCGCCCGCAGGTGGAGAGAAAGAAAAATCCGGCACTTCTTCGCCTGGCGAAGAGGTGAAAAAAGCAACAGGAAAGAAGGTTGATGAGCAAGTGGAATCTCCAACCAAACAAGTAGAAGTGGAAACCGATCCATTTGCTGAAGGAAGAAAAGCATATCAATCGGGCAACTATACGAAAGCTTTCCTGATGATGGAGCAATCCGGAAGCGCAGCTGCTTCTTACTACCTGGCTTTGATGCATCAGCAAGGGAAAGGTACAGGTAAGGATATACGTAAAGCATTCTCTTCCATGAAAAAGTCGGCTGAAGGTGGATATGCCGATGCGTACTTTGAATTGGCTGAGATGTATCGCGGAGGTATTGGCACCGAGTCCAACCGGGCGCTTGCCAAGCAGTGGTATGAGAAAGCTGTAATGGCAGATGGTAAGAATGCCGATAAAGCAGGAGAATTGCTAAATAAACTATATAAGTAATGAACTCTTTTTTTAAAGATTTGCTCTCTAAATCGTATGGGGAGAGATTGGAAGAAGGGGAGAACATCAACCCGTTCGACAGGGAAAGTCTGTTTTCTTCTCCTGTGTCAACTTCTTCTTGTCAGAATGCAACTGTAAGCATTCTGATTTTGATGGATAACAGAGTGGCAAGTAATACACTTACATTAAGCGGACTGGAAACGGACTCGAAAATCAGTCTTGATACATTCAACCATTTGTTGCGTACGGCTTTTCCTGAGACAAATGTTACTCAACGGCTTGACTATGCCAAGGGAAACATGCCATTGGATTATTCAGCATTGATAAACAACTTGTCGAAGATATTTGAAATCGAATTGAATTGCTCTGTGGTTCAGTGGTTTCGAAAAAAGAAGGGGATAGAGATGCCGGAATATTATAATAAATATCAACCAGATAAGACAGTGGTGTATGATGCCGAAGATTTGAATGCCCGTAGAGGAGGCGAGCTGGCTACTATAAGTATAGGGAAAATTGTGCGTATGATGGATAAGCATAAAGGAGAACTGCCACAACCAATACAGGAAGCTGCTGATGAGTTTCTGCCATTTGCTGTGAAACTGGGAAAAGGCAGAAATGCTTCTTTACATACGGAAGTTGTTGATGAAAGCCAGTTTATAGAGTTCTATAACCGGTTTTGTACTTTTGTGCGCGAGGGTTGGTTTAGCATGTTTATAGAGCTAAAAGAATCGCTTCGAATGAAATAGTTGCTCACTCTATCTTTATTTGACATTGAGATTAAAAAAATGCGGCACAAAAACATCACTGCCTCTGTGCCGCCGGTCTCTATTTTATTAACGTGCTACGAAACTTCTGTGCAAATAAAATATTAGTGAATCGTGCGCACGGTAGTATTCTTATTCTTTTCTCGCATGCTATGCGGAGATGCAGATTGTTTTAAGGTTGAAATACTACACTGCAAATATAGATCAGTTATTCAGGATGGATATCTATTATTTGGAGATTGTATATCCACTATTTGGAGATATGTACATATCGCGCGTTTATTTTACAAAACAGCACTAATTGTTTGATATTTTCCGGAATTCGGAAGGCGACATCCCAAATTCTTCCCGGAATAGTTTGTGGAAATATTTATAGGATGAGAAGCCTGAGTTTAGGGCGATTTGCTCGATGGAATCGGACAATTCGTTGCGAAGCAGTCGATGGGAGTGCTTCAATCGGAGCGAGTTGATATACTCGCTGAAGGTTTGCCCGTTGTATCCTTCGCGAATGGCATTCGCTAAATAATTCTCATTGGTATTCAGCAAGTCGGCCAATGTTCGGCGGGTGATGGACGGGTTAGTGTACAACTCTTCGGTCTGCATCAGTTTCTCGATACGAGGTAGGAGCTCTACACTACTGTTTCTTAGAACTTTGTTCACGGGTTGGGCCGAATCGGGTTCTGCCGGCTGCGTTTCGGATATCTGCTGTTCGAGTAGTTTCTTTGTTTTGCTCAATTCGGTCTGGATACGCTCTTCTTTCACAATCTGTTGGTAAAGACTGCGGTTCTTCTTCTTCCTGAACTGGATGTAGAAGATATAAAAACCGGTAATCAGTATCGAGAATACGGCAAAGCCAGATAGTAAATTGCGGTATTTCTCTCTTTCCATTTTGGCTACTTGCAGTTCTTCTTGCTGGGCCTTCTTCTCGGCATCGTACACTTTCTTTTCAGCATGAAATACATACGACATGTTGTACTTCTTCTGATAGGCCTTGTTCCATACCATTGTGGAGTCCATATAGGCTATGCTTGCCTCTCTGTTTCCTATCGATGCATAATATTTGCTCATCAGCGGATAGAGACTCGCCAGTTGGTCATATGATTTGAAGGCCTCGATGCATAAACGGGCTGTGTCGATCATGGCTTTTGTTTGCTGGTGGTTCTTTTCGCCTAAGTAGCATTCGCCCAAAGCGATGTATGCCCCACCTGAGAAAATGGAATCGACTTTGGACATAAGTGTGAGACCTTTGTGCAGTAACATCTTGGCTCTTGGATAATCTTTCCGGATCAGGTAGTTCTTACCCAGATTGCACATGGCTATAGCGTCGTACTGACCTCTGTAGTGTACGATGCTGGTACTCTCGAGCATGGAACGGAAATATTGATCGGAGAGGTCGAGCTGACCTTCGGCTCTGTAGTAGAGCCCCAGATCGTTACGCGCCAGAAAAACGGAACGTTCAGAGTAACCGCAACTGTCTTTCAGGGTTTTCTTGAGGAGTGGAATTGCCTCCTCGTAATATCCGTACCGATAGTAAAGGTCGCCGGCGCAGAAAAACAGATGTTCGCGGAATGCGTACCGGTTATCGGGTATTTGTTCGGCTAACTTTACTATCTGCATGGATTGTTCGATGGCTTCGAACGTCCGGTTACTGTAAAGAAGATTGTTCACCATGCCTTCCATGACCCGGGTTTGACGAATGGTGTCCTTTCGCTCCTTAAAAGATTGTAATAAGCGTTTGTATTGCTTCAGTCTGAAGTCTAAATGTTCTTTGGAGTCCATTGAAAGTATAAAAACCTTGCTGATCTCTACCTCTTTCATCAGTTCCGCCGATTTGTATTTACGAGCCATACGTTCCATTTTCTCTACTTCGTTGGCAGCTTTTTTACGGGACAGAAGGGGCATGATGGCGAAGTAGAAATGAATCATCATATCGGTACAGGCTTCGTATGTGCCCCGTCGAATAAATTCTTTGCAGATGGAGTCGGTGTCGTAATACAAAAAGCACTTGTACTCGGGTGAATAAACACTGTCCGTATGAGCGAAAACAGGCGACCGGAAGTAGGTGATGTCTTTATGGCAATTCAGCAAACTGTCGAGCCGGTGCGGATAGTCTTCAATACGTTGGCCCATGATGGAGAGTGTCATGGTCGAAAATATAAACAATGTAAATAAGCGTTTTGCTATAATCATGGTTTCTGCCAGCATATGTGCCTTTGCGCAAAGATAATTAATTTACACATTGAGATCTGTTTTGCTGCTTGATTTAACTCAATGATTTCGCTGGCAAAGGTACAGGAGTGTTTGTGTTCTTATATCTACTATTTGGAGAAAAACATCCAATATACGGAGAATAGGATGCTTTTGCGGCTGTTTACGCTATAATTTCCTGGTCATGATACTATGTTGGAACCAAAACACAATGTCGGTGCAAACAGGGGAAAATAAAAAAGCCTCCGAAAATCATTCCGAAGGCTTCCGCTTGTGCGGGCGAAGGGACTCGAACCCCCACGTCGCTAGACACCAGATCCTAAGTCTGGCGCGGCTACCAATTACGCCACGCCCGCAAGCAGATGTGTACTAACTTTCTTTAGCGGTGCAAAGATAGATATTATTTTTTAGTAGACAAGTGAAAGTGTGGGAAACTGTTTAAAAAAACAATTTCCCGCACTTCATCACTCGTTGAGTAACTTCCGGCCTGTTTCGATGATCGTATCCAAACCTTTCTCTTCGTCGGCCTTTGTCATGTCGACTTTAATATCCGGGTCGATACCACTTTCTATGTGATTCATCTGCGGGTCGAAGTTAGGACTGGCCGAGAAGCGGACGCTCCAACCATTGGGAAGCTCCGACGAGAACGGTAGCCCGCCACCGCCACCTGTTTTGTCACCTATAAGGGTGATGTTGGGCAACAGGCGCATGGTGTTCACAAAGTCGTTCGTTGCACTGTAGCAGTGACGGTTGGTGAGCACTGCGGCTTTCTTCTGCCAACGGATGCTGTTCGACGGGTCGAGGTAGATGGCTACCGGGTCGGAGAAGTCGCTGTGCCCCTTTCCTGTTTTGTGGCAGATGTATCCCGTCAGTATCTTTTCGTTGGTGAAGCGGGATGCGATGGTGCTTACATATGTCAGATCGCCTCCGCTATTGTCGCGCACGTCGATGATGATTCCGTTGCAGGCGGCGAAGTAAGAAAGTATCTCGTCCATATTGCCGTTGCCTACGCCACTCGAGAAACTGCCAAAATACATGTATCCAATGTTGTCTTCCAGTATCTTGTACTTCACACCGGCGGCAATGCGGTAGTCGGTGCCGAGGTAGTTTCGCTGAATGTCATCATTGAAGTTATGTGGGTAGTCTTCGTACCACTTCCAATAACGTGCCACGTCGTGCGCTGCTGCAAGGTTCACATGCCCGTCTTTCAGTTCGGCGAGCATGTTGCCTAATACTTCGAACAGCCCTTCGTCGGTCATGTTCGATGTGATCAGCTTGCGGTATTTCGTATGGATGGCATCCCAATCGACCTGCTTGTAGTCTAAGTAGCAATACTGTTCGTCGATGATGCGCCACAGTTGCTCGAAGTTGCCGTACGGATCGTCGGTGTATTTCTCTTCTCCGATACACCCTGCCAACAGGGGTAGTGCGCAAAAGGCCAGGAGGATATGTCTGATGGTTTTCTTCATGTTTCTTTCGTTTTTAGTAGGCTCCCACGGAAGCAGGGCGCTGGGTGTTGGTTTTCTTGTTGGGTATCAGGTAGAATTCTTTTACGACTCCCACCATGAATGCGTGTGAGTAGGTATGAGTCTTGATGCCGTTGACGTCGGATTGCAGCAGGTCGGCTACATATCCGCAGCGTAGTTTGGCTACTCCGATGGGCAGATCCACCGTCAGCATCTGGCGCAGGGAAGGTTGGTTGTGTAAAGCGGTGAACTGTACTACTCCGCTACTGTTGCCCACTGTGAATATCTCATAATACGACTGTCCGTAGTGCGGTGAGAACATAACTCCTACCAATGGTACATTAACCTGATAGCGGAGCACTAACGGATAGTTCTTGATCCGGGTGTGCCAGATAGCCATCCCCGAAGCATCAAGATTAACGAATGCTCGTGCCGAAGCCGGGTTGTTACCATTGCGCAGGTTGTAAACGAACCCCAGGTTGGCATCACCCAAGGCTCCTGCCAGCAGTTTAAAGTTGTCGGTGATACGGAACTGGTAATGTAAACCATAGTTCCAGTTGACTAATCCGGCGAAGGTGTTATTGTTGTCCGCTCGGTTGTGTGTGTAACTGACATCGGCTTGCAGGAAATTCTGTACGGATACGTTCCCGTCCCACAGATTCGTCATCCGCATCGATTCCCGGGATATGCGGAAGTCGATACCTTTGTATTCTTGCGGCGAAAGATAGGTGTCGAATATATTGCTGTAACCGACTCCGTACATGGTGGCGCGTGTCACATACCTGCTTGCTTGTATCGAGTCCTGCTGTCCCAGAGCCGGGAGCAGGTGTCCGCATAGCAGTGCAAGCACCATTGCAATCTTGATATTTTTCATTCTGTTCTATATAATTATACCCTCTCTTGGAGAAGAGAGGGTAAGATGAGGTTTCTACTCAAATAGTTTCATTTGTCCGGTGAGCTCGTCCAGAATATCACTTTCACTCTTTCCGCTATCCGGGTCGAGGTTTTCGGGGTCTTCTTCGACGGTTTCCTGCGGCTCTTCCGGCGGAGTGGGGAAGCGGGTAGGCTCCAATTCGTTGATGGTTTCCACGGTGTATGTAGTGATGCGTTTCCCTTTCGCTTTAAACCCTTTTACGGCGATAAACTCTTCGACATCGATCTGCAACGGCTCACGGAAATTGTCGTGTCCGCCGAAAATAACTTCCAATCGCGGATAGTATTCATCAGTGAGCAGAATCAGCTGGTTCCGTTTGTTCTCCCCTAAGTAGTTCTGCTTGCGCGTGTTATTTTCGAAACAGAAACGTTTGATATATGGGTAATTTTGCTGGTCGGCATCATTCAAGACAGCTGTCCACACCTTGTTCGGGTCGAATTTTTCGATAATACTAACTTTCGCGTCGTAATGGTTACTCAGGTCGAAATTAGTAGTATAGAATTCGCCGTTGTTGTGTACTACCAGTATGGTGTCGTCGCTCTGGAACTCGCCCAGGAACTCGCCCCGACCGTCGTAGTTGAGGCGCAGCACATCGCGGTCGAACCATACCTTACGTCCGCCCAACGTAGAACCACCTTTCTGTTTCAGTACGATCTTGTGTACCGGCAAGCGGGTGAGTATCACGCCTTGCGCTTGTCGTCCTTTGATGGAGATTTCGCTGAAATCGCGTTCGAAGATGATACGGCGTACACGCGGATTAGGTTTCAGTGTCACCTTGATGATCTCGGCCTCTCCGTTGGGGTTAGCGCTGAAATAGCTGATCTTCGAATCGGGTGTTCCCATCGTAACATCGTATTCGCGGTCGCGTATGACGGCAGTCACCGAGAACCGCTTGAGGTAGTGTGTTCCGTCTTGTCCGTCACGGTAGGCTATGTTGTAGATGGTTCGTTTGTCGTTCTTCTTGAATACATTAATATATATGATGTTCTTGCCGACGAACTTCTTGTCGGCTACCGGCGTAACGATGTAGCGTCCGTTACGGAAGAAGATGATCACATCATCGATATCCGAGCAGTTGGCTACGAATTCATCTTTCTTCAGCGAGGTGCCGATAAATCCTTCTTCGCGGTTGATGTATAGTTTCTCGTTGGCTTCCACCACTTTGGCTGCCACGATGGTGTCGAAGTTGCGCAATTCGGTCCGTCTCGGAAAGTTCTTTCCATATTTCTCTTTCAGCATCCTGAACCAGTTGATGGTGTACTCCACAATGGTAGCTAAGTGGGCGTCAATCTCGGCTATCTCTTCTTTCATGCGGGCAATGAGCTCTTCGGCTTTGTCGGTATTGAACTTCAGGATACGCCCCATCTTGATTTCCATCAATCTGAGAATATCCTCTTTGGTTACTTCGCGAATAAATAGCGGGTAGAATGGAGTCAACCGTGTGTCGATATGTTCGCAGGCAGCATCCATATCTTTGGCTTGCTCGAACTCTTTGTCTTTGTAAATACGTTCTTCGATGAATATCTTCTCCAACGATGCGAAATGAAGACTTTCCAGCAGTTCTCCTTTGCGAATTTCCAACTCCTGCCGAAGCAGGTCGAGCGTGTTGTCGGCCGACTTGCGGAGCACGTGGCTTACCGACAGGAAATGGGGTTTACTATCATCGATGACACAACAGTTGGGCGAAATGCTTACTTCGCAATCGGTAAAAGCATACAAGGCATCGATCGTTTTATCCGACGAAACGCCCGGAGCTAAGTGTACCAGTATCTCTACCGTAGCCGAGGTGTTGTCGTCTACCTTGCGTATCTTGATCTTTCCTTTCTCTACCGCCCTCAGTATCGAATCAATCATGGTGGTGGTAGTCTTCCCGTAAGGAAGTTCGGTAATGGACAGTGTCTTGTTGTCTATCTTTTCGATTTTGGCGCGTACCTTCACACTGCCGCCGCGTTCGCCGTCGTTGTATTTGGATACATCGATGGAACCTCCTGTTTGGAAGTCGGGATAGAGTTTGAAGCTTTCACCTTTCAGGTAGCTGATGGCAGCCTCGCAAAGATCATTGAAGTTATGCGGTAGTATTTTTGACGAGAGACCTACGGCGATACCCTCTACACCCTGAGCCAGCAATAACGGGAACTTTACCGGAAGCGTGATCGGCTCTTTGTTGCGCCCGTCGTAGGAGTATTTCCATTCGGTGGTTTTGGGGTTGAACACCACTTCGAGGGCAAACTTCGAAAGGCGTGCTTCGATGTAACGCGGGGCAGCTGCACCGTCGCCTGTCAGTATGTTACCCCAGTTACCCTGGCAGTCGATCAGTAAATCTTTCTGACCAAGCTGTACCAGAGCGTCACCGATCGAAGCATCGCCATGCGGATGGAACTGCATGGTATGCCCCACAATATTGGCCACCTTGTTGTATCTCCCATCATCCAGACGCTTCATGGAGTGCAGGATGCGTCGTTGCACCGGTTTCAGCCCGTCGTTGATATGTGGCACGGCACGCTCCAGAATAACGTACGAAGCATAGTCCAGGAACCAGTTTTGATACATTCCCGTGAGTTGATGCTTGACACTCTCGTCATGCGAATCGGCCGGTTTGTAGTCTGAATGTCCTTCCTTTATCTCGTTGGTATCGTCGCTCATGTTTATTAGATTTCTCTCGTTTTTAACAACAAATTATCTTTTTTACACCATAATAAGGATGTGTGCAGGCAAAAATACGACTTTTATTGAAAAAAATCATTTACTTTGCAGATTATTTCGCGGAAGCCTTATCAGCAGTAAGCGGAATTGTAATTGTAAATGAACAAATTGTAAATAGGACAAATGGCACAAGATGATGTTTTTAAGAAATTAGTATCACACTGTAAAGAGTATGGCTTTGTATTTCCTTCGAGTGATATCTATGACGGACTGGGCGCAGTGTACGATTACGGTCAGATGGGGGTTGAGCTGAAGAATAACATTAAGAAGTACTGGTGGGATAGCATGGTGTTGCTGCACGAAAATATTGTCGGCATCGATTCGGCTATCTTTATGCACCCTACTATCTGGAAAGCTTCCGGGCATGTCGATGCTTTCAACGATCCGTTGATCGATAACCGTGATTCTAAAAAACGCTATCGTGCCGATGTGTTGATTGAAGATCAGCTGGCTAAATACGACGAGAAGATGGACAAAGAGGTGGCAAAAGCTTCCAAGAAGTTCGGCGATGCATTCGACGAAGCTCAGTTCCGTTCTACCAACGGTCGTGTATTGGAGTACCAGGGCAAGCGCGAAGCTTTGCATACCCGTTTTGCCAAAGCGCTGAACGATAGCAACCTGGAAGAACTCCGCCAGATTATCATAGATGAAGAGATTGTTTGCCCCATCTCGGGTACCAAGAACTGGACGGATGTACGTCAGTTCAACCTGATGTTCTCAACCGAAATGGGCTCTACCAGTGACGGTGCTATGAAGATCTATCTTCGCCCGGAAACGGCGCAGGGTATCTTTGTAAACTACCTGAATGTGCAGAAAACCGGTCGTATGAAGATTCCTTTCGGTATTGCCCAGATCGGTAAAGCTTTCCGTAACGAGATTGTAGCCCGTCAGTTCATCTTCCGTATGCGTGAGTTCGAACAGATGGAGATGCAGTTCTTCGTTCGTCCGGGCGAAGAACTCGACTGGTTCAAGCAGTGGAAAGAAATCCGCCTGAAATGGCACAAGGCCCTCGGCTTCGGCGACAGCCGTTACCGTTATCACGATCATGATAAGTTGGCCCACTATGCCAATGCAGCCACCGATATCGAATTCCTGATGCCGTTCGGCTTCAAGGAAGTAGAAGGAATCCATTCGCGTACCGACTTCGACTTATCCCAACACGAGAAATATTGCGGAAAGAGTATCAAGTATTTCGATCCGGAACTGAATGAATCGTACACTCCATATGTGATCGAAACATCGATCGGAGTTGATCGCATGTTCCTGAGTATCATGAGCGCTGCCTATTGTGAAGAACTGCTGGAGAATGGCGAAACCCGTGTTGTGTTGAAGCTGCCTGCAGCACTTGCGCCGGTGAAACTGGCTGTCATGCCGTTGGTGAAGAAAGACGGTCTGCCCGAAAAGGCCCGCGAGATTGTGAACGACCTGAAGGTCCACTTCAATTGCCAGTATGATGAGAAAGACAGCATCGGAAAGCGTTATCGTCGTCAGGATGCCATCGGTACCCCATACTGTATCACTGTAGATCATCAGACACTGGAAGACGGCTGTGTGACATTGCGTCATCGCGACACCATGCAACAGGTGCGTATTCCTGTTTCCGACCTGAACGAATACATTGCCGACAGAGTAAGCATTACTACGCTGTTGAAATCTATCCAATAAAACTTGATGAATGAATAAGAAAATCTATTCCCTGTCCCTGATGTTGCTGGTGCTTGCGCTTACCTCTTGCGGTGAAGTGACGGAAGCCGGTAAGTTCGACAATTGGCGCTCGCGTAACGAAGCGTTCATGGACTCTTTACAAACGGTATACGATACCGCACCGGATCGTGGCGGATTGCAGTATATCACTCCGATGACGAATACCAAAACAAGGATATTCTATAAGGATATCACTCCTTCGACCAATGTGGTTGTTGATCAGCAGCCGTTGTACACACAGTCGGTCAGCGCTTATTATCGGGGAAGTTATATTTTTGGAGAGACTTTTGATGAGAACTTCACCGGTACGAACCCGAATCTGGAATTCGATAGCCCTTCTACATTCAAGGTAACCGGAGTGATATCCGGCTGGACCGAAATTCTGCAATACATGAAGATAGGCCAGCGCTGGATGGTGTATATTCCTTGGGTAATGGGATATGGTACGAGTGGAAGCGGAGATATACCGGGCTACTCTACTTTGATATTTGATATGGAATTGTATGCGATAAAGTAATCATTACTTGCTATAAAAGGGAATCTCCCGCTTTCTGCCCCATTGGGGTGAGAAGCGGGAGATTCTATTTAAAAGGTTTTTGATTAATGCCTCCGTCCTAAAATCTGAGGTTGTTATAGCGATAGCATGCCATAGAGGTTTCTTCCGATAAAAGGTGTATGGCTCTCAGAGGATTTTTGGGCGGATAAATATATACTCTTATAGTTTTCTTCTGTTTTAGAGATTCCAATAATTCGTTGACAATAACTCCTTTCAGTCTTCCGATAGAAGGAGAGTTTGCACTGGATGGACTTGTTGAGACGGTTAGCATTTCTTCGCCGCGCTGGGGAAAAAGTGTGGCAATCTTGTATTGTCTCAAAAGCGAGTCGAGTCCAAGCGTACTGATCTTGTTTGAGGTGTAATGTTCCAGAAACTCCTGGTTAGTCATCTTGTTTTTTTGCGCCTCACCCTGGATCAGCTTAGAGTCTATTAATTGCTTGAGTGCACTCTTCTTTGCTTCGTACACAAAGTTTACTTCGTTTTGCAACTCTTGCTTGATGGCGGCATTCAACTCATTTGCATAGATCGGCTGATTGTCGATCGAGGCGACAATCTCTTCTTCCGACTTTGGATATTTGCTGGTGCTGCATGAATAGCAGGCACCGGCAACTATCACAAATGCCATCATCTGTATTATATAAGGTCGTCTCATTTTAAGTTAAATATTAGATGTCGAAACTTGGTTGATATATTTAAGAGAGAAATTTAATATACTTTTTATTCATCTTCTACCGTAAATTCCTGGTAGTAGCACTCTTCTTCGTCGGCAACAATCAGGTAATACTTTCCTTTCGGAAGGCAGTTGGTAGGGATATCCATGCTGGTTGTTTCGTTGACCATCATTCCGGCTTCGAAATAGAGATCATTTCCATCTGTTATATAGATAGATGTGTCGTCGGATGGAGCCTGAAATGAGACGTTGATCACATCGCCTGCCGGGAGAGTGCAAACGGGCGCTACGCTTTTACGGGTTCCACTTTTTCTGATACCTGTTCCGGCATTGGGGTTAACCACTTGTCCGGGTTGGCTGTTGCTGGTGGTAGGGGTAGCTTCGAGAACTACTTGTTGCCCCATGGCCAATGTGGATATAAAAAGGGCTACGACTGAAATAATGACTTTTGTTTTCATGATTTTGCGATATTGATTGAAACTAATTATTTTGAACAATACAAAAATAGTCCAATTTGGCTAAAGCATTGCAAAACAAATGTGGACAATGTCTATTTTGTTGTATTTCAGTTGTTTATGCTTCCGGTGAGACTCGATATAAGAAATTAGTTTACAGCCACAAGGACAATAAGCCAGTCTATATCCTTCTTTTTGGAACGTTTTTCCGATGATTTAGAGCGCTTGCAGGAGTGTCTCGAGTGTTTTCGGGCTTTTAGATTGGTAGGTGATTTTCTCCTTCGCCCTTGTTTTGTACTTGGTGACCGAGAGGGGATCGATGCACAAAACCGTGGCAATATCAGGATTGTTAAGTCCTAACCGTACTAAGTAGCAAACCTCCTTTTCTCGTTGGGTAAGGTTGGGGAATTCGTCGAGTTTGTCTACAAACGAGTTGTAGAATAAGTTTTCGAATTGGCGCAGAAGTTCCCATTCACTCTCCGATTTGATGTGTGTCGGGTCGTATTTTATCTGTCGGATCAACTCTATGAGCGGCTCTTTCCTGGAATGCTCCTTATGCTGTATCTGCTGCTGCAGGAGCGAGTTCTCTCTTAAAATAGCGATACTCTTTTTTTCGTTTTCTTTTTGTTGTATTTGCAGTAATTCCATTTCCGTCAGCAATTTCTTGTTGAACTGCATCAGGCGGGTGTGCTTCTCTGAATTTTTCTTCTGATTCTCAGATATTTCCTGCTCATTTTGTGCCAATTGCTCGCGCAGTTGTTCTTCTTTTTCTTCGCTCTTGTAGAGCTCCGAACGGTATACTTCCAGTTCTTTGTAGTTCTTATCCATCACTTTCCGGATTTTTATGAGCTCTCTTTCATTCTTTTTCTTAGTGTATTGGTATACTCTCCACAAGATTCCTATAAGAAGAATCAGAATGGTGATAACTGTTAAAGAGAATATCTGATTCTTGAGTGTGCGGTTTTCGGCCTTTTGGGCAATGTTCTTGAGTTGTTCGCTCTCATACTTCTGCTGAATCTCCAAGATGTTCTCTTCTCTGATCTGCGCTTCGATGGCATCGTGGTATCTGTTGTATTGTTCTAAGTGGGCGAGTGCTTCTTTGTGGTTGGCTAAGCTTTTCTCTTGCAGGTAGAGCAACTTGTAGGCCTCTTGCTTGGTGTCGTAACGCGGGCCGGATATGCTTTTCTGCAACCAGTACTCGGCACGGTTGTATTGCTTCAGGTTGTAGTATATGTAACCCAGGGTGAGGTAGGAGGGGTAGTAATCGGCTGTGTCCGGCTCCAGTTCCAATGACTTGCGTACAAACTGTATGGCTTGCTCGTGCTTGTTTTGCTGGGTATAGATATAGCCCATCTCGGACAATATGATGGCGGCCGTTTTCCTGTTCTGGGTTTGCTGAACCGTTTCCAGGGCCTTGTCGTAGTAGTGTAGCATGCTGTCGCTCTGCTCGTTCAACATGTAAGTGAATCCGATGTCTCTTAGCGACAGGGCCAGTCCTACAGTATCTTTATCGTTCTTTGCATAATGGCATGCTTTCTGATGAGCAGTCAGGGCATCTTTGTATAGTTTGCCATTCAGGTATAGATTGCCCAGATGTGAGTGAATCAGCCCGGAAAGATTGTTGTTCTCTATTTTTCCCAGAGCGTTGAGCGACTGAAGGAAGCAGTTGATGGCTCTGTCGTCTTCTTTTCTTTCCTCGAACACGCGTCCCTGATAGTACAAAGCTTGCGCCTTGCGTAGCGAGTCGTTGTTTTGCTGGTAATAGTCGATGGCGATGCTGATTAGCGAGTCGGATAGGATATAAAGGTTGTTCTTGTCTTTGGCTTGCATCATGAGCAGGCAATAGCGTGCTTGTAATTCCCCGTTCAGGGCTTCTGCGGGTGACACTTGCTGCAATAACGACAAAGCACTATCCGGCTTCGTACCCATCAAAGCTTCGGCTTTGTTGATGAGATACTCCGCTCCAGAAAGCTGCTTGTGCTGGCAGGATACCAAAAGGTATACCAATGACAACACTATAAGCTTTTGAATTGCCATAGTATTTTTAATAGAGTAATAGTAGTGCTGTTTGCAACCGACAATATTCATTAAAAATATTGATATCTGCAAGAAAAACAATTGTTTTTTGCCCGAAAACGTGGAAAGTATTCTCAATTATTGATTTCTTTAGTGATAGATGCGCCAAAGACGAAGCAAAATACGGAAGGTTGCAGATGTTTCTTGATGCGGTACTTTCGCTGGGACAGCGCTTGCGAGCTTTCTACCTTCATGCATATTTTGATGGTGGGGGTGGAGAGATTCATGTAGTTAAGAACGCAGAACAAGAGATCGTCCGGGGTGAGGCCTGTGCTCATTTCCGAGAGTTCCTGAAGAGCGGTCGAGAACACTTCGTTGAGTTCTTCGTGAATGCCGGTTATCTCTTGATGGACTCTTTCCCGGTCTCTTCTCAGCTTGGATGTTTCCATGGTCATCAGCTTCTTATAGGATGCAGTGGTCTGAAACAAGCGGGCACATATCTGGATAGTTTGCTTCCATAGTTCGAAAAGCTTGTCCTGCATGTCGCGATTCTCTTGTTCCATGAACTGATGCGTGCACATCAGCTGCTTCAGTTCATTCTTTTGCTGCATCTTCTCAGCTTGATTTTTCATGAGTTGCTGCTGGAGGTGGATGTATTTCTTTTTATTGTGAGTATTAATATACATGAAGAGGAAGAGTATACTGGTTAGGCCTGCCAGTGAGCTGATGATGAGGACGGCTGTGTTGCGCTGGTGTTGGACTACCAGCTCTTGTTTCTGTATCTCGATTGCATGACTTGCCTGCATGGCGTTTACCTGGCTGAGATGTTCGTGCCAAAGAATGGAGTCCTCGTCTATATAGCAGGAAGCCAAGTGGTTGCAAATGTCAATCACTAACGAGTCGTTGGCAGGCATTGTTTGCAAAGCCTTTAAATAAGCATTGATGGCTTCATGGAGCTTGTTTTCTTGTTGATAAGATTGTCCCGCCTGAAAATAAGATTCGGCATTCCTGTCGCTATTTGCCGGGTTATTATTGTATGAGCCGGAAGCGGGGCTCTCGATGGAGTCGGGATAAATGACTTTACCCATGCCGGATGACTGGGCATAGGTACAAGAGGTTATTAATAAGATGATCGCACTTTGGATCATTGATAGCTTTATAAAATAGAGTAATCTCATGTTTCACGAATCGTTTAGCTAAACCGGTGCAATTTACACATTTACCGATTTACCTATTTGATGTATCTTATTGTTTTTAAGATTTTTAGCGTTCATTCACTTGAACGTATGAAACCTCAATTGGGGGAGTGAAAGTATCTCTTGATGCTATGTTTTAAGAAAATAGCAAACAAGAGATACTAACACATAAAGATAGATAGTTAAGTGTCACGGTGTAAGGCTCAGATTTGAGAGTGTGATTGGGATAACTCTTTATCCCGTGAAGTACGAATAAACCAATAAATGAACCGATAATACTAAACGTACATTCATTTCTTAAAAACAGCAAATAGTTATACAACTAGGTTTGGTTACGAACTACGTTAGTTGACGACTGCGAATATAGCTTCTCTTTACATATGTTTGCATAACAGGGTATAACAATTGCTGCTTACATATGTGTTGTTAATCAGTGATTTACGAATTTTGTATAACAAAATAAGGCAGGTATGTAACATTGCGCTTCTTTCGGAGCCAAACATTGCTGTTTGTATGGGAATTTTCTGTTGAAAAATAATATTACAGAGAGAATATCTCTTTGTCCTGATATCTTGAAATATTACTTGAAAGGGACTTGGAAATGGTGTGTCTCCCTGAGAAAAACGGTTTATCCAGCGATGCAAAACCATTTATCCAGCGAAGAGAAGTGGTTCATCCAGTGAAGACAAACCGGTTATCCAGCGAGGAAAAGTGGATTTACAAGCAATGTAATACCAATTATGAAGTAATGTAAAGTGCATTAACAAGCGATCTAAAGTGCATTAACAAGCGATGAAAAACGTGTAGCGCCTTTCAAAACGCCATATTCAACCTTGTTTTACTGGATTATGTCTACGCTTTTAGACGCTCACGGCACAAATTAGTGACGGAGGTGGGAGATGCGGTGGTAGATGATTTTGATCTCCCACACTTGTATTTGGTTGATAAGCAATTGGTTAGTTCCAAGTGTGGGAGGTGGTAGATTCACTTGCGTTTTTTGCAGGAGAGGTTCTGCTGTTACTTTCTATGTGCTTCGATGGCTTTTTTAACGGAGCCATGCATGAGCAACAAGTCTTTGGCCTGTTCGTAGCCGAGTCCAAGTTCTTCTACAATCATACGGGCTCCGCGGTCGATAAGTTTCTGGTTACTGAGTTGCATGTTTACCATTTTGTTTCCTTTCACCCGCCCTAACTGAATCATTACGGAGGTGCTGATCATGTTCAGAATCATCTTCTGCCCGGTACCCGACTTCATGCGCGAACTCCCTGTTACGTATTCCGGCCCTACAATCATTTCGATGGGCACATCGGCTTCGGCAGCCATGGGCGAATCCGGATTGCTGGTGATACAAGCCGTCAGTATACCATGCTCACGGGCAGCCTGCATCGCGCCTATCACATACGGGGTGGTGCCCGAGGCGGCAATCCCGATCACCGTATCTTTCTCGTTGATATTCCTTTCCCGTAGCTCTTCCCATCCCCGGGTGGTGTTGTCTTCTGCACGCTCTACCGGGTTGCGCAAGGCTGCGTCGCCTCCGGCTATCAGTCCGATGACCCAGGTGGGAGGCATCCCGAATGTAGGTGGCACTTCCGATGCGTCGAGCACGCCCAGTCGTCCGCTGGTTCCGGCGCCTAGGTAGAAGATGCGTCCCCCCTGTTTCATACGGGGTACGATGAGGTTGACCAGCTTCTCAATCTGCGGAATGGCTCTTTGGGTGGCGAGTGCTACTTTCTGGTCCTCCGCATTGATATCTTCGAGCAGTTCGCGAACTGTCTTTTTCTCTAAGTCGTTGTAGAGCGATGCTTGCTCTGTGATTTTAATAAATGGCATACGAATGAATAGCTAAAGGGTGTGAAACTGAATCAGCCCTTCCATCGGGCTTTGAAGAATGGCGCCTGTCCGGATGCCTGCTGCGTGGGCTGCTTCGCGGAGAATGTCCCGGTAGTAATAAGCCACCGACCCGGCGAAATGTACCTGATGCCGTTGGTAATCGTATTGCATCACGTTCCGTTTCAGGAAGTCCCGGAAACTGTTGAGTACCAGTGTGTGTATTTTTGGCTCGTGAATATGCTCGAGCAGGAAGGGCGACAAGCTGGCTAAGAAACGGTTGGGAAACGGTTGGCGGTACACCCGGTCGATAATATCCGGTGGGGTAAGTCCAAAGCGTTGGAAGAACTCTTCCTTCAGCTCGGGAGTCATCTGGTTTTTCAGGATATCTCCCACTAACAACTTGCCAAGCACAGCCCCACTGCCTTCGTCGCCCAGGATGAAACCTAATGGAGATACATTAGTAACAATGGCCCGACCATCATAGAAACACGAATTGGAACCCGTACCCATGATACAGGCGATGCCGGGTTCTCGACCGCACAGTCCACGGGCGGCAGCCAGCATGTCGGTACTGACCTCAATCTCCTCCCGGACAATAAGGTGCTTTGAAATGGCCCGGTGTACGGTAGCTATCTTGTCGGGGAAGGCGCATCCGGCACCATAGAAATAGACTGCTCGGAACGTATCCGCAGGCAGATGCGGCAACAAAGCCGTAGCTATTTCATGACTGATTTCCTCTTCCGTCTGAAAGAAGGGATTGGTACCTTTGGTCGCGATCCGGTGTATCAGTTGCCCGTTCTTTACCAGGCACCAGTCGGTTTTGGTAGAACCACTATCTGCTATTAAAATCATATCTTAATGTATATTTTCTTCTTATAGAGTATGTACCCCACAAACCAGTTGATGCCGACGAATAGTAAAGCGAAAGCCAGCGAAGCTGGATAGTCGCCCAACAACGGTTGCAACACCACGTTATAAACAAATCCATGCAGGCTGATCATTCCATCGCCATACGGGAACCGGATTACCCCCAATACTACAGAAAGAACGCCTGCCAGCACGTAGATGAACAGCGGATTCACGCCGAACGACTCGAAAAAGCGGCTCCACTTCTGATACCCCTTGACGTCGATGATCCAGATGAGCAATGCCTGGAAGCTGGAAGCCAGTCCGCAGGTAGTCAGCACGAATGTGGGCGACCATATTTTCTTGTTGATCGGGCAGCCGTAGCTGAGCAGGAATCCTGAGAATGTCAGGATGGTACCCACCAGAAAGAGACGTTTCAGCTTCTCGTCGATCTCTTTTACCTCCATCATCAGGCGGCCTACGCAGAAACCTATCAGTACATGGGCGATGGCGGGAATGGTACTGAGCAATCCTTCGGGCTCAATTCCATGATCCCTGTACATGTGCGCTTCGCCCAGTATGGTGCGGTCTACAACGGAAAGTATGTTAGTCTCGTTGTACTCGAAGCCATTGCCGGTTATCAGGATCACGAAATATCCGATGAGCAGTACTGCAATCAGGTAAGGGATATGCTTGTGTTTCATGAGGAGGGCGATGATGGCAGTGGCCCCGTAGCAAAGTGCCAAACGTTGCATGACTCCCAGGATGCGGATCTGCTCGAATGCTGTGACCGGGCTCCCCGAGTATAGGAACTTCGCAAACCACGATAACCCCAGGCCGATGGCAAAGATCACCACCGTACGTTTCAGTATTTTCAGGGCTGCATCCCGACTGAACCCGAAGTTGTATTTCTTCAGGGAAATGTACGTGGAGATACCCATGATAAACATAAAGAACGGAAAAACCAGGTCGGTAGGGGTAAGGCCGTTCCATTGGGCATGTGCCAACGGTGCATAGACATGGCCCCAGCTTCCGGGGTTGTTTACCAGAATCATTCCCGCGATTGTGATACCGCGCAACACATCGAGGGCTAATAGCCGCTTGCTGACTGTTTGTTGTTTCATCTCTTTTGATTTTAAGTGTTAAGCTATGATGGCAAACGCGGGTGGGTGCATTCATCGACCAGGTAGGCGATGGATACATAGGGGATACCTGCATTTGTCGTTAATCCTATTTCGCATGTCCGGCTATTGCTATAGCCTATCTGTATATTCTTCTCTTCCACTTGCGGACGCAGCTTACGCAGGGCATAGCTGTTCACTTCCGGATGGGTGAATCCTTTGTCGCCGGCAAACCCGCAACACCCCACTTCCTCGGGGACATATACCCGGGTGGAGCAAAGCCGGGCCAGCGCTACCAATGTCTTGTCCAGTCCCATTCGTTTCATCGAGCAGGTGATGTGAACGGCTATGGGGCGATCGATGGGTGTAAATACCAGCCTGTCGCGCAAGAACATATAAATAAACTCAGCCGGTTCATATAATTTCATCTTTCCGAGTATTGTTTCGCGCATGCGATGCAGACAAGGACTCTGGTCGCACAGTACCGGATAGGCACCTTGCTGGCTGGCATTCCAAAGAGCAAGTTCCAGTTGGGATGCTTTCCAGTCGGCAATATCCGTCATGCCTTTGCTTTCCCAGATGGTGCCGCAGCAAAGATTCTCCATATCCTGCGGGAAGATCACTTCGTAACCGGCTTTTTGCAGTAGTGATATCATCTTATTCGCCAGTGGCTGCTCTACCGGCGATTTTCTTGCCAGCCCCATCGCTTGATTGATACAACTGGGGAAGTAGACAACCTTTAAGTGTCCGTCATTGGCGGTCACTGCCGGCCGGTCGCTCTTCGCCAACCGGTACGCTTTGGGCATGGCAGGTGTCCACTGCGGAACCTTCAACAACTGGTGCATATATGTAGTAAACAAGTTCATGGCAGATGTCCCTAATATATGGTGGGCTGTATCTGTTAATGAAAGCACTGGGCGCAGGCTGTTTTTGATTCCGGCAAAGTGGCGGGCAGCATAGTCCCCAAGGCGATAACCCAAACTGGTTTCCGGGAGTTCTGCCCGGCGCAGGTGGTGAGTCAGTTCGCCCGTATTGATGCTCATCGGGCACGAGGTGGCGCATAATCCGTCTCCGGCACAGGTCTGATTGCCCTGATACCGGTATTGCTTTTGCAGTGTTATCAGTCGTTCCGGTTCCTCCCCGTTCATTGTCAACCGGGTGATCTCGCGTTGTAACACAATGCGCTGACGGGCAGACAAGGTGAAACCGCATGTCAGACAGTTTACCTCGCAGAAACCGCATTCAATACATTTGTCGATAGACGGATGGGTAAGCGGCAACGGCTTGAAGTGCTTGATGTGGCATTGAGGGTCGTCGTTGAAGATCACTCCGGGGTTCAGCAACCGGTCGGGGTCGAAGATGTGCTTGATGGTTTTCATGACCTCAAATGCTTCGTCGCCCCACTCGTCGCGCACATACGGCGCCATGTTGCGACCCGTGCCGTGCTCCGCTTTCAACGAACCGTCGTAGCGGTCGACTACCAACTGTTTGACCTCTTCCATCAACCGTTCGTAGCGTCGTACTTCTGCTTCGGTGGCAAATGACTGGTTGATAATGAAATGATAGTTGCCTTCCAACGCATGCCCGTAGATGCAGGCATCGTCATACCCGTGGCGGATCAGGAGTTCCTGTAACTCGGCTGTGGCTTCGGGCAGATCTTTTATAGGGAATGCTACATCTTCTATCAGGCAGGTCGTTCCCGGCGGACGGGTCCCTCCTACCGATGGAAAGATGCCCGACCGGATAGCCCAGTAGGCAGCATACTCTTCGGGCCGGTCGGTGAAGCTTACCGGGGTGTAGGTATGGAATCCTTCCAGACATTTTCCGATAGCGGCAATATGCTGTTCCAGTTCTTCCCGGCTGTCTGCCTTGGTCTCTGTCAGTACGGCCGTCAGTCCCTTGCCGGTGGGGTCGTTGACCGATGCAAGCGATTTCTTATCGAGCAGTTCGGCAGCATGTACCAATACTTGCAGAGCATTGTCCCCTGGTGCTTCTTTTTTAAGCTCTTTCATGGCCATTACCGCCCGGCAAGCCTCCTTGATGTCACTGAAATAGAGCATGGCGCTTGCTTTGTGCGGGTAATCGTGTTCGGTGCGCATGGTCACTTCGGAGAGGAATGCCAGGGTGCCTTCCGACCCAACCAGGAGATGGGAGATGATATCGAACGGATCGTCGTAAGTGACGAGGGGGAGGATATTCAGTCCTGTTACATTCTTAATGGAATACTTATGACGGATGCGGCTGACTAATGCCGGGTTACGGCGTACCTCGTCACGCAATGTTTCGATGCGTTGCAGCCATTGAGGGTGGGTATCGGCAAACTGCCGTCTGCTATTCGGATCGCCTGTATCCAGTATTGTTCCGTCTACTAAAACCATGCGGGCCGAAAGGAGCGCCTTGTCGCTGTTGGCATGGGTGCCGCAGTTCATACCCGAAGCGTTGTTCATCACTATTCCACCCACCATGGCCGATTTTACCGAAGCCGGATCCGGGGAGAACTTACGTCCATAAGGTTGAAGTATCTCGTTGACCCGTTGCCCGACAAGTCCCGGTTGCAGGGTGATTTGCAGGCAGTCTTTCGATAACCGGTACTTCTCCCAATGCTTCCCGGCAACAATCAGGATCGAGTCACTGATGGCTTGCCCCGACAGGCTGGTGCCTGCCGCCCGGAAAGTCACCGGAAGCTGATGCCGGTGGGCGGCTTGCATGAGCTGAGAAACTTCCTGCTCATTGGCCGAACGAATCACTATTTGAGGAATCAGGCGGTAGAATCCCGCGTCCGTTCCCCATGCCAACCGGCGGAGCTCGTCCGTATAGATTCTTTCCGGCGGGATAAAGTTCCGTATCTCCTGCAGAAAGGCGGTATAATTCTCTCTCTTATTCTTGTTCATGCGCCTCTTCTTTTCTACCGTAGGCGGGATCTATCTTGATAAATGCACATACGGCGATGGTTGCCACGCAGCAAATCATCACCCAGATAAAGAAGTTCTCGTAACCGATATGTTCCTGCAACCAGCCCGCAGTCATTCCCGGCAGCATCATCCCCAATGCCATGAAAGCTGTACAGATGGCATAATGGGCTGTTTTGTGTTCGCCGTCGGAGAAATAGATGAGGTATAGCATGTAGGCAGTGAAACCAAAACCGTAACCGAACTGCTCAATGAATACGCAGATGTTGATAATCAGCAAGCTATCCGGCTGGGCAAAGCCTAAGTACACAAAGGTGAGGCAGGTCAGCGAGATGCTCCAGGCCATCGGCCACAGCCATTTTCGCAATCCGCCTTTGGCTGCGCAGATGCCACCGATGATGCCACCTAATGTCAGTCCGATGATGCCGATGGTGCCATACACGAATCCCATTTCAGAGGTGGTAAGTCCCAAACCGCCTTTCTCCAGCGGATCGATCAGGAAGAGGTTGATCAGTTTTACCAATTGTGCTTCCGGGAAGCGATAGAGCAACATGAACAAGATAGCTGTGACGGCTCCTTTCTTCCGGAAGAAGGTGGCGAATGTAGCGAGAAACTCCTTGAAGATGTTCGAAGGGGTTGCTGCTCCCTGGCTTACAGACATGTCGGCTGCAGGTCTGGGAAGTACATATTTGTGATACAGTGTGAATGCCAGGAACAGCCCGGCAAGGACAAAGAAGGTGACGGACCAGGCAAATGAGATATTCCCGGAGGTTCCTTTGAACGAGGTGGTAGCCTGCTCTTTCAACTTGGCATCGAGCTGAACAGTCAGGTAAGCCGGTTTGTTCCAGTTGTCCGGTGTGAACTCAATGCGGTCGCCGCCTGCCAGTGAAATACTTTTGCTGCCATTGTCGTACGATGAATTCAAAACGATTTTCTCACCGGCGGCAGGAGCTTGTGACAGTTGGATGGCTATCAGGCCGATATTGCCTTCTTCTTTTCCGGTTTCTTTCTTCTTGTATTTATCGTTGAAGAGCTCACTGAGAGTATTCCCTAGCGGTTGGGATACGTGTTTCTTCCACCACAAACTGAATTTACCTTCTTTCCTGGCTTCATCCTCGGGCAGTACAAACCCGTTCTTCTCATTCTGCTCCCGGGCATACTTCTTGATCTGTTTGGCAGAGTCGGCCGGTATGAGCTGGGTGCTGAGTTGCAGGCTGGAGGCCGACACGATGAAGGTCGTTTCCGTTTGCGACGTTGGCGACTGCATGGAAGCAGGTTTCACCATCAGCTGACTGTGTTGCGGATCGGCAGATACACTGAATATTACCGGCTCCATCCCGGTAGACGATTCGATCAGTCCCGCCACAACAATGAGCAGCCCTTGTCCCATGATGGTGGCTATCCGGTAGAAAGTGCTTCGGATGCCGACGAACAAAGACTGATCGCGCACGTTCAAGGCAAGCATATAGAACCCATCGGCAGCAATGTCATGGGTGGCCGAGCTGAAGCCTACCAGCCAGAACAAGGCCAGGGACCACTGGAAAAAACCGGGCATCGGAATGGTAAATGCAACACCCGCCAGTCCGGCTCCTATCAGCAACTGCATGGTTACTATCCACCAGCGCTTGGTTTTAAACAAATCAACAAACGGACTCCACAGCGGTTTGATGACCCATGGAAGGTAAAGCCAACTCGTATAGAGGGTTATATCTGTATTCGATATTCCCAGACGCTTGTACATGATCACCGAGATGGTCATCACAGCTACATAAGGCAAAGCCTGAGCAAAATAGAGAGAGGGTATCCACATCCAGGGAGATCTCTTTTCGTTTTTCATGCTGTGTTGTTTTAATAGAGTTTGCTAATGGTTGCACCTATATAATAATGTAGCAGGATCTTGTCATAAGAGAATCCCTGTTCGCCCATCATGGCGGCGCCGATCTGACAGAGTCCCACGCCGTGTCCCCATCCGGCACCCGTCAGCGTGAACATACCGGGAATGCCGTCTTCCATATCTGCTTTGTCGACAACAAAAGCCGAACTGTACAGGTGTGAGGATGACAAGGTACGGCGTATCTCCAATTCTTTGCCGATGGTCAGGGTTCGTTTCGTACCGGTGATCTGTAGCCGGGTGAGGCGGCCCGAAGTTCCGCGTTCCACCGGAACCAGGTCTACAATCTGTCCGTAGTCGATGCCCGAACGTTGACGTATCAGGTTTGCAATCTCTTCCTGGCTGTATGTTACTTTCCAGCGGTAAAAGTGAATGGTCTCCTGGTCGTAGTTATTCAATACCTGCCCGAGGATCTTTTTATCAGCCGTGTTGCAGAAGGCCGGGGGAGAGGTACGTATCCATTGTTCGGCTTCCGCTTCGTTACGAAGATCGGGCAGGCCGGTATGTGTCTCACTGTCACGGCGTTTGCGAAGATAGGGGTAGGAGGTATCTTCCCAGCAATACTGGAATTCTTCGAGTGCACCTCCGCAACATTTCGAGAAGCGGGCATCGCATATCACTCCGTCATACAGTAGTGTTTGCCCGCGGGTGGCCTGGATGGCTTGCCCCACCAGGCCGGTCGAGGCACGAGTGATGCCCTGATACCGTTGGCAATGATCGTCGGCGCATACATCGAAGTGGGTATGGTCTTCGCGGTCGTACCATCGAATCAATTCCTGTTCGGTCCGGGTATGTGCTACATAGTTTTGCCGGTCTTCCCGGATTGTTTTATTCTTTTGTATCTGGGCCAATAGCCAGCTGCGTGAGATGACGGCATGTGCTTTCAGCAGTTCCGGCGAAGCGGTGGCGCTCATCTCTGACGAGATGACACTGGTGAGATAGGCTTCCAGCCCGATGATATTGATTGCTGTTATTTTATCGCCTGTTACGATCAGCCTGAGGGCCCCGGCGAAACGTTGATTCTCTGTGCGTTCCCAGTGGAAGCCGATACCGATGACGACATTTTTCAGTTCGAAAGCATCGGTCGTTGGGTCGGAAGGCTCGAAGATCAGTTCGTCATACAATCCTTCTTCCCAACGGATCTTGCCTTCTTCGTACCGGGCAGATTGATTTTCATTCCATTCTTTATTCCCCGTCCGGTAAGTGCCCAGCAGCGAAAAGTCAATCTGCTGAGCCGTGAGAATACCTACATGGATATCGGGCTCTTTCATTTCTATCTGATTTGGCGGTTTATACTCTGTATCAGTTGCCTGAACTCGGAGGGATTCAGGCAGACCTCCCTCAATATGGCGGCAATGTCTGCGGCGGTCAGCTTCTCGAAATCTTCTTCACGGGGGGTAATGAACACCCCTCCGAGATCTACCGAGGCGGGACTGATCAATAAGTTGGTCTCATCCTGAGCAAAGTAGCAGCTTGGACGGTGCTTTTTGCGTGGGAAGATGCATACCACCCAGTTTCCTTCCATGTTGACCCAGGTAAGCAAGTTCATCATCGGCTCTTCGTCGTCCGTGTTTTGCTCCATCGCTTGATAGACGATGACAAACAATTCCTCTGCTTCCCAGCGGTCGGGCGACTCGATGATCAGGGCCGGGCAACAGGAATCGTCCAATCCCCAGAGTGTAGCCGAACGGTAATCCAGTATGTGGCGGGTATTGTCTCGCCAGTCTACTTCGATGGGCAGAAACCCTTTGTTGCCTGCCTGGAAGTGTGCATGGTCGGGGGCGGAGGCTCCGCATTTCGGTCCGTTGTAGAATACCACATAGTCGCTGGCATACGAAGCCAGGTCGAGCATGTCGATCATCCGGTGGCGGATGCGTTGCGGGGTGTGGCTCACATCGGCAATGGTCAGGTGTTTCGGGAAGATAGGGAACGGATTGACCAGAATATGATAATGTGTCTTGAAAGGAAGGCTCTCCTGCTCCGCAGGCAGGTTGTCCGGGCAGAGAAAACACTTCCGCTCCTGTATGGAACCGGCATCTACCTTGGCCGACGACGAAACGATACGTCCCGGATTGTACTGAACCTGGTAACGTGTGCCGTCTACATCCAGCTCTTTCATTCGTACTTGCCTGAGAGCCTGATAGTTGTTTTTGGCCAGTTGCCAGGAGGTCAGTTGCCCGTCGAGCAGGCTCTGTATGTTTTTGGGTATCATGCTTGTTTCGTTTTGTTCAGGTTCACCCGTGCCTGTAACTCCCAGGTGCGGATGCGGTCTTTGTACAGATTGTGCGCATTCATCTTCACGATGTCCAGGGCGGCATCCGAGTTCTCTTCCCAGCGGCGGCAGAGGTACACTACCTCGTACACGCGTCCTATCTGGTAACGGCGGGAGATGTTCAGGCCCAACGCATAGTCTTCGCCATAACTCGTATTAGGCACTTTGACTTCGCGCAGCACAGGTGTGTAGAAGGCACGCGGAGCGCCCAGCCCGTTGATGCGCAAAGCATTGTTACGGCCGTTTTCGGGTGTCCATTCCTTGTGATCGATGATGCCCGGAGCAATCATGTTCATGTGGAAGTCGGTCATCATGTAAGTGCCTACCACCATGGCGCAGTTCTGCTCGTAGAAAGCATCGATCATGGTTTGCAGGGCTTTATTGTCTTTATACACATCGTCGCTGTCCAGTTGTACGGCAAACTTACCGCACTTTGGATGATGGACACCTGTATTCCAGCAACCGCCGATACCCAGATCGTTGCGTTCGGGAATAATATGTATAAGGCGTTTGTCTGTTTCGAACTCCCGGATAGCTTCTGTGGTGCCGTCGGTCGAATGGTTGTCGATGATTATCAGGTTGAACTTAAAGCGGGTTTGCTGATTCAGTACCGACCGGATGGCATCCCGGATGGTGCGGATGCGGTTGCGTACGGGAATAATGACCGATGCCTCGAACTCAAAATCTCCGGCTGTAAATTCTATCTTCCCGAACTCCGGCGGCAAGTAACCACCGATCTCTTTCAGGTGTTCGGTACATGCCTGTTCCATCTCTATCTGTACGCTCCGGTTTCTGGGGTCAACATAGTCGAATATCTTTTCTCCGCTTTGACGCTGGTCGTCCTCCATCTCCGAATAGAGGTATTCGTTGATATGCACCAGGGAGTAGTGTTGCGATAACTTCAACCGGAGATCATACAACCCGGCAAACCGGTAGTCGGCTGTCAGGCGGTTGGCAGCTTCTTTCAACGTAGAAGTGCGGAAAAACAAAACCGAACCGAAATCGAAGTCGTCGCGCAGGCTGCCAAACTGGTAATCGATGACCGGGGCATTCTTTTGCGTGCTGCCCGTTACCTGATAACGATCGGCATAAAGCATACCGGCGCCGGTATCTTCGGCTATGCGCATGAAGCGCTCCAACGCAAAGTATCCCAGGCTCAATGTGGTGAACTTCGTATAGATCAATGTGTATTCGGCTTCCGTGCGGGCGGCTATCGTCCGGATGGCTGTACTGCTGTTCAGGGTGGGTACGGTCAGCACCTCACAGCCCGGCAGGGATGTTGCATCCGGTTGGGTGGCCAACAAATAGATTTTATTTACTACGCCCGAAGCTTCTAATCCCTCAAGGGTCTTTGCTGCCAGGCCGGCATCTGCCAGGGGAATGAAGCAGTCTATTCTGTTTCTCATATTCACGTTATTTATAGTAGGCTCCGTTCTTGCCGGAGTTATTTTCTCTTCTTCCTTTTCTTCTTTTTCTTCTCTATCAGCATGCACCCGAGGAAGGTGAACAGGGCGTTGAGTATCAACAATTCGTAGCTGAAGTGATAGCCGTTGAGCCATGCCACCGAATTTCGCTCCAGAACGAAGCACAGCACAGGCGAAAGGATGGCTACGAGTGGCACAAGCCCGTCGCGTACTTGCCGTTTGGTGAAGATGCCGAAAGCGAAAAGTCCCAGGATAGGACCGTAGGTGTAGCTGGCCAGGATGTACACGGCATCGATTACGCTGGTGTGGCTCAGCCAGTTGATGATGTAGATCACAATGCCCATGAGCAGTGCCATCCCTACATGTACGCGTTTGCGGATGCGTGTCAACCGGGATTCGGCCTGCCCCTTTGCCTGTAGAATATCGACTGTAAACGATGTGGTGAGCGCCGTGAGCGCCGAACCTGCCGCAGCGTATGCCGACGAGATCAGGCCGATGATAAACAATACACCGACGATGGCCGGAAAATAACCGCCGGTGGCGATCATGGGGAATAACTCGTCACTCTTGGCCGGGTTCTGAATGCCTTGCCGGGCAGTGAAAGTATAAAGCAACGCTCCCAGCATCAGGAACAGCAGGATGATAAAGAACTGTGAGATACCGCTGGTTACCATGTTTTTCTGCGAGTCCTTGAAGTTCCTGCAACTCAGGTTGCGTTGCATCATGTCCTGGTCCAGCCCTGTCATGGCAATCATGGTGAACACGCCTGCTAAGAATTGCTTGAAGAAGAAACGCTTGTCGTTCACGTCGTCGAAGAAGAATATCCGCGAATATTCACTCTCCGATATGGCTGTGAACATGCCGCCGAACCCCATCTTCAGGTCGGATGCAATGTAGAAGATACACAGCACCACAGACACTACCAGACAGAAAGTCTTGAACGAATCCGTCCATATCAATGACTTCACTCCACCCCGGTAGGTGTACAGCCATACGGATATCATGGTAATAGTTACATTCAGCACGAACGGCAGGTGGAAGGGCTCGAATACCAACAGTTGCAGGGTGAGGCATACTAAGAAGAGGCGTACGGCTGCTCCCAGCATCTTCGATAGAAAGAAAAACCAGGCTCCCGTCTGGTACGAGGAGATGCCAAACCGGTTCTCCAGATATTCGTAAATGGATACCAACTGCATTTTGTAAAAGAGTGGTATCAGCACGAAGGCAATGATAAATTGCCCGGCTACGAACCCGAGCACCATTTGCAGGTAGGAGAAGCTGCTGGCAGCTACCATGCCCGGTACGGAAATAAATGTCACCCCCGATATGCTCGAACCTATCATGGCAAATGCCACCACATACCAGGGCGACTTCCGGTTGCCGACAAAGAATCCCTCACTATCGGCCTTACGACCGGCAATGTACGATATGGTATACAGCAATGCGAAGTATGCTGCAATGGTTATGAGTATGGATAAAGGGCTCATTGGTTACTTTTCTGTTGTTTGTTACTATTCCTGGTAGAGCAGATAGGGCCGTCGTTGTCGTTTGAATCGTTCTACGTCGTCTTTCCATATTGCTTTAATCTCATCGGCGTTCTTGCCGCTTTCTATCATCTTGCGTACATAGCCCACTCCGATAAGCCGTTCGAAGAAAGAGCTGAAAAAGCGGTCGCCTGTATTCAGGTTGCGGTAGGCGTCGATGAGGTAACTCAAGTCGATACCTTTTTCGCAGATCTCTTCGTCGCTGAGGCTGCTGAGATCCACCCCATGGCACAGCTTGTTGAGTTGAGGCGGGTTCTTGGCACCCGGCAAGCTGCGGGGAGTGAAACTGTAGCTGTATCCTTTCATGTCGGGATGCCCGTACACCTGGAAAGGAAGCGATGTACCGCGGCCCAGGCTGACGGGAGTCGCTTCAAAATAGCAGGTGGACGGATAGAGGTAGACCGACTTCATGTCCGGCAGGTTGGGGGAAGGAGGTACCGGCAACCGGTACAGAGTTTGGTGCGTGTAGTTCCGGCAGGGAATCACTGTTACGTCGCAAGTGCGCGAAGCCGGTAGCCAGTGCTCGCCATTGACCATCAGTGCCAGCTCACCCAGCGTCATGCCATGCACCACCGGTATGGGCAGCCAGCCCACTCCCGATTTGTACTTCATGTCCAGTATAGGGCCGTCTACATAGTGCCCGTTCGGGTTGGGTCGGTCGAGGATCAGCATCTTGCGTTGAAATAGCGAACAGGCATCCATCAACTTCACGATGGAGATGTAGTAGGTGTAAAAGCGCAATCCTACATCTTGTATATCGACCACCAGTATGTCGAACTTGCGCATGGAGGCGTCACCGGGCCGTCCCAACTTGCCATCATAAAGGGAGAGAATGGGTACGCCTGTTTTCTTGTCCACCGTATTCGATACTTGTTCGCCTGCATCGGCGTTTCCACGGAAGCCATGTTCTGGTGAGAAGATAGCTACCACATTGATTTTATGCTCCAACAGAATGTCTACCACATGCTTGTTGCCCACCATGCCGGTATGGTTGGAGAATACGGCGACCCTTTTGCCCGTTAGTAACGGAAGGTATTCCTGCGTTTGTTCGGCTCCCACCCCGACACCTGTGTTTTGGGCCGCAGTGGGGAGCGTGAGGAGGGTCAAAAAGAAAAGAAGTAAGACCTTTTTCATGCGTAGCACCTTTGTGGAGAATTTGCTGTAAGCAAAGATAGGGCTTATTTAGGATTCAGTGGCATAAATCAGGCTACAATTTGTATTCATGTTTCATAATTGTTTTACTTCTTTCAGTTTGTACCGGTCTTTTTGCAGTGGGTACATGCCGGATGATCGTTCGTCTTCTTGATAAATACAACACACTATGAGGAACGAACGAATATTCGGGCAGGCCGGGAAGAAGACTAATGTACGGTGGGTCGTTGTGTCACTTCTTTTCTTTGCCACTACCATTAATTACATCGACCGTCAGGTAATTGGGCTGCTGAAACCCTACATACAGGAAGACCTGGGTTGGAGCGAGGCCGATTACGGATACATCGTTACCGCCTTTCAGTTTGCGTATGCCATCGGGATGCTCCTTTGCGGCCGGTTGCTCGATAAACTGGGAAGTAAACTTGGCTATGCCATCTCCATCCTGGTATGGAGCGTGGGTGCCATACTGCACGCTGCTGTGCGTTCAGTGTTTGGCTTCGGGGTGATGCGCGCTATCCTCGGAGTAGGAGAGGCGGGTAATTTCCCTGCCGCCGTGAAGACCGTAGCCGAGTGGTTCCCGAAGAAAGACCGCGCCTTTGCTACGGGTATCTTCAATTCCGGCTCTACCATCGGGGCCATTGTGGCTCCTGTTGTAGTGGTTGCCATTACCTTGCAATGGGGTTGGCAATGGGCGTTTATCATTACCGGTGCATTGGGTTTTGTGTGGCTGGTGTTCTGGTGGTGGTGCTATGAATCGCCCATGAAGCACCCGAAGGTGTCGCCAGCCGAACTGGAGTATATACAGTCCGATGAAGAGGCGGCTGCTACCCCGGGGCAATCGATAAGTTGGGGAAAACTTTTCCGCTACAAACAGACGTATGCACTATGTTTCTCCCGCTTCGTGACCGATTGGGTATGGTGGTTCTTTCTCTTTTGGGCGCCCGACTTTCTGAACAAAACGCAAGGCATCGACATCAAGAGCGCCGTGCTTCCGCTGATCATCATCTATCTTTTGGCAAGTCTCGGAGGAATAGCCGGGGGAGCCGTATCGTCGGGTTTCATCAAGTCGGGCCGGAGTATTGATTTCGCCCGTAAGGCTACGATCCTTATTTTCGCTTTGCTCGTATTACCGCTCAATGCCCTGGCCTATATTAATAACCTTTGGCTGGTAGTGATCGTCATCGGCTTTGCCACGGCAGCGCATCAAGGGTGGGCGTCGAATATATTTACCATTGTATCGGATATCTATCCGAAAGAGGTGGTGGCTTCGATGGTGGCGCTGTCCAGCTTCGGGGGAGCTATCGGCGGGGCATTGGCCTCTTCGTTTGTAGGATTGATGTTGGAGTTTACCGGAAGTTATACGTTGATATTTGCCGTTGCCAGCAGCATGTACCTGTTGGCCTGGCTCATATTGAGGCTGTTTGTACCACGTATAGAGCCGATACGGATTGAATAATAAGATAATAACCATAAAAAAATGAGTTTTGATGTAACCAAACGCGATGCGCAGGCTACCGACGTACAGCCGGTGTCTGTCGGACAATTTGATTTCGATGGCTTTTCGGCTTACGAAGGTTGCTTGCTGAAAGGATTGGAAGATTTCCGCCGGGCAGAAAGCGGTGTAGCCGTCTATCGGCGGGTACGTGCTGCCGAAGTGTTTGCCGACGGTAGCCGCGATATGAAGCGTTCGCTCGAATGGCAGCTGGGCTGTTTGCAAAAGAGTATGACATACAAGGCCGATGTGCCCAACTTTCTCGAACCGTGGTATGGTATTGGTGCTGTAGCAGCAGCTTATGGGGCGGAATATGTGTGGAATCCCGGACAGGCGCCGGCCGTACACCCGTTATTTGCCACCACCGCCGAGGCTTTGCAGCATACACCCGTTGCCATTGCGCAGACGGCAGTAGGGCGACATACATTGGATATGATCGATTACTTCCTCACAGAGACGAAGGGACGTTTGCCCATGAGTCTATCCGATGCCCAGTCGCCGCTCAATGCTTCGACCATGATTGTGGAGAACAGCAGCCTGTTTATGGATATGTTGCTCGATCCCGATGCGGTGAAGCAGTTTCTCGACCGGCTTGCTACGCTGACCATCGACTTCATGAACGAACAACGCCGGATGATCGGTCCTTGCCTGGCAAGCCCCGGACACGGCTTTGCTTCGGCACGTTGCCTCGAAGGGTACGGGCAGAGCGATGACAACATCGTGATGCTTTCCAACGAGCAGTACATCGAGTGTGCCTTACCGGCTTTTGCCCGGGTGGGGCAGGCGCTTGGCGGACCGGTGTTCCACTCCTGTGGAAACTGGACACCCCAGCTCCCGGCGGTGCATTCCATCCCCGGCCTGCGGATGGTCGACGGCGCCTTCTCATCGCAAACCGATCCCGATCCCAATCCGGCGACTCCCGTTGCCGAAGCTTTTGCCGGGAGTGGAGTCATCGTCAATGCCCGCATCGTGGGTGGGCTGGAGGTGATCGAGCGTACCGTCAAGGAGCTTTGGAGGCCGGGCATGAAGCTGGTGGTCGTGACCTATTGCGATACCCCCGAAGAGCAATCGGCAGCGTACAATGTGATACATACTATATGCAAATAACCGAGGTTTTAATTCACCACAGAGTCACACAGAGTTCCACAGAGAAATTAAAAATTAAGAATTAAAACTCTGTGGAACTCTGTGTGACTCTGTGGTGAAACTAAATGATTAGAAATATGAACCATTATCAATTAGCTGACAGGCCTCTGCCCGTTGAGGTTGTATTCCATCCCTCGTGGTGGTACAAAAATACGGGAATCACGTTCGACGAAGATTTCTTTTATCACCCCCTGAAGCGGGTGGAGTCCGAACGGCGCATGGAAAAAGAATTATACGACCGCTTCGGGGAATTCGGCCTCGGCGCTGACCATGACAAAGACCTTCCCGTTATTGGTGCCGTGCACAACGCGGCCGGTTATCTCCTGTCCGAAGCGCTCGGTTGTGACATACGGTATACCGACGATGCTGCTCCGCAGGTGCTTTGCGCCCATCGCGAAGATTTTACCATTGATGTAGAAGGCTTCTTTGCCACCGCTCCCATGAAGCGTCTTCAGGCATTGATTGATGCCTTGAAAGCCCGTTACGGATATGTGTGTGGCGATATCAACTGGGGCGGCGTACTGAATATTGCTCTCGACCTGCGTGGCGAATCCATGTTGATGGATATGATGCTCCAACCCGAAGAATCTGCCCGTTACTTCCGCGATATTGCCGCCGTCATCGAGCAATTCGTTCGTTATATCTCTTCGCATACCGGTACCAGTTCCGTTTCGGTCAATAGTATTGTCCGGCATTTGCGCCCGGAGGTATTTCTGCATTCCGAGTGTACCCACACCATGATCTCCGAAGATTTGTACGAAGAGTTTCTGCTTCCTATCGACCTGGCTTGGAGCGAATTCCTTCGCCCGTTTGGTATTCACTATTGCGGGCCCGACCCGCACCGCTATGCCGATAGTTTGGCGAAGATTCCTCATCTGGCTTTCCTCGATCTGGGCTGGGGCGGCGATGTGCAGCTGCTGCGTGCGAAACTTCCTGATACTTTCTTTTCATTGCGTCTCGATCCGGTGACACTTAACAATACACCTGACGAGGAATTGGAAGCCATCATCCGCCGGCTGGTCGGTGAATCGGGCGATCCGCGCCTTACCGGTATTTGTTGCGTGAATCTGGATGGTAATACTGATGATGCCAAGATACGGACACTGTTCCGTACGGTGGAGGTTTTGCGGGGATAAGATTAGCTGTGAAGTGTTAGAATGAAGCCAAACAGGCGGATATGGTGTACAAAAAGTAGTGAATATCGTTTTCTTGCTAACGCGTAAATAACTGCAAAACAGTCAATCAGAAAAAAGAGTGAATTAATATCTGCATTATCATGCAAGAATAGCTATGCTTTAGTTTGCGTTTTGTATATATATCCGGATTTTGAAGGGCCAAAGACTTCAAATTTGTCTACGAAAGACTTCGAAGGTTTTAAACCTTCGACCCGAACCTTTTAAACCTTCACCCCGAGGGTTTAAAACCTTCGGGTCGAGGGGGCAGAACAGACCTTTAATTGATTGATTTTTGTCTCCATAAAAAGCTATTCAGGGCAAAAAAAAGCATTGTTTTTGTTTGTTAAATTGTTTGTTTTTTTCAGATTAAATCAGACTATACTATTCATAAGACAATAAAATCCTATCAAAAAATAGAGTATATAGTATGTTCTTGTATTAAATTGACTTTATTAAAATCGTTCTCTTTGCAATATTATCTTCCACATCTCGTCTTCATCTGAAACAACGTAACCACGAAGCCTTTTCATTGACAGATTGTCAAAACGTCAAAAATAATCTAAGCCATGTTTGTGGGTTTCCTGATAATCTATATCCAACCCTTCTTCCGTTCCTCTTCCTGTAGTTTTTTCCAACGCTGATACCGTTTGAATAAAGCCTCTTCCGTGGTATCTACAAGATTGTACTTCTCAATAAATCCCTACAAACCCTAAAAGACAGAGGTTTGGGCCATTCGATATACGATTATCGTCCCTCTAAAATATGCATATTTTCGGAATATAAAAATATTTTTCCGGTTTAGCATGCTGTTTTGTCCGGTTTTTGGCCACAAAACCCCTGTTTTTCCCAACCACAGTAGGCTGTAGCCTTGTCCGGTGACTATCCAAAAAGACACCCCATATTTGCATCGTTAACGTTAGCAACCCAATTCAAACAGTATTAATC
>JAVBVA010000129.1:0-16589 GCA_031554665.1 Bacteroides sp. | reverse complement strand
CGAACTTTGCAACCAGGTTGCAGGAAACTCTCCCGACCTTTGTGTCATCAAATAAAACAAGAATGATTATGTCACATAAAGATTCTCAGGTTCAGGGCGCAGCGCAAAGCTGTGGATGCAGTTGCAGTTGTAGCCAATCGCAATCCACGTGTACCGACGAACGTCCGGCATGGAAAATGTATCTCCCGGTCATCATCAGTTTCCTCCTTTTTGTTGCCGGACTACTGCTCGATTATCTGTGGAAGCCGGACTTCTTTACCGGGAATACGCGACTGATAGGATACATCATCGCCTACCTGCCCGTAGGAATTCCTGTCCTCAAAGAATCCTGTGAAGCCTTTGCCCGCAAAGACTTCTTTACGGAATTCTCGCTGATGAGCATTGCCACCATCGGCGCATTCTTCATCGGTGAATATCCCGAAGGAGTAGCCGTGATGCTGTTTTATGCCATCGGTGAACTGTTTCAGGAACATGCCGTGAACCGTGTCAGGAAAAATATCAGCGCGTTGCTCGATGTCCGTCCCGAATCAGCTACTGTGATAAGAACGGGTGCAACCGAAACACGCGTAACAGTATCACCCGAATCCGTCCGCGTAGGCGAAACCGTCGAAGTCCGTCCCGGCGAACGCGTGCCGCTCGATGGAACGCTTCAAACCCAATCAGCTTCGTTCAACACCTCCGCATTGACAGGCGAAAGTGTTCCGCGCACCCTCCACGAAGGCGAAGAAGTACTCGCCGGAATGATCGCTATCGACAGCGTGGCACGGATCACTGTCAGCAAACCTTTCGGGCAAAGCGCACTGGCACGTATCCTCGAACTGGTACAGAATGCCACCGAACGCAAAGCCCCCACGGAACAATTCATCCGGAAATTCGCCCGGGTTTATACGCCTATCATGGTCGGGTTGGCCGTGTCCATCGTGTTGCTGCCGTGGATCTACTCATTGGCCGCCAGCAGTTTCGTGTACGATTTCAACGACTGGCTCTACCGCGCACTGGTATTCCTGGTCATCTCCTGTCCCTGCGCGTTGGTCATCAGCATCCCGCTGGGCTACTTCGGTGGAATCGGCGCAGCCTCACGCAACGGAATCCTGTTCAAAGGCAGTAACTACCTCGATGCCATCACCCGGATAAACAGCGTGGTGATGGACAAAACAGGAACCCTGACCCAAGGCGTATTCGATGTGCAGCAAATTGTCCCGGCCGTTGGCCTGTGCAGCGAAAGCGAACTGCTGGAAACCATCGCCTCAGTGGAATCGCAAAGCACCCATCCCATTGCCAAAGCCATCGTAGCGCATGCCCGGAAACAAACATTGAATCCTCTGCCACCCGAAAAAGTAAAAGAAATAGCAGGCCACGGGCTGGAAGCCATTATCAACGGGAAAACCGTATTGGCAGGCAATGCCAAACTGCTGGACAAGTATCGCATCGCTTTTCCCGCTGACGTTCTGTCAATCCCCGAAACCATCGTGCTGTGCGCCATCGACGGCAGGTATGCAGGTTATGTACTCGTAGCCGACGCCCCGAAAGAAGACGCACATTCCGCCATCGAGTCCCTGCAACGCATGGGTATCAAAAACATCGTCATGCTCTCAGGCGATAAACAAGCCATCGTCTCCAAGCTAGCTGCCTCGCTGAACATCACGCAAGCATACGGCGACTTGCTGCCTGAAGGCAAAGTACAACACATCGAACAGCTAAAGGCTGACTCCGCAAACAAAATAGTTTTCGTAGGAGATGGCATCAATGACGCTCCCGTACTGGCTATGAGCGATATCGGTATCGCCATGGGTGCCTTGGGCAGCGATGTAGCCATCGAGACAGCCGACGTGATCATCCAAACCGACCAGCCTTCCAAAATCGCCACTGCCATACGGATAGGAAAAGCCACCCGGCAGATCGTAATGCAAAACATCGCCCTGGCATTCGGCGTGAAACTGCTGGTTTTACTCCTGGGTGCCGGTGGTATAGCCACGCTGTGGGAAGCTGTTTTTGCCGATGTAGGCGTGGCGTTGCTGGCTATACTCAATGCGGTACGGATCTTGCAGATGAAGTTCTGATCAAAGTTAATGAAATAGAAAAACTATCATTTTACAAATAATGCGAATCAGAAGTCAACTACTGATTCAGTTTGCTAAAATGTTATTATTCAATTAATTATCCCTTAAAATTGTTTGGTAATCTCCTTGAAAATCAGTATATTAGAAGAATAAAACCACTCATTTTTCTAATTATGATTCCCAAGGAGAAAGAACTCAAACTTATAAAAATATATATGTATATCTGCGATGTTTACCAGTCTTCACTGAAGTTCTACTGTCAGCGATTCAGTAATAATGCCAATCCTGTCTTCACAGATGAGGAGTTGCTTACTGCCTACCTGTTTTGTGGAGCCTATCAGCGATACTTCAAGATCAAAGACATACATACATTCACCCAAGAATATTTGCTATCCTGGTTCCCTAAACTGCCTTCTTATCAGACTTTCAATTATCGGTTGAACCTGATGAGCGAAGCCATTAGTGAGCTTGTAAAGCATCTGATTACATTCTTCAAACCAGCTGACTGTGATAACCTGATATCCCTTGTTGATTCCATGCCTATCATTACGTGCAAAGGGAAAAACAAGACTGGAAAAGTCGCTACTGAGATTGCCACCAAAGGATACTGCTCTACCAAGAACATGTATTACTTCGGATTAAAACTACACACGGTAGCTTTCAGGCGGCCAGGAACGATCCCTTTTCCAGAAATGATTATCCTATCATCGGCACAAGAGAATGATTTGACTGTACTCAAAACGGAGGCAGCAAATAGTCTGATCAATAGAAACATATTCGCAGATAAAGCTTATGCGGATTTTCCCTTTTGGAATGAAAAACAGGAAATGCAAGCAGTAAGTATGTTGACGCCAGTCAAAGCAATTAAAGGAGAAGAACCGGTCATTACTCAAAGAGACAAAGCATCCAGAGACTTGTTTTCAGCAGCTGTTTCTAAAGTCAGACAACCCATAGAATCATTTTTCAACTGGTTGAATGAAAAAACAAATATTCAAAGAGCGATGAAGGTCAGATCAACGTCTGGACTTCTGGTACATACGATGGGAAAAATTGCCATCGCATTTATTTATCTAATTTTTTAAACAAGGAATCAGAGTCAACTACTGATTCGCATTAATAACAAAAGGATATGGTTATAAACGAACTCTTCAAGGAACTGGAACTTCTGCTCTCTGATATTGCCTTTGCCGGGCTTCATAACATGCAGCCTGTGACTGTGCAGAAGTTGGAAGAACTGAAACATTGGATGAATGAACTAAATATGACGGAAGGAGTCAGGCTCATCGATCGCTTCATCGAATCGGTACATGACTGCCGTGCAGGGAAAATGACTGTAGCAGAGGTGGCTACGAATCTTTGTGCATTGGAGTTCTACGAAAAAACAATATCGGGCAATCTGCTATGAAAATAATGCGTCACAAGCATTCAATTCCAGACCGGTTTGTTGGGGGAATTGCATGATACTTCACTCTACAAACTCGTGGTTTCTTTGCTAACTAGTGTTTCTCGTAGAGCGAGCCTACGGTACTCTACGACCAAGGTTGTGACACTCTACGACCATCGATGTACGAGATGTACATCTGGAGCAGTACGAGATGTACATCTGGTACTGTATGAGATGTACATCTCGTACATCGACCCTCGTAGACCAAAACTACCTACCTCGTAGAGTACCACTGCTTTGATCTACGAGTATCGGTTCGATTGCTTTAATGTATCACTATACACTTGTCGGATAGACAACCAATTAATCCCGTCGATTGGCTATATCTGTTATTCAGTACCACTTTTCCCGCATTTATTTGTACCTTTGGCCAAACTTTTTAGCGTAACACGATGGCAAAGGAAAAAACCGTTTATGTATGCACCAACTGTGGACAAGACTCCCCAAAATGGGTGGGCAAGTGTCCCTCGTGCGGCGAATGGAATACGTATGTAGAAGAGATTGTCCGTAAAGAGGCAGTCAACAAGCGTCCCACATCGGGGATAGAGACATCGAAACCCAAGCCGTTGACCCTGAGCGAAATCCAGGCTGACGATGAGCCCCGTATCAACCTACACGATGAAGAACTGAACCGGGTGCTGGGTGGAGGTCTTGTACCAGGCTCATTGGTACTGATAGGGGGTGAGCCGGGTATCGGAAAATCGACACTTGTACTGCAAACGGTACTCGGGCTGCGGGAGCGACGGGTGTTATACGTCTCCGGCGAGGAAAGTGCACGCCAACTGAAGTTACGCGCCGACCGGTTATCAAACACATCGAGCGACTGCCTTATCGTGTGCGAAACGTCCCTCGAACAAATATATGTCCACATCAAGAATACCCATCCCGATCTGGTAGTGATCGACTCCATACAAACCATTTCGACGGAGATGATCGAGTCGTCTCCCGGTAGCATCGCCCAGGTACGCGAGTGCTCGGCTTCTATCCTTCGTTTTGCCAAGGAGACGCATACGCCGGTTCTGCTCATCGGTCACATAAACAAAGAAGGAAGCATTGCAGGACCGAAGGTGTTGGAACACATTGTCGACACAGTGCTTCAGTTCGAGGGTGATCAGCATTACATGTACCGCATCCTGCGCAGCATCAAGAACCGTTTCGGAAGTACAGCCGAACTGGGCATATACGAAATGCGGCAGGATGGGTTGAGGCAAGTGAGCAATCCGTCGGAGTTGCTGCTCAGTCACGAGCACGAAGGGATGAGTGGTGTAGCCATTGCCTCGGCCATCGAGGGGGTACGCCCGTTCCTCATCGAGACACAGGCATTGGTCAGTTCGGCAGTATATGGTAATCCGCAGCGGTCGGCCACGGGGTTTGATATCCGGCGAATGAACATGCTATTGGCAGTGTTGGAAAAACGCGTCGGTTTCAAACTGGCACAGAAGGATGTATTCCTCAATATTGCCGGCGGATTGAAGGTGAACGACCCTGCTATCGATCTGGCTGTGATCAGCGCCATTCTATCCTCCAACATGGATGTGGCGGTGGAACCGGAAGTCTGTATGGCGGGTGAGATCGGATTGTCGGGCGAAATTCGTCCGGTAAACCGCATCGAGCAACGCATCAGTGAAGCCGAGAAATTAGGTTTCAAGCGATTTATTCTGCCGAAATACAATTTTCAGGGAATCGACACGAAGAAACTGAAAATAGAACTCGTGCCGGTGCGGAAGGTCGAAGAGGCTTTCCGGGCGCTATTCGGGTGACTTTTGTTCACCACAGAGTCACACAGAGTTCCACAGAGTTTTATTATTAGGTAACTGGGACTTATTTAAATTTACATACTTATGGATATTAATAACTTAACGGAACTTATTCTAAAAAAGGCTTATGAAGTGCATACGACTTTAGGGTCAGGTTTATTAGAAAGCACTTATGAAGAGTGTTTGTATTATGAACTGATTCATTGTGGCTTGCATGTTGAGCGACAAAAATCATTGCCCATCCTGTACAAAGATATTCAAATTGATGCTGCATACAGATTGGACATTGTTGTAGAAAATAGTGTTATCATTGAACTAAAATCAGTAGAGGGGCTACTCCCCATACATACAGCTCAACTAATGACCTATTTAAAGTTATCCCGCATAAAATGTGGGCTACTTTTAAACTTCAACGTCCGAAGTTTGAAAGACGGAATAAAAAGAATTGTAATGTAACCCCAAAGTACTTCCATAAAGAAAAAACAAAAACTCTGTGGAACTCTGTGTGACTCTGTGGTGAAACAAAAAAGATATGATACAAGAATACCAACTACGCATACTCCCTGAGATTGCTGCCAACGAGCAACGACTGAAGGAATACTTAGTCCAAGAAAAAGGACTGAACTTGAGGCATATCACTGCCACCCGTATACTGAAACGAAGCATCGATGCCCGCCAGCGCACCATCTTCGTGAATCTCAACGTACGGGTGTACCTCAACGAACAACCGACGGACGATGAATTCGTGCACACTATATATAATAAGGTGGAAGACAAACCGGCAGTCGTTGTGGTAGGCGCCGGACCGGGTGGCCTGTTTGCTGCTCTGCGGCTGATAGAACTCGGTCTACGCCCCATCGTTGTGGAACGGGGTAAAGATGTACGTGAACGGAAGAAGGACTTAGCATTGATCAGCCGGGAACATATTGTCAACCCGGAATCGAACTACAGTTTTGGTGAAGGCGGTGCGGGCGCTTATTCCGACGGAAAACTCTACACCCGCAGCAAAAAACGGGGAAACGTAGATAAGATACTGAATGTATTCTGCCAGCATGGGGCATCGACAGCTATTCTATCCGATGCCCATCCACATATCGGTACCGATAAACTTCCCCGGGTAATAGAGAACATGCGCAATACCATTCTGGAATGTGGAGGCGAAGTACATTTCGAAACGCGTATGGATGCCCTGATTATCGAGAATGAAGAAGTGAAAGGCATCGAGACCAATACGGGGCAGACTTTTTTCGGCCCGGTGATCCTGGCTACGGGACATTCGGCAAGGGACGTGTATCGTTGGTTGGCTGCCCACCATGTAACCATCGAAGCCAAAGGAATCGCCGTTGGTGTGCGCTTGGAGCATCCGGCTGAATTGATCGACCAGATACAATACCACTCCCGAAACGGCCGGGGAAAGTATCTTCCTGCTGCCGAATATAGCTTTGTGACACAAGCCGAAGAACGAGGGGTGTACAGCTTCTGTATGTGCCCCGGTGGATTCATCGTTCCCGCTGCCAGCGGACCGGAGCAAGTGGTGGTGAATGGCATGTCGCCCTCTAACCGCGGTTCGCGGTGGAGTAATTCGGGCATGGTGGTAGAGATTCGTCCGGAAGATATTGCAAGCGGCAAAGGACTGGAAATGAGTGAAGAATTTTATCATCCGATGAATGTCGACGGTGTAATGAATGCGACCAAAGCGGTGAACCTTTCTTCCGAAGAGATAGAGAAACACCCCGAACTGGCCGTACTCCGCTTTCAGGAAGCCTTGGAGCGCCAATGTTGGTTGCAAGGAGGACGCAAGCAAATCGCTCCCGCCCAACGAATGGCCGACTTCACCCGCCGGAAGTTGAGTTGCGACCTGCCGGAATCATCCTATAGCCCAGGCTTGATTGCTTCTCCACTACACTTCTGGATGCCGGAGTTCATTACGAAACGCCTGTCGCTCGGCTTCCAGCAGTTCGGCCGCTCAAGTCATGGCTTCCTTACCAACGAAGCAGTGATGATTGGGGTGGAGACACGTACTTCATCGCCTGTACGTATTGTGAGAGATAAAGATACGTTGCAACACGTCACCATCCGTGGTTTGTTTCCTTGTGGCGAAGGTGCCGGATATGCCGGTGGCATCGTCTCGGCAGGAGTAGATGGCGAGCGGTGTGCCGAAGCAGTGGTCACTTATTTATCCAAATAAATTATGAATAAGCCCGAAATAGCTATCGTCGATCCCAACACGCTGACCTGTATCGGCTTGAAATCGATTCTGGAAGAACTTCTTCCAATGGCAACCATCCGTACGTTCCGCACATTCGCCGAACTGACGGATGACACTCCCGATATGTATGCGCACTACTTTGTCTCGGCGCAGATGTATCTGGAACACAATGCCTTCTTTCTCCCCCGCAAACGTAAAATCATCGTACTGGCAAGCGGAAGTCAGCCTGTTCAACTATCAGGCGTACCGGTGTTGAATGTGTATCTGCCCGAAGAAGCATTGGTGAAGGATATCCTGAGAATGCATCAACATGCTCACCAGGACGGTCATCGTGAGGGGCGTTCTGATCCTCCTCATCCTACCTATAGCCCGGAACGTGAATTGTCGGCACGGGAAATAGAGGTATTGGTACTTATTGCCAAAGGACTTATCAATAAAGAAATTGCCGATAAACTGAACATCAGTCTTACGACGGTCATCACCCACCGGAAGAACATCACCGAGAAACTGGGCATCAAGTCTGTTTCCGGGCTTACCATCTATGCGGTGATGAATGGCTATGTAGAAGCCGACCGGATATAAAAGTTACTGAATCCTAATAAATGAGGATTGCATACCCCGGAAATTTCCTGTTACTTTGCGGTTGAAAATAAAAAGCTACCCATCGGGCAGCCGAATTTATCGAACCGCAAATGAAAAGAAAAAACATTCTCATTGCCCTTGCCTGCATGGCTGTAGGGACAACAGTCCGGGCAGAAGACCTTCCCAAAGACACATTGAAGGTGATCGACATCGAAGAAGTGACTGTCATCGCTTCGCCCAAGGAAAACCGTAAACTACGTGAACAACCGCTTGCTGCTACTTTGCTCTCGCAAAAGGATATGCAAGCCAATCAGGTGACTTCCATGAAGAGCCTGACCGCACTGGTGCCCAACCTCTTCATCCCCGATTACGGCTCGCGCCTCACCTCGGCTATCTACATTCGTGGTATCGGCTCGCGCATTAACACTCCCTCTGTCGGTTTGTATGTAGACAACATGCCGTACATTGATAAGTCGGCCTTCGACTTCAACTACGCTGATGTGGAACGCATCGATGTATTGCGTGGTCCGCAGGGTACGCTGTACGGGCGCAACACGATGGGCGGGCTCATCAAAGTGTACACTAAGTCGCCTTTCAGCTATCAGGGCACAGACGTTCGTCTCAGTGCCGCTACCTATGATAATTACAATGTGTCGTTGACGCACTATCACCGTATTTCGGATAAGTTTGCCTTCTCGGCAGGTGGATTTTATGAGTACGAGGGCGGGTTCTTCGACAATGAAACCACCGGTAAGAAAGCCGATCAGGGAAGTGCTGCCGGCGGACGCTTGCGGGGTATTTATCTGCCTACATCCAATTTGAAGATAGACCTGAACATCAGCTATGAATACGATGATCAGGGTGGATATCCGTATTATTATACCGGCGCAGTAAATGGTGCGCAAGAGACATTCCACGCAGGTATCGGCAAAATCACTGCCAACCAGGAGAGTCGTTACCGTCGGAATATGTTGAATAGCGGTGTGAATATAGAATATCAGGCACGTGACTTCGTCCTGAGCTCTGTTACCGGCTACCAATACCTGAACGACCGGATGTTCCTCGATCAGGATTTTATCAGGATGAACTATTTCAACATCACGCAGAAGCAGAAGTCGAATATGATTTCGGAAGAAATCGTCCTGAAATCCAAACCCAACAAGAGATGGCAATGGACTACCGGAGTGTTTGGCTTCTATCAGGAGTTAAAGACAGATGCCCCCGTTACCTTTCACAAAGAGGGTATCGATGATATTATCGAAGGAAGCGTCAACGCTATCTTCAAGGAACTGAAAGAGAATACTCCCAGTATGCCCGATATGTGGCTCACCATCAACGATCAGGACTTGTATATTGCCGATAAGTTGAATACCCCTACGCTGAGCGGAGCTGTTTACCACCAGTCTACCATCAATGATCTGTTTGTCAAAGGACTGTCGTTCACCGCCGGTATGCGTCTGGACTATGAGAAAATGAAGATGAAGTATTACTCCAACGCGACCACCAATTTTGATTTCGACCTGAGAATGACAATGGGTCCGCGAGTAATCGAGATAAACGATGAGATGGATGCTCCTACCGAACTCTCGGGCGAAATGAGCAACGACTACCTGCAACTGCTACCCAAATTCGCCTTGCAGTACGAGTGGAAGCCGGGCAATAATATCTATGCTACCGCTTCGCGCGGGTATCGTTCAGGTGGATACAACGTACAATCGTTCTCGGATATCACGCAAAAGGAGATGAGAAATAATATGAAGGAAGCTATGCTGGCCAGCGAAAAGCTGAAGAGTGCGGCTGACAAGATTGATAAGTACATGCCCACCTTCCCCGTAGATCCGGAGGGCGAAACATTCTACAAACCGGAATATACCTGGAACTATGAGGTAGGTTCGCACCTCACCTTGTGGAATGGCAAACTGCAAGCTGATCTGGCTGCTTTCTACATGGATACTAAAGACCAGCAGATAGCTAAGTTTGTGGATAGCGGTTTGGGACGTACCATTGTAAATGCCGGTAAAAGCCGTAGCATCGGGGCCGAAGCTTCCGTGCGCACCAACCTCACCGACGCATTCAGCATCAGTATGAACTATGGCTATACCTACGCCACATTCACGGACTACACCACCAACCTAAAGACAAGCAAAGATATTCTGGTAGATATAAGCTACGAAGGCAATTATGTGCCATTCGTACCCAAGCATACCTTTGCTGTAGGCGGACAGTACGTTTTCCGTCTTGCTTCCCGCTGTTGGTTGGACGAGATTCAGCTCAATGCCGATTATGCCGGTGCCGGACGTATCTACTGGACAGAGCAGAACAACACCAGCCAGGCTTTCTATGGTACACTGAATGGACGTATCGCCCTCAGCAAAGGCCCCGGGCAGATTGCATTCTGGGTTCGTAATGCACTGGATAGGGAGTATGAAACATTCTACTTCGAATCGATGAACCGCGGTTTCGAGCAGAAAGGTCGTCCGATGCAGATTGGAGTGGATGTTCGTTGCAGGTTCTAAGAATAATATAGCATAAGTACGAAAACAACCAGTATATCCAGGATCATCCGGTAGGCTGGTTGTTTTTCTTTTTCTATGAACAATGAATCTCCCGACAATACAGGTTGTTTTTCCAGGAATATTATGTAAGTTTGTGAAATGGTGAATTAAACATATCCCAATCATGGACAAACAGTTCCAATACATCAACCGCCTGTTGCATACTCTACCGCATAAGCGTAAAGTCATCGGCTTGCTGATTGGGGTGTTCTTTGCTTTTTTATTTTACTCTTTTCTGTATGTAATGCGTGAGGGAATCCGCATTATCTTCTTTTTGACCGAAGAGTACGAAGTTTGGGTACTTACTGATGCACAAGTCAACTTTTACAATTTCGTCATGGCGGCTACGGCAGTCATCATCGGGCAATCCATTTGTTTTGCCTATTGCTTCGATACGTCATGGGGGCGTTATGGTAGGCAGATGTATAAAATGCGGTCTATCGTAAACGACCAACGTTACCTGAATAGCTACTTTCTCAATTGGGCATCAAGAATTGTTTTTGTGTTTTGTATTATGCTGTCGATGGACAGTAGTGGCATACACATTCTCAACTCTCACCCGGAGTTCAATTATATAGCTATTCTTATCCTGCTGGTACTCTTCTTTCAATCCTGGACCAGCATACGTAGGTACTTTCAACATAGTTTCCAGTGGATGGCATTATCATTCATCCTTTTATCATTCTTGTCTTTCGGTCTTTCGCGTATTCAACTCATTGATTACAAACGTATCAACGAGATAATCTATTCGCACAATAGCTGGCATCAATACACGATTGAGCTACCCGAATCAGAAGTATATATCTACCAGAAAACAGGACGTTTCGAAGCTTTCCTTATGATTGCCGAAGAAAAAGATTCCGGCAAACCCATACTTCTCATCAGGCGCTGGCTCGGAGAAAAATATTCCCCTATTGAACTCGACAGTTTGGCTAAGACCATAACCAAATGGAAGGAAGAGGTATACTATGAAAGTATAGACTATTCCATGTTATATATCCACAAAAATACCCGGATGGAATTGGTGAACCAAGTGAAGAAGAAATTGAAGAAAGCAGGAGCGATAAGGACTTTATATGGTGTACTCCCCTCGCAACGGGAATATGATAAATCGTATTATAAGATGTCGGTCATCAGTTATATACTGAATGATCTTTTTGATAACCCACCACTCTGGCAAGAAGAGCAGAGCCGGTTGGGAATCAATAATATTATTCGGGTGGTACAAGGAACATCGGAAGAGGTATCGGTGGATGGTGTGCCTATTCCTATTACCCGGCTGAAAGAAGTCATTCGTCTGCAACTTGACAACCCGGAAAAGGCAATTGAGTTACAAACCGATAACCGTGCTTCGTATGATAATTATATAGCGATATTGCAACAAGTTTTGCAAGCATTCCAGAACAGGAGGGAAGATGCATCCCTGATCAGATACGGCACTTCTTTTGATGATTTGGAGTATGAAGAGCAAGTCGAATTAAGAAAAGAAACTCCCTATCGGATTGTCGAGACCATAAAGCAGGAAGAAACTATTCATTGATCGCCCCGCAATGCGGGCAAATGCCTTTCGATTCTATCTTCTTCCCACAATATCCGCAACAGTACTTGTACCGGGTGCTGTTACGGAATTTCTTAGCAAAGGCCCAGACAAAAGCCCCCAGAAAGAGATATCCGATGTAAATATGGGTAGTCCAGATAAAGAAGAAATAGCAGAAAATGCAGCAAGCCCCCAATCCCAGTAGATAGAACACGGCCGCCGATGCTGTGAGTTGTTTGAAGAGATCGTCGAGCACGGCCAGCAATATAATGAGAAACAGCCAGATACTCAACAGGAAAATCGAAAGGATAAATGGTACCTTAAAAGGAGAAAGCGTAGGGTTGAAGTAGAAATGCTGCCACGTCTCGGGTAGAAAGACTTGCATTGTCTCGTACAGCGTAGCACTGAACGCCATCAGCAAACAAAGAAGGACAGGATAAAGACTGTCGATATCATTGAGGAATACCTGACGGATCTGCTCGTGCCGCAAGGTACGGAACAGGTACACCCCGATAAACAGCGCCAACACGACCACAAAATACGGTGCATGTGTGTCACTAAAGAAATAAATAAACTGTGAAATACTGTCGGTAGGCACGAATGACCGAATCAGATCCTTCTCCCGGATCCACCCTTGTGCCTCCTGCGAATGAGCCAGCTTTACCCAAATACTGTCCACGCTATCAGCGGGATGTACGGCAAACTCGGCCACTACTACCCGGGCCCCTTTCGGCAATGTGATATAAGCATCCTTTACCGGCAAGCACTCCAATGTCACTGAGTCGGAATGTACTTCGAAGTTCGTATTGTATGTATAATGACGCTCGTACAGGTAGGTAAGCGAGTCGCGTGTATGAGCCGTCATCTCTTCGTCCGACAGATCGGGACGGGGATAATGACAAGCTGCCAGCAGGACGATGCTTAGCACAACGTACAGGATCTTTCTCATACGGCGGAGACTTTCATTTGGCAGTTCTTACAATCAAACGAAAGGCGAAAACGCTTACCGTCAGTAGTGACGAGGTAGAACGGTTCCCGGTAAGGCGAGCGTTCGCGCTGGTACGTGGGGCACCAGCCCATGCTATGCCGCAGGCAATGTTTACAAAACATCAGCACAGCATCTTCCGGAGCTTCCTGTTCATAAGCGGGAGCAACAGCCTGCACACCATGATTGTGGAAGAACGAAGCTGCATGCGTGTTCATCACATTGCCTAAATAGGTAAGCGATGACTGTAGATAAGGATGAGTAGTGGGTTTCCATACGGCTATCTCTTGTCGGTAATTGACGTAGCGCAACGCCGTCAACCGGTCGATGACCTGGCGACGGAAGTCGGCCAGGACGGACGCAGGCAGAAACCAGTTATCCGAGAAGTCGATATCAATGCGTGTGGCTTCGTAAGGGGTATTACCCAACTTCGCTAATTGGTTTTTGAGATTCTCTATCTGAGGTGTGCGTGCCGGTTCTTTCTCACGAGGAAGCGTCAGTGTTACCCTATTATCATCTTCATCGGTAGCTGTCAGGGAGAATCCGAAGTTATTCTCGGCCAGTAAGAAAGATACAGCGATTTTTCGTTCGGACGATTTGCGGGATAAGAGGCGTTCGAACTCCTGGTCGAAATTACGATACAACGTCGTGCGCGACTTGATGCGCGGCATCTCTTGCGGATAGAGCTTATTGCCATCCACCCGGTTCACACGGAAACCTTGCAGACGTCCCTGTTCATCGATATAGCACACCCCGTCGCCATTATTGAACGACTTCAATCCGGCTACGGTGAGGTAATTGCCACGAGCCTCTTTCATGACACCCATTTCCTCTCCCAGCGACTTGGGCGTATCAAACGAACCGATATCTTTACCGCGCCCTTGCAGGAAATAATGCGTAAACCCGCGGCTGAAACTCTTTTCCGGTTGCGGACGAAAGTCGAACCGGCACGTGCCCGATGAAGCACGGATGTACTCCTTCCGGCGGGCCAGTATGGCATCCAAATTCTGACGGTAGGCAGCTGTGACGTTCTTTACATACGACACATCTTTCAACCGGCCTTCTATCTTGAGCGACGAAGCGCCGGCATCGAGCAACTGCTCCAATGCATCGAGTTGGTTCAAATCTTTAAGCGACAACAGATGCTTGTCCCGGACGATCACTTTCCCATCGGCATCAACTAATGTGAAAGGCAGACGGCAAAACTGTGCACACTCGCCCCGGTTGGCACTCCGCCCGTAGCAAGCCTGGCTGACGTAACACTGTCCGCTATAACTGACACACAATGCTCCATGCACAAACACTTCCAACGGCAACGCCGGGCAGGCTTCGTGTGCAGCACGTATCTCGTCTAACGACAGTTCACGTGCCAGTACCACCTGACGAAATCCGGCATCGGCCAGAAACTTCACCTTGGCAGGTGTACGATTATCCATCTGCGTACTGGCATGCAAGGGGATAGGCGGCAGCCGAAGCGTGGTAATTGCCATGTCTTGCACAATCAGTGCATCGACCCCTATACGATACAGATCCCAAATCAACGTTTCGGTCTCGGGCAACTCCTCTTCTTTCAGAATCGTGTTGACAGTAACATAAATGCGGGCATTATACAAGTGGGCATGCTGTACCAGTGAGGCAATATCGCCCAACGAATTGCCGGCAGCAGCACGGGCGCCAAACTTCGGTGCACCGATATACACCGCATCGGCTCCGTGATTGATGGCTTCGATGCCGCACTCCAAATTCTTGGCCGGTGCCAACAGTTCTATCTTTCGTTGCCTGATCATCGGATATCGTCGATATTGAACGGAGTTTCCTGATACACAAAGTAATTCAGCCAGTTAGAAAACAGCAGGTTGGCATGCGCGCGCCATCGTACCAACGGTTCTTTTGACGGATCATTGTCTTCGTAATAATTCCGGGGACTCTCGATAGGCAGGTTCTTTGCCACATCGCGACGGTACTCTCCATCGAGCGTCATCGGCGAGTACTCCGAGTGTCCGGTGACGAAGAATTCGCGTCCGCCGCGAGCCACAGCCATATAAACACCCGAATCTTTGGATTCCGATAGTAGAGTCAATTCCGGTACTGTCAGGATATCCTCGCGTCGCACCTCCGTATGGCGGCTATGCGGCACGTAGAATATATCGTCGAATCCACGGAAGATGGCATGCAATGGGTCTAACATCCGATGTTCGAATACACCGAACATCTTCTTATCCAACGGATACTTGGGTACGCCATAGAAGTGGTACAGTCCTGCTTGGGCAGCCCAGCAGATATACAAGGTAGAAGTAACGTGCGTGCGTGCCCAGTCGAAAATCTCTTTGATCTCATCCCAGTACGTCACCTCCTCGAACTCCATCTGCTCCACCGGAGCCCCGGTAATGATCATACCATCATACTTCTCGTTACGCATTTTCTCGAAATCAGTGTAGAATGTTTTCATGTGTTCCACCGGTGTATTCTTCGATGTATGGCTCTTGATCTTCATGAATGATATCTCGATCTGCAACGGCGTATTCGACAGCAGACGTATCAAGTCAGTTTCCGTTGTGATCTTTAGCGGCATCAGGTTCAGGATAGCAATCCGCAATGGACGGATATCCTGTTGTGTGGCACGCGAAGCATCGATCACGAATATATTTTCCTCCTTGAGCAGCTCAATAGCCGGGAGCTTATCGGGTAAATTTAAAGGCATAATGCAAGCTGTTTTTATATTGAGTGCAAAAGTAGCGAATTCGTCACAGAAAAGCATAGCGTTTCACAGAGTTTTTCATTTTTGCAATACGAAGACCTAAGACGGTAAGTGCCCTATTTTCAGCGACAACCACCGGTTTCTTATTTAGACTCGTTACAAATTAAGGCAATTTATCAAAGTTTGATACCAAGTAACGAATAAAACCTGTATTTTTGCCGCAATAATTAGTACTAATAATTTAAATAACTACGAAAATGGCTTACGTAATTACTGATGATTGTATTGCTTGCGGAACTTGTATCGACGAGTGTCCGGTTGAAGCTATCTCTGAGGGCGATATCTATGTAATCAACCCTGATGTATGTACTGACTGTGGAACTTGCGCTGACGTTTGTCCGTCAGAAGCTATTCACCCGGCTGAATAAATACAATCTAAAAAGATTCTGATAAAGGCTGTACTTCCAAGGAAGTGCAGCCTTTTTTATTGCACCGAAGCATAGCAGCTTCTTGTTTATACATAGCAAGTTTTTTCACCCTTCCACCGTCTTCAACCTTTCTCAGTCCTTTGTTTATCGGGCTTCCGGGGTGAAGGCAGAGGGTTCACCCGGTTTCACCCCTTTCACCTTGACCCGTCCTGAAATTGGTTGACTGATTTTTACTTAAATCCTGTACCAGGTTGTCTACATTTAGGAATACGTTCCTTTAACAAGCTTATTCCTGATATAGGTTGACTTTCTCCTTTTCACCGATTATAGCTCC
>JAVBVA010000090.1:0-33318 GCA_031554665.1 Bacteroides sp. | reverse complement strand
ATGTTCTCGCTTGCCTCGTTCCTGAAGTTGGACAAGCATGCGGTGATTGAGTTGGAGCTGCCTTCGCGACCACAGGAAATGATAATCCCAATAGATGAGGCACTGACCTACGGACGCGTAAACAATCCCCGGTTGTTGGGATTGAAGCAACAGGTACTCGAAGCCGAACGGACGGTGGACCGCACAAAGAAAGAATCGCGCTTCAATGCCAGTATCAATGCCAGTATCGGTTTCAACCAGGCGGCCGATCAGTTCAAGGAGGCTTACCGCAATTTGTTGCAACAGGATCTGGTATCGGTCAGCGTATCCATCCCGCTGGTGGACTGGGGTGTACGGAAGGGAAAGTACAACATGGCGCGCAACAACCTGAATATTGCCCGGATATCTTCGGAGAAAGATGAGATCAGCATCGATGAAGAGGTAATCATGACGGTCAATGATTTCCATGTGCAACAGAACCTGATAGCCAGTGCCGAAGAAGCGCTCGATCTGGCTGTGCTGGCGTATAGTGAAACGAAGGAACGTTTCATCATCGGGAAGGCCGATATCAATAGTCTGACACTTTCGCTCAACCGTCAGCAGGAGGCGCAACGCAACTATATCTCTGCTTTGCAAAACTACTGGTTGAATTATTACAAGATACGCAAGCTAACGTTACACGATTTTGTAACTGGTATCTCACTCACCGACCGGTTTGATTTTAATGGAGGCAAACTGATGAAGTAAATGAATACCCCCGGCGCACATACTACCTACGGAAAAGCATCGTCCTTTACACTGATCGTTGCTTTTATTTGTGTGGCCCTGATCGGGGTGGCTCTGATACCGCTGTTGCCGGTCAAGCTCAATCCATCGCGTACCTTACCGGGATTTACGGTACGTTTCAATATGTCGGGCACTTCGGCGCGGGTGGTCGAAATGGAAACTACGAGTAAGCTGGAAGCGATGTTGGCGCGTATCCGGGGTGTGAAAAACATCCAATCGACTTCGGGTAACGGATGGGGAAGTATCACGGTGGAGCTTGATAAGCATGTGGATGCGGAGATGGTGCGTTTTGAGGCTTCTACCATTATCCGGCAAACCTGGCAGGAATTGCCTGCCGGAACGAGTTATCCGTATATCCAGATGAAATCTCCGAATGAGAATGCTTCTCGTCCATTCATGACATTCACGCTCAATGCTCCCGCTGTTCCTATACTGATACAACAGTATGCCGAGGAGCATATTAAAACCCGGTTGGCACAGTTGCCGGGTATCTATAAAATAGACCTGAGCGGCGCTACACCCATGGAGTGGCAACTGGAATATGACAGCGAACGGCTGAGCCGGTTGGGCGTCAGTCTGGGCGAAATACAACAGGCAGTGGCTCGTCATTACCGGAAAGAGTTTTTGGGGATGAGCGACCTGGAAACTGCATCGGGAAGTAAAGAGTGGATACGGGTGGCGCTGATGCCTTCGGCAGATGAATCGACGGATTTTGACGCATCGGCTATTCAGGTGAAAAGCATTCAGGGGAAAGTTATTTATCTGGGTGAACTGGTCGAAGTGAGAAGGGCCGAGGAAACCCCACAAAGTTACTTCCGCATCAACGGACTGAATTCGGTTTACCTGTCGCTCACTGCCCAGGATGCGGCTAACCAGTTGGAACTGAGTAAGGAGGTGATGCACGAGATGGAGGAAATACAACGGGTGCTTCCGGCAGGGTATGAGGTGCATACCAGTTATGACGCTACGGAGTTTATCCGCGAAGAGTTGAGTAAGATCTATTTGCGTACGGGACTTACAGTCCTTATCCTGCTGATGTTTGTGTTGCTCATCACGTTTAATCCGCGTTACCTGTTTCTCATCATATGTAGTCTGAGTATCAACATAGCCATTGCGGTGATCTTTTATTATCTTTTCGGACTGGAAATGCAATTGTACTCATTGGCAGGTATCACGGTTTCGCTTAACTTAGTGATCGACAATACCATCGTCATGACCGACCATATTGTGCACCGGCGCAACCTGAAAGCATTTATGTCGGTACTGGCCGCTACACTTACCACTGTGGGGGCATTATCTATCATCTTCTTCTTAGATGAGAAACTGCGTCTCAACTTGCAGGACTTTGCAGCGGTAGTGATCATCAATCTGGCTGTGTCGTTGGTGGTGGCTCTCTTTTTTGTTCCGGCCATGATCGATAAGATCGGACTGCGGAAACGTACCCGCCGTCCCGGTCGTCGTTGGCTGACCCCTGTAAAGCGATTCTTCCACCGGTTGCCGGTGTACACTACCCGTTTCTACTGCTTCCTTATCCGGGTACTTTGTCGGTGGAAAGTAGCTGTGTTTATCTTCTTCCTGTTACTGTTCGGATTGCCGGTATTCATGCTGCCCGAAAAAATGGAAGGAGAGGGCCGGGTGGTCGAATGGTATAATGCCACATTGGGATCGGCTAAATACAAAGAAAAAGTAAAGCCCATTGTGGACAATGTATTGGGAGGAAGTTTACGGCTCTTTGTACAGAAAGTATATGAGGGAAGTTACTTTACCCGTAATGAAGAAGTGGTGCTGTATGCAAACGCCACCTTACCCAACGGTAGCACGTTGGAACAGATGAACAATCTGATACAAAAGATGGAAACCTATTTGAGCGAGTTCAAAGAGATCAAGCAGTTTCAAACATCGGTGTATAGTGCCCGGCGGGGTAGTATCAGTATCTACTTCGCCAAGGAGCACCAACGAAGCGGTTTCCCATATACCTTGAAGGCTAATATGATAGGTAAAGCCTTGCAGATCGGTGGGGGCGACTGGAGTATTTATGGATTGGAAGATCAGGGTTTCAGTAACAGCGTGCGCGAGGGGGCCGGTTCGTTCCGTATTCGTATGTACGGATACAACTATGACGAACTCTATTATTGGGCGGAGAAAATGCGTGAGAAATTGCTGGAACATCGCCGTATCAAGGAGGTAGCCATCAACTCGGAATTCTCCTGGTGGAAGGACGATTATCAGGAATTCTACTTTCAGCTGAATAAGGAACGTATGGCACAAGAGGGGATAGTCGGGGCGCAGATGTTCGAGGCTATTCGTCCGATTTATGGCAAAAATATGGAGATCGGTTCGGTGCTGACGGCAGAAGGACTGGAAAAAATAAAACTGACCTCCCGGCAATCGAATGAATATGATGTATGGGCCATGCAGTATTTCCCATATGGTACAAACGAGAAACAATATAAACTTTCCGAACTTGCTGTGGTGGAGAAAGGACAGATGCCGCAGCAAGTGGTGAAGGAAAACCAGCAATACCGGTTGTGCTTGCAGTATGAATATGTCGGCTCGTCGATGCAAGGCAATAAGTTGCTGGAGAAAGACCTGAAAGAATTCAATCAGTTATTGCCGTTGGGTTATAGCGCCGAGACGGATGCACAGCAATGGTGGTGGGGAAACAAGGAGAACAAACAGTATTGGTTATTAGCGCTTGTTATTGCTATTATCTTCTTTATTACGAGCATTCTGTTCAATTCATTGAAACAGCCGTTGGCAATTATCTTCGTGATTCCCATTTCGTATATCGGTGTGTTCTTCACGTTCTATTGGTTCAAACTGAATTTCGATCAGGGAGGTTTTGCTTCCTTTATCCTGCTTTGTGGTATCACGGTAAATGCCAGTATCTATGTACTGAATGAGTATAACTCCATTCGTCGCCGTCATCCGCGATTGTCGCCTTTGCGGGCCTATACCAAGGCCTGGAATGCCAAGGTGGTCCCTATCTTTCTGACGGTGGTTTCGACTATATTGGGTTTTATTCCTTTTATGGTAGGGATGAATAAGGAGGCTTTCTGGTTTCCGCTGGCTGCCGGAACGATTGGAGGGTTGGTGATGTCGGTAATGGGAGTCTACCTGTTTTTGCCGGTTTTCACCTTAGGCAGACTCCCAGTTAAGAAATAGGCAGATGATATTGATAGATTAATAAATTGTTCCTGTGGTATGGGCGGCTCCTTGCAGCGTTGTATTCGTTGAACCGATGTCTTTCAGGTTCAGTATATAAAACTTTTCACCCTGTTCAATTGTCTTTACGCGGATTTTCAGGCCTTTGGCTGTTTTCATTTCTTCGGCTATTTTGTCCAGCTTGAACGATACATAACCATGCATCAGCCGGTCACGCGGATCGTCATAAGCATTGTGCCTGAATTCCAAATGAATGTATCCGTCGTCTTCGTATTCTACTGTTTCATTTTGAACCAGATTCAACATGTGCGGTTGGCTGGGATTATAGGTACCCATGAAGTAGAAACGGATGGTGAGATATCCCTGTGCAACCCAAGCTTCCCTGTTATATATACTGATGCGGTTATCACCAATACTGTCGGCAGTTTCTTCTGTCAATGGGATAATGTTCTTGGTTAGTACATCAGAAATACCTCTTAGAGTAATATTATAATCATATCCTGTTTTTACTTCGGCCAGTTTATCGAACCAAGCGATGGCTCGTTGTCCGTCGGTAACCTTATAGTCATGGATGCGCGTTGTGTCACTCGGATACATTTTCTTCCCATTATCTAAGGCGAAGTAATAATCTTTTCCTTCGATGACTTTTACGGTAGCCATGGCATAATAGGGAACTTTGTCGTCTTCATCGAGACATGAATAAAATAAAGGTGCCGACATTAACAGCACGAACAACATTGTAAAGAATCTTGGTCTTTTCATATATTTCTGATTTACTTAATTAGTGATTGTTTACTTTTGCTTTTGTTAGAAAAATGCAACAGGAATCATTTTATTGCGTGCTCAACCGTTAAAGAAATGAAATAATGAAATCAATAACCGGAAGCATGCAGTATTTTTAACCCGAATGTATTTATAAGGTAAACACGTGTCAAAAAGAATGGAAGATTTTGAGCTGGCGGAGCAATGCAGGCAAGGAAATAACCGTGCCCGCAAAGAATTATATGAAAGATACGCGGGACGCATGCTCGGTGTCTGTCTTCGCTATGCTGGCGACAGAGAGACGGCACAGGATTTAGCGCACGATGGCTTTGTGAAAATTTTCGGTTCGTTTGATAAGTTCACTTGGAGGGGTGAGGGGTCTTTGAAAGCTTGGATGGAACGGGTGATGGCGAATACGGCATTGCAGTATCTTCGAAAAAATGATGTTCTGAATCAGTCGGTATGGCTGGATGACGTACAAGCTGCCTACGAAGAACCTGACGCTTCGGAAATTGCAACAATTCCGCAAGCAGTACTGATGAAGTTTATCGAAGAACTTCCGACCGGGTACCGAACGGTGTTCAATCTCTATACATTCGAGGAGATGCCTCATAAGGAGATTGCCCGGATGCTGGGAATAAATGAAAAATCGTCGGCTTCGCAACTGTTTAGAGCTAAGACGACATTGGCAAAGAAAGTGAAAGAGTGGTTAATTAATAATGAGTAACGAAGCGATGGAAGAGAAAGATTTGTGGTTGAAAAAAGTGAAGGAGAAGCTCGAGGATTACTCTGAGCCGATACCCGCTTCCGGTTGGGAACAATTGGAAAAGGAGTTGTCGGCCTCTGTTAGCAAATTGCCTGGCGGAAAATCTTCTACACATAAACGAACTGTATTATATCGCAGATGGACAGCCGTTGCTGCCGCTGCTGCTGTTTTAGTGGCTGTATCTGCAATCAGTATCTATTTTCTGCAAACACCTGAAGCGGATACGGTTCGCCAGATTTCAGCTGTATATGTGCCGGATGAACAACCTGTTCAGCAGACACCACATTTGGCCGGTGAACCGGAAATGCCTCTGGAAACTCCACGACCTTCGAATCGCATGAAACTGGCGAAAGCAGAAAATATTGTAATAACTTCCTATCCTGAGAAAGTAGTAGACAACAAGGAAGAGAATAGGGGTGAATCTGTTATCAAAGAAGTACCTGTGCAAAAAACTGAACCTGTTGTAGAAAAGAAAACAGAGAGAGGTGGTAATCAGGTGGCTGGCCGTCAGTCGTCGGGAGAGGGGAGAGTCAAAGTTTCCATACCGGCAGGACGGCAGAAGGGAGGTAAATGGTCGATGGGTGTGATGGTTGGGAATTTGGGGAGCACGAATTCGGACGGTGGAGAAGGTGTTTATGCTAATCCGGAAGGCGGCTATAAACAGTATATGGCTTTCAATCCGTTTCCCAGTTCCAATATAAATACCTTGAAAGCTGTGTCGAGCAATCAGTATGGGACCGTGGATATGGCCTCCTTTGCGAATAGTATATCAGTGGGCAAGATTGTGATCGATAGTAAACACAAGCAGCCGATCAGTTTCGGACTCTCTGTACGAAAAGAACTAGCCAAAAACTTCTCTATCGAAAGTGGGGTGATATATACTTTGCTCTCATCGGAGATCATGATGTCGAACAACCGCATCTGGGAAGACCAAAAGTTACATTACATCGGTATTCCGGTACGTGCCGGTTGGAATTTCTACCAGCGTGATGGCTTTACTCTTTATGCATCGGCCGGCGGAACCGTCGAAAAGTGTGTATATGGCCGGTTGGGTGATAATACACAAACGGTTGATAAATTACAATTTTCGGTAGGAGGGGCTGTAGGCGCTCAACTTAATCTGACCAAAAGATTGGGATTGTATGCAGAGCCTGGGGTAGTGCATTATTTTGATGACGGCTCGTCTGTAGAAACGATCAGGAAAGAGAAATCGTTCAATTTCAACCTACAGGCAGGCTTTCGTTTGACGTATTAGTCGTTTGTCTATAAGGGTATTCAAAATTGAATAATAGAGGTGTACAACTATAAAAAAATGAAATTAGTGAAGGATGTTTTCCTTTTTTCCTAATTTTGTATTGAGTATTCACGTTAAACCTGAAAAAATGAAATCAGTGAGATTATTATTTATGATTGGCATTTCAATGTTGATTTGCTTTGCTTGTTCCTCGAAAGCCTCGAAGAATCAACCGCAGGCTGACTCTACAGCCACGGTAGAGATTGCTCCTCAAGTACTACCGGTATCCACTCAGTTGCTGGCCGGCTATTTCCTAAAAAATACCTATAAGGTAAACGATGATGTCGACTGCATATTGTTTCCTGATCAGGCGTCGTTTGACAAAGTGTTGGGGATAGCCAAGACAATGACTAATAAGGTCGATAAACCCAATTTCGAAAAGAATATTGTAGCGGCCATCGCCTTGAAACCTACGAAAAAGAATACTGAAATTAGTATCAGTAAAGCTGAAAAGGTGAACGAGGCGATCAATATTTACCTCGAGCAAACAATTGGAGAAGATCTTACGTATACCATGACGCCATTAAAGGTGTTTAGTTTCCCGAAAGAAAGTGGGGTAAGTACTGTGAATTTTATGATGGGAGCGAAAGTTATCAAAAGCTTTCCACTCAATGTCCCCGCAACCAATTAGGTTGACTTTTGTAAATTAGCTCTAACACAAGAAGAGTTATCGCCGGTTGATCAGGAGTTTTTCCTGAGATGAAGAAGGGATGTTCGCAGAACTCTTCGATGACCGGCGGTAACTCTTCTACTTTTTTGCTTGTAAACCTGAATTATTATCAGAAAACAGTATCTTTGGTGCGGCTAATCAATCAAACACTATAGAATCTTATGAGATATCTGAATATTTTATTGTTTTTTCTTCTTTCTGTTTATGTGTCGGCACAAGAAAATACACCTCGTATCAAAACCCTTCGTACCACTGTCTACCAGGCTGTGCAGAAGGATACTACGTGGATAACGGGCAATGTCATTGACCGGGTTCACTTCTTGAAATTTGATAGGAACGGGCGCCGGCGGGTGGAGAATATACTGAATCCCGATGGTAGCGCCCATCGGAAAGTATTGTATCTGTACAATAAAGAGGGCAGGATTTCAGAAGAGGTTTTTTATACCGGTAATGAAGGGCTGACCAGAATCTATACATACGGTTATGATGCGGAAGGTCGCCTGACCGAAGAGATAGAGATGACACCCCAACGCGAATGGAAGTCGGCCAACAGAGTGAGGTATAATAAATGGGGTAAGATAGAACAACGCGAACAGGAAGACCGGGACTTTGAAGGTGCAAGGGTTTTTGAGATTGAGTACGATGCCCACAACAAACCGGTGAATGTCCGGGTACAATATCCTGCCAAGAATGGAAAAATCAGGGAAATATCTCGTAACGTCGAAAAATGGGATACGCTTGGACTGAAATATCGCTCTGCAAAAATAAATGGAATGGAGATCGACCCCGAACTTTTTACGGCTACTATAGGCGCGGAAGCAGTTCGGGTTCTAAAATCGAAGGAAAAGGGGCAGAGAGAGTTTTCTTATGATGCTTTCGGAAATTGGGTGAAACGAATAGACTACAGTGACGGCCAACCGAAGAGCATTGCACTTCGCATGATTGAGTATGATTTACCCGAAAGTGATTGGGAGAAAATGCCGTTAAGCAACCGGGTGAAGTCGGTGTTCCAAACCTCTTATGTGGCCGATCCGCGAGGTCCGGAAACAATATTGCGCGGCAAAAAACAAGGACAGTTTTTTCGTCGCCGGTTCAATGATAAAGGGTGGAAGTTGTCCGAAGAATTGTATTCGGAAACCGGAGTGCTGCAAGGAACTGTCGATTATGAATACTCTCCCGAAGGAGATTTGTTGAAAGAAATACATAAGTCGGCTGCGGGCAAAAAAGAGAAATCAATTCTCTGGAATTATGCCGATAACGGCGAACTACGAACGAAAACGTGGCTCGACGCGGCAGATGAAACGGTGCGGAAAGGTGTTTTCAGGTACGACGTCGAAGGTAATAATAACCGCGAGAGTTGGTTCCTTAAGGATGGAACGATGGTGAGCGATGTAAATTATATGCATAACTCCTACGGACAGCGGGTGGGCGTAAAGATCATTCTTTCTGCCGATGGCAATTTTCCCTATAAATTCAAAGGATATGCATACAGCTTCCAGGGACGCATCACCGAAGAACTGACCGAGCAGGCTGATGGCACACGGACGCTCCATACATATAAGTATAATACCAAAGGAGAAGTCATATCGGGCTCCGAACAAATAAATAACGAGCCGGAGAAACGTTTTGTCTATAAGTTCTTTAGTGATGCAAAAGGCAATTGGCTAAAACGAATCAAATTTGTTGACGATGTACCGGTCATTTACGAAGAAAGAGAATATATATATTATAATGATTAGCGTATGAAGAAGATAATTAATCCCTGGAAAGGGCTGGAAGGGTATCATTGTTTCGGCTGCTCGCCAGATAATGCATTAGGAGTAAAAATGGAATTTTATGAAGATGGCGACGAAGTGATCAGCATCTGGAAGCCACGTCCCGACTATCAGGGATGGATTGATACTTTGCATGGCGGTATTCAGGCGGTATTGCTCGATGAGATATGTGCATGGGTCATCATCCGTAAGTTGCAGCTGACCGGAGTTACCTCGAAGATGGAGACGCGTTATCGCCTCCCTATCAGTACCAACGACTCGCATGTGGTGTTGCGTGCTTCGATACGCGAAGTGAAGCGTAACATAGTATTGGTTGAGGCTCGTTTGTACGATAAAGATGATAACCTTTGTACCGAAGCATTGTGTACCTACTTCACTTTCAGCGCTGAAAAAGGGAAAGAAGAGATGCACTTTAACGGTTGCGACGTAGAACCCGAAGAGTTGTTGCCTTTAATATGATATGAAAAGTGAATATTCTGTGATAATTTTTTGGTTGTTAAAAAGAAATGCTTTACTTTTGTCGTCGAAAACAAAAGAATTATGAATTATACATCTACACATCATCATCATCATTTTCCTAACGAATAGTCGGTGGGCGTGGATGATATTGTGTAAAACGTAATATGAAAACGAGGCTTGCCGGTGTGGTGAGCCTTTTTTGTTTAGTAAATAGTAAAAAATACAAATAGAGTTATGTTAAGAATTGCAGTACAAGCCAAAGGCCGTTTGTTCGAAGAAACAATGGGGCTCCTGGGAGAAGCAGACATCAAACTGAGCGCAACAAAACGTACGTTGCTGGTACAATCAACCAATTTCCCTGTAGAGGTATTATTCCTTCGCGACGATGATATTCCGCAATCGGTGGCTACCGGTGTGGCCGATATTGGTATCGTAGGCGAAAACGAATATGTGGAGAAGGACGAGGATGCCGAAATCATCAAACGCCTTGGGTTCAGCAAATGCCGTCTGTCACTGGCTATGCCGAAGGATATAGAGTACACGGGTGTGCAATGGTTCAACGGAAAGAAAATCGCTACGTCGTATCCGGGTATTCTGGATAAGTATCTTAGCCGGCAAGGTGTGAAGTCCGAAGTACATGTCATCACCGGCTCGGTGGAGGTAGCTCCGGGTATCGGACTGGCCGATGCTATTTTCGATATTGTCAGTTCGGGTTCTACGCTGGTGAGCAACCGCTTAAAGGAAGTAGAAGTAGTTATGAAATCCGAAGCATTGCTCATTGGCAACAAAGGCATGAGCGATGAAAAGCGGGAAATATTGGCCGAACTGCTGTTCCGCATGGATGCTGTGAAAACTGCCGAAGACAAGAAGTATGTCCTGATGAATGCTCCGAAAGATAAACTCGAAGAGATCATCGAGGTACTTCCCGGTATGAAGAGTCCTACGGTAATGCCTTTGGCTCAGGAAGGTTGGTGTTCGGTACATACCGTGCTCGACGAGAAACGTTTCTGGGAAATCATTGGCCGGCTGAAAGCACTTGGAGCCGAAGGTATTCTGGTTTTACCTATTGAGAAGATGATTCTGTAATAAGGAGCGATTGTATTATGAAAATTATTCAATACCCCTCCCGCGAAAAGTGGGCAGACATACTTAAACGGCCGGCATTGAGCACTGAAAGTCTGTTTGATACCGTGCGTACCATCATCAACCAGGTGAAGGCGGAAGGTGACAAGGCTGTTATTGCTTACGAAGCTACGTTCGATAAGGCAAGACTCAGTACATTGGCCGTTGCTCCGGCCGAACTGGAGGAAGCCGAAGCACTGGTTTCTCAGGAACTGAAGGATGCCATTTGTCTGGCAATGCAGAATATTGAAACATTTCACTCCGCTCAGAAGTTTACGGGTAAAAAGGTAGAGACCATGCCGGGGGTTACCTGTTGGCAGAAAGCCGTGGCTATTGAGAAAGTGGGACTTTACATACCCGGAGGAACAGCGCCGCTGTTCTCTACTGTGTTGATGCTGGCCGTACCTGCCCGGATTGCCGGGTGTAAGGAAATTGTACTCTGCACGCCGCCCGACCGAAATGGAAAGATTCATCCTGCTATTCTCTTTGCTGCCCGGTTGGCGGGAGTCACTAAAATATTCAAGGCCGGTGGTGTACAAGCTATTGCTGCTATGGCTTATGGAACGGAAACTGTTCCCAAAGTATATAAGATTTTCGGCCCGGGCAATCAGTATGTGACGGCTGCCAAGCAATTAGTCAGCTTACGCGATGTAGCCATTGATATGCCTGCCGGACCGTCGGAAGTGGAAGTGCTGGCCGATGCTTCGGCTAATCCGGTTTTTGTAGCTGCCGATCTGTTGTCGCAAGCCGAACATGGTACCGATAGTCAGGCAGTATTGATCACCACATCGGAATCGTTGCAGCAGGGGGTTATGCACGAGGTCGAACGTCAGTTGGCCGAACTCCCGCGAAAAGAAATTGCTACGAAAGCACTTGCCAACAGCAAGCTGATCCTGGTAAAAGATATGGAGGAAGCGCTTGATATGACTAATGTGTATGCCCCTGAACATTTGATTATTGAAACCGAAAATTACATGGAAGTGGCCGAAAAGGTAGTGAATGCCGGTTCGATATTTCTGGGAGCTCTCACCCCTGAAAGCGCTGGTGATTATGCTTCGGGCACTAATCACACCTTGCCTACCAATGGCTATGCGAAAGCGTATAGCGGGGTAAGTCTCGATAGCTTCATCCGTAAAATCACGTTTCAGGAGATTCTTCCGGAAGGACTGTCGCAAATAGGACCGGCTATCGAGATCATGGCGGCCAACGAACAATTGGATGCCCATAAGAATGCAGTAACCGTTAGATTAAAGGAGATAAAGAAATGAAAACATTGCAAGAGCTTACTCGCCCTAATATTTGGCAGCTCAAACCTTATTCTTCAGCACGCGATGAGTATAAGGGAGTGACGGCATCAGTCTTTCTCGATGCCAATGAGAATCCGTACAACCAGCCCTATAACCGCTATCCGGACCCATTGCAACATGAGGTGAAGGAGGCGTTAAGCAAGATAAAGCATGTAGATCCCGAACATATCTTCCTTGGTAATGGAAGCGATGAGCCTATTGACCTGGTTCTCCGCGCTTTTTGTGAGCCGGGAGTGGACAATGTGGTTGCTATAGATCCTACGTATGGCATGTATCAGGTATGTGCCGATGTCAACAATGTAGAGTATCGCAAGGTTTTACTCGATGATCTGTACCAATTCTCTGCCGATGCTTTGCTGGCTGCTACGGATGAACGTACGAAACTTATCTTCCTTTGCTCGCCCAATAATCCGACAGGCAATGACTTGCTGCGTTCGGAAATAGAAAAGGTACTGACGCGGTTTGAAGGATTGGTGATTCTCGATGAGGCTTACAATGATTTTTCGGATGCTCCGTCGTTCCTGTCAGAGTTAGACAAATATCCTAATATCATCGTTCTGCAGACGTTCTCCAAAGCGTGGGGTAGTGCAGCTATCCGTTTGGGTATGGCTTATGCATCGAAAGAGATTGTGGGTATCTTGAGCAAAATAAAGTATCCGTACAATGTGAACCAATTGACGCAAGAGCAGGCATTGGCTATGTTGAAGAAGTATGATATGATCGAACGTTGGGTGCGTAACCTGATAGAAGAACGCAAGCGTTTAGCAGAAGAGTTCAGCACTTTGCCCTGTACATTGCAAGTGTTCCCATCGGATGCCAACTTCTTTCTGACCCATGTGACGGATGCTATGAAGATTTACAGTTACCTGGTAGGAGATGGTATCATTGTACGCAATCGTCATTCTATTTCGCTGTGTGGAAACTGCCTTCGTGTCACGGTGGGAACACGTCAGGAGAACGAGGCGCTTCTCACTGCTTTAAAAAATATGCCGGTATGAAGAAAGTGTTGTTCATAGACCGTGACGGGACGCTTGTCATGGAACCGCCCGTCGATTACCAGCTCGATTCGTTGGAGAAGCTGGAGTTTTACCCAAAGGTGTTTCGCAATTTAGGTTTTGTACGGAGCAAGCTCGATTTTGAATTTGTCATGGTAACCAATCAGGATGGATTGGGTACGGACTCTTTTCCGGAAGAAACATTTTGGCCGGCGCACAACCTGATGATGAAGACATTGGCTGGCGAAGGTGTTACATTTGACGATGTATTGATCGACCGCAGTTTTCCCGAAGACAATGCACCTACTCGTAAACCGCGTACCGGGATGCTGACCAAATATATCGATAACCCGGAATACGACCTGGCCGGTAGCTTCGTTATCGGCGACCGGGCAACTGATGTGGAATTGGCTAAAAACCTCGGTTGCCGTGCTATCTTCCTGCAGGAAGATAAGGCGCTGTTACAAGAAAAAGGGTTGGAAGATGTGTGTGCACTGATTACTACTGACTGGGACCGAATTGCAGATCTTCTTTTTGCCGGCGAACGTAAAGCCGAAGTGCGCCGTACAACGAAAGAGACGGATATCCTCGTGTCGCTCAATCTTGATGGTAGTGGAAATTGCGAGATTTCTACCGGCCTTGGTTTCTTCGACCACATGCTCGAACAAATCGGTAAACACTCCGGCATGGATCTTACCATCCGGGTGCAAGGTGATTTGCAGGTAGACGAACATCATACGATCGAAGATACGGCCATCGCTTTGGGCGAGTGTTTGTACCAGGCATTAGGCAACAAAAGGGGTATCGAACGTTATGGGTATGCACTTCCCATGGACGATTGTCTTTGCCAAGTGTGTCTCGATTTTGGCGGGCGTCCCTGGTTAGTTTGGGAAGCTGATTTCAAACGGGAGAAGATTGGAGAGATGCCAACTGAAATGTTCCTGCACTTCTTTAAATCGTTGAGTGATGCCGCCCGGATGAACCTCAATGTAAAAGCCGAAGGGCAAAATGAACATCATAAGATAGAAGGAATCTTCAAGGCGTTGGCCCGGGCTATAAAGATGGCTATCAAACGGGATATTTATCATTACGAACTTCCCTCAAGTAAAGGAGTACTTTAACAAATAAATGCTTTTCATTACTAATCCCGACTTGTTTCAAGCCGGGATTTATTATTTATACATAATTAATATCTTTAATTTGTGTTAATAATTAGATCTATGTAATACATAGTACCAAAGTAATACATACATTTGTGCATAATTTAAATACTATGTATTGTTATGAATGCAGATAATGTAAAATCTCAAATGAGAAAAGGGCTCCTAGAGTACTGTATCATGCTTTTGCTACACAAGGAGCCTTCTTACTCATCGGACATTATTCTGAAGTTGAAAGAGGCGCGCTTGATTGTAGTAGAGGGAACCCTCTACCCGTTGCTTACCCGACTGAAGAACGATGAGTTGCTGGGATACGAATGGGTGGAATCCACACAGGGGCCGCCTCGTAAATACTACCGTCTGACGGAAAAAGGGGAGGGGTTTCTCGGCGAACTGGAACAGGCCTGGAAAGAACTGAACGAAACCGTGGAACATATTGCAAACAGATAATCAGATAAAAAGATAAAACAATGAAAAAGACATTGACAGTAAATTTAGGCGGGACGGTCTTCCACATAGATGAAGACGCGTACCGTTTGTTAGATAATTATTTGCGTAACTTGAAACTACACTTCCGCAAGCAGGAGGGAGCCGAAGAAATTGTGAACGATATGGAAATTCGTATTTCTGAGTTGTTCTCCGAGAAGTTGGCAGCCGGCCGGCAGGTAATTACCATAGCCGATGTGGAAGAGGTGATTGCCCGTATGGGAAAACCGGAAGAGATGGAAGGAGCGACCGCCGAGGACGGCACACCACATTCATCGGGTAGTGCTACCGGAACTGGAGGATCTGGCGGAACGTCATCTACCGGACCATCTTATAGTGGTGGTTTTAGCCGCCGGTTATATCGTAACCCGGACGATAAGATGCTGGGTGGTGTAGCTTCGGGTGTGGCAGCTTACTTTGGGTGGGACGTTACTTTGGTGCGTATCTTGTTCGCTGTTCTCATGTTTGTGCCTTACTGTCCCATGATTTTGGCTTACCTGATTCTTTGGATTGTGATTCCCGAAGCACATACGGCAGCCGAAAAATTGAACATGCGGGGGGAGGATGTAACCATTGAGAACATTGGTAAGACGGTAACCGATGGTTTTGAGCGGGTAGCCAATGGAGTGAATGATTTTGTAAACTCAGGAAAACCGCGCACGTTCTTCCAGCGTATGGGCGATTTCCTGGTTGAAGTATTCGGTTTCGTATTGAAGGTATGTCTGGTTTTTCTGGCTGTTGTGTGTAGTCCGATACTGATAGTGCTTGCAATCATATTGGTGGCTCTGGTCATAGCTGCCATTGCAGTAGCCATTGGTGGAGGAGCAGCATTGTTCAACATGCTTCCGTCATTGGATTGGTCGCCTATCATGGAAGCTTCTCCGATGATGACATTGGCAGGAGGTATCTCTTTTGTAGTAGTGTTAGGAATACCGATGTTAGGATTGATATACGCCATCTTACGTCAGGTGTTTAACTGGACTCCTATGGCATCCGGCTTGAAGTGGGCATTACTCATTCTCTGGATATTGGCAGTCTTTGTATGTATCGTCAGCATGTCGGCCCTTGGATGGCCCGAACCTTTTACCATAATAAGTTCGGCTATTGGATAATCATCCTATAAAAAAAGCATCCCCATTCAGCGGGATGCTTTTTTTATTCTTATTTCTTCAACCATCGATCGAGCCATTCGAAATAGGTGCGTTGCCATAAGATTCCGTTCTGTGGCTTCAATACCCAGTGGTTTTCGTCCGGGTAGATAAGCAGCTCGGCAGGTATACCCCTCATCACGGCGGCATCGAATGCTGCCATGGCCTGGTTGGCAAGGATGCGATAATCTTTTTCACCATGTATGCAGAGGATAGGAGCATCCCATTTGTCTACGAACTTATGCGGTGAGTTGGCAAATGTACGTTGCGCTACAGCGTTTTGCTTATCCCAGTAAGCGCCACCCATATCCCAGTTGGCAAACCATTTTTCTTCGGTTTCGAGGTATTGCATTTCCATGTTGAAGATACCATCGTGAGAGATAAACGCTTTGAAACGCTTGTCGTGGTGACCGGCAAGCCAATACACCGAGAATCCTCCGAAACTGGCACCTACACAGCCCAAGCGCTCTTTGTCTACGAATGGTTCTTTAGCCATTTCGTCGATGGCAGTGAAATAGTCTTTCATGCACTGTCCGCCGTAGTCGCCACTGATAGCTTCGTTCCATTCCAATCCGAATCCCGGAAGGCCGCGACGGTTGGGAGCTACAATGATGTAGTCATTGGCTGCCATGATCTGGAAATTCCAACGGAAAGACCAGAACTGGCTTACCGGAGTTTGGGGACCCCCTTCACAAAACAACAGGGTGGGGTATTTCTTGTTCGGATCGAATTGCGGCGGATAAATCACCCAGGTAAGCATGTCTTTACCATCGGTAGTCTTCATCCAGCGAGCTTCTACCTTGCCCATTTCCAGCTGATCGTAGATGTGTTTGTTCTCTTGAGTCAGTTGTGTTGTTTTTCCATCCAGTTCCACAGCAAAGATCTCGTCGGCCATACTCATGGAGTGGCGTTTGGCAATCAGCTTGTCGCCCAAGAGTGCTACCGTTGCATAGTCGTGTACTCCTTCGGTGATTGGTTTCAACGAATCGTTTGCTAGGTCGATGGCGTAAATCTGTTCTTCACCGTGCCATACACCGATAAAGAATATCTGTTTGCTGTCTTTGCTCCATACATATGAGTCTACATTCGAGTCGAAAACTTTACTTACAAAGCGTTTCTCACCGGTTTCGAGATTCATGACGAACAAACGATTCTGGTCGGCTTCGTATCCATCCCGTTCCATACTTTGCCAGGCAATGTATTTACCATCCGGCGAGTATTGCGGATTGGTATCATATCCCATCATTCCTTCGGTGATGTTTACGGTGGTTTTCGCATTCAGGTCGTACACATAAATATCCGAGTTGGTAGATAGCGCATATTCCAGTCCGGTTTTCTTACGACAGGTATAGGCCACCTTGTCGCCGGTAGTGTTCCATGCCAATTGCTCGATTCCACCGAATGGCTTCATCGGACTTTCGTAGGGCTCACCTTCCAGTATATCGGTTGCCGTACCAATGGTGTTGCCGTCAAAGTCGGCAATGAATGGATGCGGAGCAGTTGTAACCCATTCGTCCCAATGTTTGTACATCAGGTCGGTTACGATGATGCCGCTGGCCTTGGGTAGGTCGGGATATTTGTCGGCTGTACTCTTGACGGTTTTAACTTGAGCGATAAAGAGGATTTTCTTTTCATCGGGCGAGAAGATAAAACCTTCAATATCGCCGTCATAGCTCGACAGTTGTTTACGTTCGCTACCATCCGGATTCATTTCGTATAGCTGGCTGCTTCCGTTGTCATTACTCAGGAAGGCTATCTTCTTGCCTCCTTTGATCCATACTGCCGCATTCTCTTGTTTAGAGCTGTGTGTGATTTGTTGGTTGTCGCTACCGTCTGCATTCATCACAAACAGTTCCCGGTTGCTCTTGTTTTCGGGCACACTGTAGTAAGCCACACTATACACCACCCGGCTGGCATCGGGCGAAACGGCTACATCGCCAATGCGTCCCATGGCCCAGAGTGCTTCGGGAGTCATGCGTTTGTTTTCTACCTTGATGTCCGATTTTCCGATGACCGGTCCGGCTTCTCCTGCATCTTTGGTTCCACCGCAGGATGCTAATAACAGAGCTGCCGACATAATGAATAAATTGGATTGTTTCATATTTATTTAATTAAAATTCATGGAATGCGAAGATAGTGAAAAATATCATTATATCTTTTTTTTCTGCCAGTTTCCTCTCTTCATATACCAATAACTCAGGATCAGGATGCAGATGGCATACGCATGTTCGGATGTCCAGCATACAGCCACATCCACCCGGAGGTGTATGATGATGTACCAGATATACCCGATGTACAGTCCGATGACGATCATCTCCAAAGTTAATGCCATTCGCGTATTTCCTGTTCCGGATACTGCCTGAAAATAAACATTGGCCGGGATCATAAACAAGTAAGCTGTACAAAGCACCCACAAGGATGGTATGGCAGCTTCCCTCAAATCACTGATATCGGTATAAATGCCGATAATAAGCTCCGGGAATAAGGAGAAAAACAACAATAACGGAACCACCACCAGGTAGGCTAACTTGATGTGTTGGCGGATGGTGCCTTGTACATAATGCGTTTGTCCGGCTCCAATCAGGTTGCTGATCAATGATCCGCAGGTCGAAGCAAAGGCAATCGTGATCATGAACGGTATGCCCGATATGCTGCGTATCAGGTTGGTGATGGCCAACGGACGCTCTCCCAGATGCTCGATAAAGAGAAAGAACAGGAACCAGGTGGAAAGTGATATGAAGTTCTGTATCATTGTCCACAAGGATACATTCAGGACGCGTTTCAGTACAGACAGATTCGGACGAGGCAGTATATTGAGTCCGTATTTCTTATAGTCGATTTTATTCCGGGTATAGATAATAAAGAATAGAACCGATACCATTTCGGCCAATGATGAACCGATAGCTGCCCCGGCAATGCCTAATGCCGGAAAACCAAATTTACCAAATATCAGGATATAGTTAAATACTACATTAGATAATACCATGACAATGGAGTTCAATGTCAATGTCTTGGTCTGCGTCGTACTTACGAAAAAAGCACGGAACATCACCATAACGGAGGCGAAGAAGAAACCGAACACCCGCCAGTTGATGAAGCTGATGGCCGCATCGAAAATGTGTGGCGAGGAAATTATGTCCTTCAATAGATGTGCGGAAAAGCATTGGGAGATGACAAACATCACTGCAGCCAGAATCAGTAGAAAGTAGACTCCCTGATAAAAGATGGAACCAATATCTTTGTATTCCCGTTCTCCGTTTCGACGTGCCATCAGGATTTGAGATCCGATGCTGAAACCGAATATCAACATGAATATAGCAATGTAGTAAACTCCCGCAATGGCGGAGGCGCCCAGCTCCACTTCGCCGACACGTCCCAGAAAGGCTGTGTCGGTCATTCCCATCAATTGCTCCATGACGAGACTGATGAGGATGGGGTAGGCGATGGTCCAGATTTCTTTAGTAGTATATTTTGTTTTCATTCTATAATGGTGGTATTAAAGGAAAAGAAAGCCGGACAAACTAAATTTGCCCGGCTTATAATAGCTAAAACGAATGATTACTTTTTCTGGTTCGTGCGTTGTTTGGAGAGTTCTTCCTGCTGTTTCTGCATGGCTTCCAGACGAGCGGCAAAACCGGTCTTCTTCATCGTTTTCGGGTCTTTCTTTTTGGCTTCCAGTGAGGCCAGTAACTTCTTCTCATCCGTTGTACGGCGGAGAACGATCATAGTGATGACGCTGATTAATGTCGAAATGAAATAGTAATAATTCAATCCCGAAGGAAAGTCGTTCAACACAAAGAGGAACATAACCGGCATCAGGTACATCATCCATTTCATGGCAGCCATTTGCGGTTGCGAACCGTTGTCTTGTTGCTGCATAGTGTACTTCGTATTCAAGATATTGGTCACTGTCATCAGTAAGCAGAACAAACTCAGGTGACTACCTAAGAACGGAATATGGAACGGGAAGTTGATAACCGCATCGTACGTCGAGAGGTCGTCGGCCCACAAGAAGCTTTGTTGGCGAAGTTCGATAGCGCTCGGCACGAACATAAACAAAGCCATCAGGATAGGGAATTGGAGCAACATCGGTAAGCAACCGCCCATCGGGCTTACGCCATACTGGCTGTAAAGTCCCATGACTTCCTGCTGCTTTTTCATCGCATCTTCCTGTTTCGGATATTTCTGGTTGATCTCGTCGATTTTCGGTTTCAGCACACGCATCTTGGCCGATGACATGTACGTTTTCCAAGTGGCTGGGTATACTACTATTTTCACCAAAATAGTGAGTATCAGCAGTACGATACCCATGCTCAGTCCCCATCCGCTCAACCAGTCGAACACGTTGATCGTGATGTATTTGTTGATCAGGCGAACGACGGGCCATCCTAAGTATACCAGATTGTCGAGTTCCCATTTGTCGTCACGCCCTTTGTCCAATGCTTTCAGCGTTTTGTAATGGTTCGGGCCGAAATAGAAATACATATCGGTAGCCTGCTGACCGGTAGGATCAAAGAAGGTGCTCATAGACGATGAGTAATCCTTGATATATCCGCTTCCTTGCTTTTCGGTTTTCGATTTTAATTTGACATTCTCGAAATCCTGGTTTGCTATAAATACGGAAGAGAAGAACTGATTCTTATAGCCGATCCAGTCCAGGTTTCCTGCCACCTCTTTTTCGTCATCTTTGGCATTCGAAAGATTATCTGTATCGTCGTTGCTGATCTTGTACATCAGCTCGGACAGACGGTTTTCATACGTGAATCCTTTTTCCTGTTGGCGGGCGCGCTGATGCCATTCAATATTTACCAATTTATTGGTCGATGCCAGTTTATCTCCCATTCCGGTAGCACGGATGGTGAAGCCTACTAAGTAGCTATCCGGTTTCAGCGTATACGTAAAGTCGATGTAGCTGGCATCGTCGGCCGACAGACGCATTGTGGTGCTGCTATCCGTGCGGTTCACTACATCAAAATAATAATTCTTTGTCTGAATGGTTTGCCCTACTTTGTAGAAATCAAAGTTGATCGCCATGTCATCGGCATCGAACAATACAATCGGTTTTTTGTCCTGTCCGTTGTATTCCTTCAGCATAGCCGAATATACGCGTCCTCCTTTATTGGAGAGTGTAATCTCTACCAGGTTGTTCTGGATTTTAGTAAAGTTCTCTGTTCCTTGCAGCGCCTGAAAGAAAAGTGAAGCAGAGTCGGCCACAACCTTTGTCTGTTCGTTGGCCAGAGCGGCAGTTTCTTTGGCTTTCAGTTCTTCTTGCTGTTGTTGTACCAAAGCGATAGAGTCGTAGTATTTCTTTTGTGCTTCCAGTTGCTCCGAACTCGGGCGGCTGAAATACGTGAATCCAATGAGTAATAAACCTATTAATACAAGACCGGTAACGGTATTTTTATCCATGATTGCTGTTTGTTATTATTCTTATTTACTAATAGCCGCCTTGATGAACGAAATGAATAAGGGATGCGGCTTCAGGATGGTACTGCTGTATTCGGGATGGAATTGTGCACCGATGTACCATTTGAGGGTAGGGATCTCGACGATTTCCACCAGATCGGATTCCGGGTTGATTCCCGTACACTTCATTCCGGCCTCTTCGAATTGCGTACGGTATTCGTTATTGAATTCGTAGCGATGACGATGGCGTTCCTGAATGTGTTCCTGTTGGTAAGCTTCATAAGCTTTCGAATCGGTTTTCAATACACATTCGAATGCTCCCAGACGCATGGTACCACCCATATTGGTGATGGCTTTCTGCTCTTCCATCAGGTCGATGATGTTGTGCGGTGTTTTTTCGTCTATCTCGATCGAATTGGCATCACTGTAACCCAATACATTGCGGGCAAATTCGATGCTCATGCATTGCATGCCCAAGCAAATTCCAAAGGTGGGTATATCATGCTCGCGTGTAAACTTGGCAGCCGTAAACTTACCTTCGATGCCTCTTGAACCGAATCCCGGGCAGATAACGACTCCGTCTACATTGCCTAATTGTTCTTCGACATTATCTGGAGTCAACCGTTCGGAAGATACGTATTCGATCTTCAACTTGCGGTCATTGTAGGTAGCTGCCTGCGAAAGTGCTTCGAGTATCGACTTATAGGCATCCTGCAGTTCTACATACTTACCTACCAGTGCAACTGTAACTTCTTTTGTAGCATTAGCGCGGCGGTTCAGGAACTCTTTCCACGGGCCCAGATCGGGGCGTTCGCCTACGGGGAGGCCCATCTTTTGCAGGATGGTTTCGTCCAGCCCCTGTGCTTGCATCAGCAAAGGTACTTCGTAGATGGTGGGTGCATCGATCGACTGAACGACTGCATTCTCGGCTACGTTGCAGAACAATGCTACTTTCTTGCGTAGGTTCAGACTCAGGTCGTGCTCGGTGCGGAGCACCAGAATGTCCGGTTGTACTCCCATTGACTGTAGTTCCTTTACCGAGTGTTGGGTCGGCTTGGTTTTCAGTTCGCCGGCAGCAGCCAGATAGGGGACATACGTCAGGTGTACACACACTGCATTATTTCCCAATTCCCATTTCAGCTGGCGGATACTTTCTATGTAAGGAAGCGATTCGATATCGCCCACGGTTCCTCCGATTTCGGTGATTACGAAGTCGAATTTATATTTGCTTCCCAGCATCTTCACGTTCCGCTTGATTTCGTCCGTGATGTGGGGAATCACCTGAATGGTTTTTCCCAAATAGTCGCCCCGACGTTCCTTGTCGATTACACTTTTGTAGATACGACCTGTCGTGATGTTGTTGGCTTTTGTAGTTTCTATGCCCAGGAAACGTTCGTAGTGCCCCAAGTCGAGATCGGCTTCGTGGCCGTCTACGGTTACATAGCACTCTCCATGTTCATAAGGGTTCAGCGTGCCCGGGTCAATGTTGATATACGGATCAAACTTTTGGATGGTTACATTATAACCTCTTGCTTGCAGCAACTTACCGATGGATGAAGAGATAATGCCTTTTCCCAGTGAAGAGGCCACACCACCGGTGACGAAAATATACTTTGTTTCTCCCACAGCTATAACTGTTTTAATTATTTTTACTATGAAGTGAATTCTAAGGAAATCAATATAGCCTTAAAGAGCGCAAATATACAAATTAATGAGCAAGTAGAAATTATTTTGAGGAACAAAATTATAAAATGTACCAATCACACTTCATTTCATTCGTCTGCCAACCGGAATACAAAAAACGGATCGTCGTCCGAAGTAGATGCAATATAGATCTGCTTGTTTTTCTCGTCGACAGTGAAGTAACCCCATCGGTCTAACCGGTAGCGATGGATGGGATTGCCGTTCCAGTCGTACTGTTCGACAAAGATATAACATTGCTGTTTGCTGATTTCCCGGCCGACAGTTACCGGGGTGCGTCCGCTGTACAGGAAGTACACATACTCTTCGCCGGCACAAGCGCCCCAGTAATGCGTTACGTTCTGGTCGAGTCCGTCGATCTTGTAGGTGGTGCTTTCGTCGAATTCTTCTTTCTCAAAGTTGATTGTCCGGACGGTTTCTCCTTCCAGATCCATGAACTTGATCATCTTGAAGTATTTGTATGCGTAAGCCATCCGGTTTTGTTTGGGGTTGGCAACAAAATCGCCGATGTAGCTTGTCCAGGAGGTGCGCTTCGGGTTCAGTCCCAGACTGAATACTTCGCGCACGGAAACACTATCTCCTGTTTGAGTCGACCGGAATATGCTTTTCCCACTTTTGCTGTTGCGTACATACATGAAATCTCCGGGTGCTATCTGTGCGGCTTCTAAGCTGAAATCGTTTTTTGGGCTTCCCTCTGTCAGCTTTATATTTTCGTACACCAATTGGCCATCTTTTTCATAGCGATACATCTTCTGATTGCTTAGTTCGAGGGCATAGCATAAGCAGTCCGGATCGGTCGAAGGGCACAGCGTAGGCGATACAAATTCGTCAGGTCCCGATCCCATGCGGCCGGAGAAACCAAGAAGTTTCATGCTGGGTAGTTCGAATCGCATAAACGGTTGTTCTCCATACCTGTTTTTCACAATCAGGCAGTTGTCGCGAACTAACATCCGGGTTTCGGATACTTTGAAAATAACAGAGTCTGTTTCTATGTTCTCGCCGGTCAGTTCGATGGTTTCTCCGAAAGGATTTTTGTCTTTGCAGAACACTTCGCCTGCTTCCAGCGGGCTGAGTAGTTTTTCTTCTGTTTGCACCTCTTCATTTTGAACAACAGAAGGTTCACTTTGCTTCTGCTTGCAAGCGGCAAATCCCAGTAGGATGGCTCCTGTCAGACAAAGTTGAAGCATTTTTTTAGCAACTGTTTGGAGGGAGAATGTCTTGTTTCTCATATAGATAAAAATAATGTTTCTACAAAGAAAATGATAAATAATGAGTAATCCAAGTAAAAAAAGCGAATATACGAAAGTTTCGTTTTTTGATGAATCATTTGAACCTGTTGGCGGAATTAACCGATGTTCTTTACCCTGCAAATTCATCCTTTCTATGTTAGTTTATGTTCCTCTTAGAGCAAGCATGCGTTAGTCTACGACCTAACTTATGTTACTCACCGACCATCGATGTTAAACATGTACATCTTATGCAGTACGAGATGTACATCTTATACTGTCAAAGATGTACATGTTATGCTGCATAAGATGTACATCTTTGACATTGACCCTCGGTGAGTAAAGGTTGCTCCCTCTACGAGTACCGGTAGCTTGATCTACGAGCATCGATTCAATTCATTTAATGTATAGCGATCTGCTTCTCCGATGAAGAACGCTTTAATTCCGCCAACGGGTTAATGTAATTAGGAGTTAGCCCTATTCTAATCGTTTCTTATCCGTTTGATTCAAATCAGAAATACTTTGTTTGATTCGTCCCTGAAAAAAGCTTTTCTATACATAAAACTATGAAATTTTAATTATTTAGTGTAGATTTGCAGACAAATTGTTTATTAGGATTATGAAGAAGTTTTACATTTTGTCAATGGTGTTAGTGATGGTTTCTTCTTCAGTTGTTGTAGCACAGAATACACATGAAACCATCTCGAAAAAACAACAGGTTAAAGCAGATACCCTATCCCGTTTCTTGCAAGATTATTTGCTTTTGAAGTTGGATATGAGTGGAGATATACCCCGTGTGGACACCGTGTCCATTCTTTACGAGAAATATATAGGGCAGTTAGCATACCTGAATGATCCGGCTGTGCCGCCTCGTTATATCCCCGACTATCCGGAGTATTATCGGCTTTTTACCCCGTTGGCCTATTATTATTCGCCTATCGATGAGCTTACTACAATGAAATGGGCTCCGAAACCGGTGAGTGAGCTGACATACAAAAATGATTCGTTGTTTCAGTTAGATATGAGTGAGTTTACCACTGCCGAACGTTCGACTAAGATTGTGAACAAAGCCTTAATGGCTATCTATCTGAGCAACCCGGAACTGATTCGGAGTACCGAAGACCAGATCATGAGCCGTCAGGCATTTCGCGAAGATATTAAGCCCGAAATATCGCCTAAGGCAAAAGTGGTGAACCTGTTTCAGGCGGAAGAAGCGACTGCCGATGTGGGAAAGGCTAATCTGAGGATAAAAAAACCCAACTGGTGGTTGACGGGCGGTAATGGTTCGTTACAAATGACGCAAAGTTATATTTCGGATAACTGGTACAAAGGAGGGGAGAGCAATAATGCCATCCTGTTCAATCTGCAATTGTATGCCAATTACAATGACAAAGAAAAAGTGGTATTCGAAAACATGCTTGAAACGAAAATCGGACTGAACTCCACTCCGTCGGACCAATACCACGACTATCTGTTCAATACCGACCAACTTCGATTGTACAGTAAACTCGGTGTACAGGCAGCTGCCAATTGGTACTATACCATTTCTTCCGAGTTCAAGACCCAGTTCTTCAATGGTTACAAAGCCAATAACGAAACATTGGTGTCGTCTTTCCTGTCGCCTGCCGATCTTACAGTCAGTGTCGGTATGGACTTCAAGGTGAAGAAAAAGAAATACAACCTGTCGGTATTCATTGCTCCTTTGACATACAACCTCCGCTATATAGGCAATGACAAGGTAGACGAAACCAAGTTTGGTCTGGAAGAGGGGCAAACTTCCAAGAATGACTTCGGTTCGCAAGTACAGCCTACACTGACGTGGACTATCATTCCGTCCGTTACTTTGGAGTCACGTATGAACTATCTCACCAATTATAAATGGGTACGTTTGGAATGGGAGAACACATTTAATTTTGTGTTGAACCGCTATCTTTCGACAAAGCTGTATGTACATACCCGCTTCGACGATAGTGCTAAACCCTCCAACGGTGATAGCTATTTTCAGGTAAAAGAGCTGTTGAGCTTCGGTATCAATTACAAATGGTAAGCATCTGCTCTCAGCGAACATAAAGTGTTAAAAAGGATGGTATAGCCATCCTTTTCTGTTTTTTTCGGTCGAAAGAGCAATTTTTACAATAGAAAAAACAGATGAATCGTTTGCGGTTTCTAATAATTGCTTAATTTTGCCGCGATTTGTAATGTGTAGTTTGCAAAATGGCTGATACTATAAAACATCCAGGTGTAGTGGAAAACATATCCGGTTCTCATATCTCTGTGCGAATCGTTCAGACTTCGGCTTGTGCATCATGCAGTGCCAAGGGGCATTGTGCCTCGTCCGACAGTAAAGAAAAGATAATCGATGTTATTGATTCATCGGGTCAATATAATATAGGTGACCAGGTGGTGGTAATCGGCGAAACATCTATGGGGATGCAAGCTGTGTTACTGGCCTTTGTGTTGCCGTTTGTCATGTTACTACTTTCTCTCTTTATATCTATGGCTTGGTTGCGCGACGAACTTGCTGCGGGAATCATCTCGCTTTCCGTTCTTGCACCCTGTTATTTGGTAATATGGGTGAATAGAGAGCGTCTGAAACGGAAGTTCTCGTTTCGGATAGAGAAAAAATGAAACCATTATAATATATTTTAAATTATGAATTTGATTCTGATTGCAGTAATTTCTCTGGGAGTCCTTGCGTTGGTTCTGGCAGCCATCCTGTATGCAGCTTCCAAGAAATTTGCCGTGTACGAAGATCCGCGGATTGCCCAGGTAAACGAGGTATTGCCTCAAGCCAACTGTGGAGGATGTGGTTATCCGGGATGTAACGGATTTGCTGATGCTTGTGTGAAGGCTGGTTCGCTTGACGGAAAGTTATGTCCGGTGGGCGGACAGGCAGTGATGTCACAGGTAGCTTCCATCCTGGGATTGGATGCTACGACTGCCGAACCGATGGTTGCGGTGGTGAGATGTAATGGAACCTGCGCCAACCGTCCGCGTACCAACTCTTACGATGGTGCAAAGAGTTGCGCTATCGCTGCTGCCCTTTATGGTGGCGAGACAGGTTGTAGTTATGGATGTTTGGGGTGTGGCGACTGTGTCGTGGCGTGTCAGTTCGATGCCATTCACATGAATGCTGAAACCGGACTTCCGGAAGTAGACGAAGCCAAGTGTACCGCTTGTGCCGCTTGCGTGAAAGCTTGTCCGAAGTCGATCATCGAAATCCGTCCGCAAGGAAAGAAGTCGCGACGTGTGTACATCTCTTGTATCAACAAGGATAAAGGTGCCGCAACGCGTAAAGCATGTTCGGTAGGCTGTATCGGTTGTGGAAAGTGTGTGAAAACTTGTCCGTACGAAGCCATCAAGTTGGAAAACAACCTGGCGTACATCGACTTCAATAAATGTAAGTCGTGCCGCAAGTGCGTGGAAGTATGTCCGCAGAATACCATTATAGAGTTGAATTTTCCTGCCCGTAAGCCGAAAGCAGAGGCAGTAACCGAATAACAAACAGCCAAAAATAACATAGTATGTTGAAGACATTTTCAATTGGTGGTGTTCATCCACACGAAAATAAGCTATCAGCCAATCAAGCTATCATCACAGCGGCGATTCCTGCAAAAGCGGTAATCATGCTGGGCCAGCACATCGGCGCACCGGCCAAACCGGTAGTAGCCAAGGGCGATATAGTGAAGGTAGGTACCCGGATTGCCGAAGCTGCCGGTTTTGTTTCTGCAGCCATTCACTCGTCCGTGAGTGGAAAAGTTGCCAAAATCGATTCGATTGTCGATGCAAGCGGCTATGCCCGCCCTGCCATCTTTATTGATGTGGAAGGAGATGAATGGGAAGAGGCCATTGACCGGACTCCGGAACTGGTGAAGGAATGTAGTCTGACTTCCGAAGAGATCGTAAAGAAAATTACCGAAGCCGGTATCGTCGGATTGGGTGGCGCTTGTTTCCCTACACAGGTGAAGCTGATGCCTCCTCCTACGGCCAAGGCCGAATGTGTGATAATCAATGCAGTAGAATGTGAGCCTTATCTGACTTCCGACCATCAGCTTATGCTGGAACATGCCGAAGAAATCATGGTGGGTGTTTCGCTGTTGATGAAAGCAGTGAAAGTAAACAAGGCATTTATTGGCATTGAAAACAATAAACCTGATGCCATTGAACTGATGAAGAAGATCGCTTCTTCGTATGCCGGTATCGAGGTGGTTGCTTTGAAAGTGCAATATCCGCAAGGAGGCGAAAAGCAGTTGATCGATGCCGTTATCCGTCGTCAGGTAGGTAGCGGGCAACTCCCTATCTCAACCGGTGCTGTGGTGCAGAATGTGGGTACTGCTTTTGCCGTTTATCAGGCTGTGCAGAAAAACAAACCGCTGTTTGAGCGTGTAATCACCGTGACGGGTAAGTCGGTTGCCAAGCCGTCGAACTTCCTGGCACGTATCGGTACTCCATTGGGACAGCTTATCGATGCTTGTGGTGGCCTGCCCGAAGATACCGGAAAGGTGATCGGTGGTGGCCCGATGATGGGTAAGGCGCTGGTCAATACCGATGTGCCGATGACCAAAGGTAGCTCGGGTATTCTGATAATGAATAAGAAAGAAGCCCGTCGCGGAGAGATTCAAAACTGTATCCGTTGCTCCAAATGCGTATCTGCTTGCCCGATGGGATTAGAGCCTTACTTGCTTTCGGCTTTGTCGGAAAACGGGGATTTTGAAAGAATGGAGAAAGAGAATATCATGGATTGCATCGAATGCGGCTCGTGCCAGTTTACCTGTCCGGCCAGTCGTCCGTTGCTCGACTACTGCCGCTTGGGCAAAGCGAAGGTGGGCGCTATGATTCGTGCACGTCAAGCTAAATAATTACGAAGTATGGAAAATAAACTGATAGTATCCTTGTCGCCCCACGTACATAGCGGCGACAGTGTACAAAAAAATATGTACGGCGTGCTTATCGCATTAGCCCCCGCTTTTATCGTGTCACTTCTGTTCTTTGGAGTGGGCGCTTTGGTGGTTACGGCAGTATCGGTGGCTGCCTGTATCTTCTTCGAATGGGCCATTGCGAAGTATCTGCTGAAAAAAGATACAACGACCGTTTGCGACGGATCGGCTGTTATTACCGGTGTGTTACTGGCTTTCAATCTTCCTTCCAACCTGCCTGTATGGATCATCATCCTTGGCGCCCTGTTTGCTATCGGAGTAGGGAAGATGTCGTTCGGAGGGCTAGGTAACAACCCGTTCAATCCGGCATTGGTAGGACGTGTGTTCCTGTTATTGTCGTTCCCTGTGCAGATGACTTCCTGGCCGGTAGTAGGACAGCTCACCGCTTATACCGATGCTACCACCGGAGCTACCCCGCTGGCTATCATGAAAGGTGTGATCAACGGTGTTCAGGGTGTGTCGCTCGATCAGCTTCCCGACTCACTCTCTTTGCTGATCGGCCAGAATGGCGGTTGCCTGGGCGAAGTAAGTGCGTTGGCCTTGATCATCGGACTGGTATATATGTTATGGAAGAAAATCATCACCTGGCATATCCCGGTATCTATCATTGCAACAGTGTTCGTATTCTCGGGTATCATGTATCTGGTAAACCCTGAAATCTATGTCAATCCGTTAGTGCAATTGCTTTCGGGAGGTTTGATGCTGGGTGCTATCTTTATGGCTACCGACTATGTGACGTCTCCGATGAGCAAAAACGGCATGTTAATATATGGTATATGCATCGGTTTGCTCACGGTAGTGATCCGTCTGTTCGGAGCCTATCCCGAAGGTATGTCGTTTGCCATTCTCATCATGAACGCATTCACACCGTTGATTAATACCTATTGTAAACCAAAACGCTTTGGGGAGGTAGCAAAGAAAAAATGAAAAAGTTAGAATCGTCTTTAAAGAATATGCTCCTGGTGCTCACCGGAGTGACAGCTATTTCGGTAGCGTTACTGGCCTATGTGAATGAACTCACCAAAGAACCTATCGAAGCCGCCAATGCCAAAACATTGAACGAAGCTTTGAAGCAAGTGCTTCCTGAATTCACCAATGATCCCACCAAAGAATGCGATACCATCTTCAGTGAAAAGGATGGCAAGAAGTTCGTTGACTTCATCATCTATCCGGCCAAAAACAACGACGAATGGATAGGTACCGCTGTGGAATCAAAGTCTAACGGATTTTCGGGCGAACTAAAGGTGTTGGTAGGCTTCGATGCACAAGGCAAAATCTATAACTACTCATTGCTGGCTCACTCGGAAACTCCTGGGTTGGGTTCGAAAGCAGCCGACTGGTTTAAAGCAGGAGGCAAAGGGAATATTGTAGGTATGAGTCCGGCCGACGGCGAACTCAAGGTGACCAAGGATCAGGGCGGAACGGTAGATGCAATCACCGCTTCGACAATCACGTCGCGTGCTTTCCTTCATGCCATCAACAATGCGTATAATGCTTACAAAGGAAATACCACTACCGGTGCCACACAAAAAGTTGAATCAGCTAATTAAGAAAGGAGTATAAGATATGAATAACTTTAAAGTATTGATGAACGGGATTATCAAAGAAAATCCTACGTTTGTGCTCCTGTTGGGTATGTGTCCTACACTGGGTACTACTTCTTCTGCTATCAATGGTATGGGAATGGGATTAGCCACCATGTTCGTGCTTATTTGCTCTAATGTAGTTATTTCTCTGATTAAGAATCTGATACCGGATATGGTGCGCATACCTTCGTTTATTGTGGTAATCGCCTCTTTCGTTACCCTGTTGGAGATGGTCATGAAAGCATACGTGCCGGGACTATATGCAACACTGGGCCTTTTCATTCCATTGATTGTGGTAAACTGTATTGTGTTAGGGCGTGCAGAAGCATTTGCTGCCAAAAACAGTGCCGTATCCTCTATGTTTGATGGGGTAGGGATGGGACTTGGTTTTACATTGGCATTGACTTTACTGGGAGCAGCTCGTGAATTTCTGGGAACAGGCAAGATATTCAATTTGTCTATCCTTCCCGAAGAGTATGGAATGTTGGTCTTTGTATTGGCACCGGGTGCATTCATTGCGTTGGGTTATCTCATTGCTTTGATCAATAGTTTTAAAAAGGCATAATAAACAGATATAATTAAGATTATGGAATATATATTGATATTTATCTCGGCCATCTTTGTGAATAACATCGTATTGTCACAATTCCTGGGAATCTGTCCTTTTCTTGGGGTGTCCAAGAAAGTAGATACTGCATTGGGTATGAGTGCGGCTGTTGCATTCGTGCTTACCATTGCTACAATTGTGACGTTTTTGATTCAGAAATATATGCTCGATGCTTTCGGATTGGGCTATCTGCAAACCATTACGTTCATTCTGGTTATTGCGGCATTGGTACAGATGGTGGAAATCATCCTTAAAAAAGTATCGCCTGCTTTGTATCAGGCGTTGGGTGTGTTTCTTCCGTTGATTACCACCAACTGCTGTATATTGGGTGTGGCTATTCTTGTTATTCAAAAGGATTACGATCTGCTTACCGGAGTAGTTTATGCCTTCTCTACCGCCATTGGATTCGGACTTGCCCTGGTGCTGTTTGCCGGCTTGCGCGAACAGATGAGTCTGGTTAAAATACCGAAAGGAATGGAAGGAACGCCGATCGCTTTGATAACCGCCGGGTTGCTGGCCATGGCATTCATGGGCTTTTCGGGCGTTGTTTAAATAGCTCATCGAACATCTAAGAGCATCGAATTAAGGAATTAAATAGTTAATAAATGTTTTAAATCCTTACTTCGATGCTTTATTTGTTAAGAAAATCTTCATTTTTCTTTTTTTCTTGCGATGATTGATATTATTTTATCTATATTTGCACAGGTAAGATAATCAAAGCTACAGACTGTATTAATTATATGAAAGAAAGAATCTTAGTAACAGGGGGTACCGGCTATATCGGTTCTCATACTGTGGTTGAACTTCAAAATAGCGGATACGAAGTAATCGCGATCGATAATCTCTCTAACTCTAACGCCAATGTGATAGACAGCATAGAGCAGGTTACAGGAGTTCGCCCTATCTTTGAACAATTAGACTGTCTGGATTATGCAGGGCTCGATGCCTTGTTTACTAAATACAAAGGAATTAAGGCTATTATTCATTTTGCCGCCAGTAAGGCCGTAGGTGAATCTGTTCAGAAACCTTTGCTTTATTACCGCAACAATCTTGTTTCCCTTATAAATATTCTTGAGTTGATGCCTAAGCATGGAGTGGAAGGATTAGTCTTTTCGTCTTCCTGTACGGTTTATGGGCAGCCCGATATACTGCCGGTGACCGAAAAAGCACCTATCAAGAAAGCAGAATCCCCTTATGGGAATACCAAGCAGATTAACGAAGAAATTGTATGCGATACAGTTGCTTCGGGATCGCCGATCAGTACTATTCTGTTACGTTACTTCAACCCGATAGGAGCGCATCCTACAGCATTGCTGGGCGAATTGCCTAATGGAGTACCTCAGAACCTGATTCCGTTCCTTACACAGACTGCGATGGGTATCCGCGAGAAACTGAGTGTGTTTGGAGATGATTACAATACGCCTGATGGTTCTTGTATTCGTGACTATATCAATGTAGTCGATCTTGCCAAAGCGCATGTGATTGCTATCCAAAGGATTCTGGAGAAGAAGCAAAAAGAGAAAGTAGAAGTGTTCAATTTGGGTACCGGACGCGGTATGTCAGTACTGGAATTGATCCATGCCTTCGAAGCAGCTACAGGAGTGAAGTTGAACTACCAGATTGTAGGACGTCGTGCCGGAGATATCGAACAGGTTTGGGCCGACCCTCAATTTGCCAACGAAGAATTAGGCTGGAAAGCGGTAGAGTCCATTGAAGATACTTTACGTTCTGCATGGAATTGGCAGCTGAAACTCCGTGAAAGAGGCATTCAATAAAGGGTTTTTTGTTTTTATTAACATATAGGAAATAAACAAATATAAAAAGATATTTGTTTATAAAGTGCAAATCAACCTGACGCCCATTATGTGTATGTGAATATTCGTGATTGGTACTTATGTCTCCCTGGCATAGACAGGTAAGATTGCATAGTAGTTTTGTCGTGTTTTATTTTGTGTTTGTGTTGTGACGGTGCTACGACGTG
>JAVBVA010000087.1:0-7844 GCA_031554665.1 Bacteroides sp. | reverse complement strand
GGAGGCCCGGGAGCTTACCCGAAAGGCTGTTACCAAGCGATGCAGCTGGCGATTTGAGAAGTTCCTTACCACCCACGTTGGAGACAGAACCCGTCAGCGTCACCTTACGCTGCTGGCCATAGCCGATGACAACCACTTCATCGAGCATCTCATCATCCGGCTCCATAACAACATTAAGAGAAGTAGATGTTGCCTTTACTTCTTTCGACTTGTAGCCGATATACGAAAATACCAAGGTTGAACCCTTGAGAACTCCCGACAAAACATAGTTGCCCCTGCTATCTGTTATCGTGCCTTGCGACTTGCCTTTAGTCTGCACGGTAGCCCCGATAAGCGGCTCATTCTGCTCGTCAGTAACACAACCTTGCACTTTAAAAAGATCTTGTGCGAAGGACACTCCCGGTAGCAACAAAGCCAACAAAAGGAGATGTAATCTGCATAACTTTCCCATTAGCATTAGAATTAAATAAAATCATTAAGTGTTAACCAGTTACGGTAAGATTCGGGATACTTGATATCACCACCATCCACGTATTCGCTGGTTGCGTATGTATAGTTCACACGGTCTCTGGGATAGATACTCACGCCCGGAAGGGGTGTGTCTTCTACGTCCACTACGAGGCCTTTTGCAACCTGTGTTTGCGCCATCGTCATCTGATGCGGACTAAGCAGCATGCAGAAAAGAAGTGACGCAAAGAGCAATGTTTGTCTAATCATAGTAATTAAATTTTTAAATAAATTAAATGTGAGATTGTATATATATATGTTCCTATTGTGCTGCAAAACTATATTCCGAATGAGGAAAAGAGGTTGAAGAATCGACAAAAAAGGTTTGAATTCTATTATTTCTCTCCTTCCATGGTCCAATTAATCGCATTCTTGAACATTACGAGAAACTGGGGTGTTTGAAATAACTTTTTACTGTGCCCCATCAGGAAGTAAACATTACGGGCCGCTTTACTTTCATTCACCCATACCACGGGATGATCACCCATTTTGATATCGGAAGCAGGTTGATAAGAGGACTCATCGACCGTAGCCAATACTTTCACGTTGGGGCGTGGATTTTTGTCGAAGGTGTACCATTCGTCATCGGGGATGATAAAAAAGGGAGGTACTCCTTGCATGACCGGGTGTGTTTTATCTTCTACTACCACCTTGCCATCGGCCAACGGAGCGATGTAGTTCTTGAAACGGATGCCTCCCATAAAGTCGGAGAACCACTGCCACATCGGATAGCCGTCGAATTCGCCCAACAGCGTAGCATGATGGAAACCTACCCAGCCGCCGCGTCCTTCGTCAATGTACTTCGTGAAGGCTTGTTCGGCTTCTTTGGACCAAGTATAAGGAGGATAATCTAATTGGATGATGGTTTTGAATTGTGACAGGTACTCTTCGGTGATGGGAGTGGGGCGGTTGATAACCGTCATTTCGAAGTTCATGACTTTCCCCATATTGGCCAACCATTTCAATCCGGCTTCGGTGAATGGACCGTGTCCTCCGCCTACTTCGCTGAGAACAAGTACTTTGTTGACGGCCGAAGCTTCTTCTACCGACTTGTTTTTGATCAGTATGTTGTGAACCGTACGGCGCAGGTCACCGGCTTCGTTGTCGCCGTCATAGTCCCAGTACATGCCGCCCAGCAAACCGCGGTCGATGATGTATTGGCACTTGATGGCTAATGACTGTATGTTCTCATATCCCAGTACAAGGGTGCCGTCGGCATCGGCTAAGTAAGGAACCTTAGCTACATCGTCCCACTTGAATGAATAACCATCTATATAAGGTACTTTCTTGTAATCCATGAAGTTGCCGAGTTCTTTTGTGCCACGACCGTAGAAAGGCATCCCCATGGTGAGCTTATGGGCAGGTACTCCGGCTTCGAGATGTGCATTCACTGCTTCTTCCGCTGTGATGTATCCGGCTCTTTCCGAACGGTACAAAGCGGAATGGTGTTGTGGGGCTCCGGCCATATCATATGACATGATATTGACAAAGTCGATATACGGGTCGATGGCTCTGAAATCAATGTAATGCGCACCTGCTTCGGTGGCAAGTGTCAGCAGCTTCTTTTTACCGATGGCTTTCCGTATCTCTTTCATCATCAGGGTGAAGTTCTTCGTATCGTCGGGCGAAGCCGAGATGTTGCCTGCTTTGCTGGTGGGATATTCCCAGTCGATATCGATACCATCCAGATTGTACTCCTTGACTACACGCATGCAGTCCTTGGCAAAGAGTTTGCGGTAGTTGTCGCTGGCCGCCATTTCGCTGAACCGGCCGCTACCCCAGCCACCGATGGAGAGCAATATCTTCAGATCCGGGTTCAGGGTTTTCAGGGTTGTGATTTCTTTCAACCGTCCTTCGTTGGCAATGCCTACCCCATCGAAGGTTTCGCTGACATGTCCGAAGGCATAGTTAATATGAGTCATATAGGCCGGATCGGGCATGATGCGGCTCCAGGAAGTAACATAAGCGATGATTACCTTCTTGCTTTCCGAAGGGTTTTTCTTGGTTTTCGACTGTGCAAAGGCGCACGAAACAATGAGCAGACAGGCTATCGCCATACATGTTCTAAGTGTTTTCATAATGCTATTTATTGAGTTGATGATTCGTTACAGACGCATGGCTACAGCCCCAGCACCCAGCAAGCCGATGAAGTCGGCGTTCAGCTTGGTCAATACCACTCCGTTGGTGACAAAACGCATGGTGCTGGGGTTCAATTTCTCTTTTACTTTGGTGTGCATATATCCGTCAGATACCACTCCGCCTCCCAGTATCACTGTATCGGGGTCGGTCACCCGTACGGAGTTCATGATGAGATTGGCCAACGCTTCGGAAGCGTTCTCTACCAACTTTACGCACAGTGGATCGCCTTTCTGGCTTAATGAAAAGATCTCACTGACGAGTACGCGTTCCCCTTTATCGGAAGGAATACGGAGTTTGGTATCGTACTGCTCGCTCAACAATCGGGCGCACTTGTCCATGCCGAGCCCCGAAGCAATGGCTTCCACACAGTCTGTACGTCCGCAAGCACATTTTATTCCTACCTGGACGCCTACACGGGTATGCCCCACTTCGCCTGCGTTGAAATGACTGCCACGGATCTGCTTGCCGTTGACTACGCAACCGGCGGCAATACCTGTTCCTACATTGATATAGATAAAATTCCGGGAGAGTTGTCCAAAGCCAAAAACGCGTTCGGCTCTGGTAGCGCTTTTCACATCATTGTCGATGTAGCAGGGAATCTGATACAGATCGGAAAGTTCCTGGGCTAAGGAGATAGTCTGTGTACGCCCCGGATCGATCTGTTGCCAGATACCTTGAACCGGATCGACCCGGCCAAGCAGCCCGACACCCATCGCTACCGGTTTGTCGCTTACCCAGCCTACTGTCCGAATATAGTCGTCCAACGAAAGCTTAATGATTTCGAATGCTGCTTGCTGATTGAAGAATCCGGAGTCGTATTTCTTATACCTTAATACATTCCCCCGGTTGTCTATTTCGCCGATCAGTAGTTTGGTACCTCCCAGATCAACCCCTACGTATGTTTCCATGATATGCTGTTTTAAATATTTCCGTCGGCCAAATTACGGGGTATTGCCGGGAGGGAGGTTTAAAAACAGACAAAAAAGGTTTGATATCTGTTGTTTCACGTGTGTTTGCTCAAATAAACTTTAAAGTTTGCTTGGACTCACCCCAAACTGCTTCTTAAAGCAGGTACTGAAATACTTGGGATCGGAAAATCCGGTCATGGAAGATACGTCTCCGATGGTGAATTCTTTTGACTTCAATAGTTCTTTTGCCTTGTTCAGGCGGATGATACGGATAAAGTCGACCGGACTTTGGCCGGTAAGTGTCTTTAACTTGGAGTAAGTAGAGCTGCGGCTCATGCCCAGATCTCTGCAAAAGTCATCGACCGAGAACTCCGGATTGGCTAATTGTTCATCCATGATTCTCATGATCTTATTCAGAAAATCCTTGTCGAGTTGGCTTACGTAATCTTCTTCCACTATTTCAGCATCGGCAGAGAGTACTGTGTCCCGTAGGTGCTGTCTGCTCTGGAGGATATTGCGTATTCGCACTTTCAGGATCGAGAAGTCGAACGGTTTTAAGATATAGTCGTTCGCTCCGGCTTCCAGTCCTTGGATTACATTTTCCCGTTCGCTCAATGCCGTTAACAAGATAATCGGGATGTGGCTGGTTTCCAGGGTAGACTTCAATATCCGGCACATTTCATCGCCTTGCATGATGGGCATGATCACGTCGGAGATAATAATATCCGGATTCAACTCCCGGGCAAGTTCCAACGCCTTGCCACCATCGGTGGCACAAACCACATCGTATGTTTTCGAAAGACTCTCTACAAGATACTCACGCATGTCGTCATCGTCTTCGGCCAGCAAGAGCAGGTTCTTCCCCGTCGGGGTGAATATAGGGGTGCTTTCCGGAACGACTATTGAAGCAGTCTCTTCTTCCTTTTCCATGACCGATGCTTTCGGCTTTTGTGGGAAAGTGAGCACAAAAGTCGTTCCTGCATGCTCCGCACTGCTGAATGATATCTTTCCCTGATGAATCTTGACCATCCGGCGTATCAGTAACATACCGATACCCGTGCCGACCTCATTTCCGTTTTCCGCGTTCTGGGCCCGGTAGAATGGTTTGAAAAGATACTTCTGCTCCTTAGCGGGTATTCCTATACCGGTATCGCCCACTTCGATGCTCCATTTGTTCTTGTGGTAGTCCACCTTCACCCGGACAGTTCCTTTTTCTGTATATTTAAAGGCATTGGACAGCAGATTGTCCATGATCTTATCCATCTTGCTTTTGTCGAACCATACTTTAGGGAAACCGGGGGCAATCTCTACCTGCAAGGCAATATCTTTCTGGATAGCCACTATCCGGAAATCGTTTATCTTCTCCTCTATATATATAGGTATATCGTGTGCTGCTACCGTTAACTTATCAAGTCCTACATCTGCCTTTTGCAGGTCGAGTAGCTGGGTGACCATCGAGAACAGCCGTTCTGCGTTTTTCGTAACTACCGCCAATGATCTTCTTCCCTGCTCGCTCAGTTCTTCGTGTGTGCTCAACTCACTCAAGGGGGCTTTGATCAGGGTAATAGGGGTGCGTATATCGTGTGCAATATCGATGAATGTACGTACCTTTTCCTTGGCGCGGTATTCGTTGATCTTGTTCCATCCTAATTGGAACAGCAGGTAAATAAGTGCGCAAGCCAGTAACGAATAGATGACTATGGCTTTCCAGGAAGCCCAGAAAGGAGGGCCGATCACAATATCAAGAGACCGTTCGTTCACTACTTTCTGTGTGTACTTATTGATGGCCCTGATCCGGAAAACGTATTTCCCGGGAGAGAGGTTGGTATAGTCGATGGAACCTATGGAGTTGGTTTGTATCCAGTTGTTGTTGAAGTTCTCTAATTTGTATTCATACCGGATGGTGTGCGGGTATCTGAACCGGATGGATGAGAAGACGATAGAGAACGAATTTTGTGCATATTGCAGGTTGACAGAAGCCGTTTCGTTAATGGCGGCCTTCAAAAGCGATCCTTCTGCATCGGGGCGAACCGATTGGTAGTGCAGTTTGAGGTCGGTAAAAATAAGACGGGCGCTCTCTTCTTTTTCAAAGTCGAACATAGGCATAAAGGTAACTGCCCCTTTAGCGGTACCCCAACACAGCTTTCCATTATGCAAGCGGATAGCTGCCGCCGAATTGTAATATCCCCACTTGACTTTCAGGAAGTCGTTCATGTTGATGATCTTTTTGTTCCGCATATTCAGGCAATACAGACTTTTCTCCGTACTGAACCAGATATTTCCTTGCTCGTCTTCTGCAAGGCTCCCTATTGAGTTCGAATCGATTTCGTCGGCCATCGTGAAGTGATCGGCTTCACCGGTGTCCGTACGGAAACGAATCAGCCCTTCGCCATCGGTGGCCAACCAGATATCTCCACTGGAGGCCTGTAGCAGCGTACGGATGGGGTGTTGCAAGGGTTCATTGCCAAACTTCTGGTACTGGGATATTTTTCCGGTCGATTTATCCAGAATAGCCAGACCGTTGCAGGCGGCAATCAGCAACTGTCCGTTACTGCCCGATTCAATGTCTCCGATACAATCGAGCGGATAGTAGGAATAAGCGCCTGTCCGTACGTTGTAACAGGTAAGGTCGCCCTCAATACCTCCCACCCATACTTCGTCGCCGACTGCGCGGATGGAGAAAATATATTGGGTCGAGACTCCATCGTCTTCACTGTTTCTGCGTAGCTTCATCCGGCGAACCTCGCCTGTACGTTTGTTGATACAGGTAGTTCCGATACCATATCCTCCTACCCAGATGTTTTTCTGTGCATCCTCGCACATCGTCAGGATCACGGCCGAGGCACCCGAAACATGCCCCTGATCGTTCAGGAAGTGTTTCCATTTGCCCGATGCTTTATGATAGTAACTGACGCCATTGTTGGTTCCATACCAGATGTCTTTATCGGAATCTTCGAGCAGGGTGTTGATATGGTTGGATATCAATGAGTTCGGATTGTTGTTGCCGTGGCGTACCCATTGCACTTCGGAATATTCAGGGTCGAGATAACTGATGCCATTGGAGTACGTGCTGATCCATATATAGTTGTCATCATCTACGTACACATCGGAAACGGTATTGCTGCACAAACTGCCTTCGTCGTCTTCGTCGGATACATAACGCTCCACCAGGCTACCGTCGGTTGTGTTCAACCGGTATACGCCGGTGCCATCGGCACCAATCAATACCGTTCCGTCATGAGCAGGGACAATGGGGCGGATAGGCACGGAAGGTATGATGGAGCTGAACGAAGTTACCTCTTTGGTGGATAGATCGATCCTGAATGCACCGTCTGAGAAGGTACCTACGAACAGTTGGTGACGATCTAAGTACAACGATTCCACGCGCGACCGGGCAGGGTATACGATCCGGTTGGCCGAGGTGAAAGACGTGGCGTTGGCATCTCTCTGAAGATGAAAAAGCTGGGTGTTGGTTCCTGCATAGAAGTTTTTTTCATCTCCTTGTACGATTCTATTTACAATTTTACCGGATAGTCCGGCAGCCGTAAGCTGCTTGGTTGCCGGATCAAAATGATAGATTCCAATGGCAGAGCAGATCCAGATGCCTCCTTGGGTGTCGAATAAGAAATCGTTCAGCATTACAGGCTCCGGGAAGAAACTGTTGATATCGGCTTGCTCTACAAACGAATCCATAAAACGGTTGTATGAATACAGCTTTCCATTCTTTAGCATGATCCATAAAGTTCCCTGACGATCGCATTGCATGCGGGTGCCCGACAAAACATAGTCTTTGGCTTTCAACCCGTCGGTGAGTTTGTAGTGGCGAATCTCGTTCCCATCATACCGGTCGACTCCCAAATAGGTAAAGAACCATATATAGCCGTTGGCGTCTTTTTCTATTTTGAACACTTGGCGTGCACTAAGTCCGTCGTCCATGTTCAAGTGCCTGAACGACACAGAATAGAGATCGACTGAATAGATAATAAACAGAAGAATAAAGAATGTGCTTCTCATCGTATTTGTACTGCTTTACAAGATCACTTGCGCAAAGATAGTCTCTACTTATGGAATTTTCCAAAAATATAGTGTGAAAAAACAGAACATTGTTATTCTTCCCGTAATGCAAGCACGCGTTGCTCTACGGGCAAGCTTGTGATGGCCGTAAAGGTAGGTAGTTTAGCTCACCGAGGGTCGATGTTAAAGATGTACATCTTATGCAGCATAACATGTACATCTTTGACTGTATAAGATGTACATCTCGTACTGCATAAGATGTACATCTTTAACATC
>JAVBVA010000064.1:0-17963 GCA_031554665.1 Bacteroides sp. | reverse complement strand
AATGAAATCAATTGAAAAGAAAAAATCCTATCTTTGGAAATCAGAGAGAGTTAACATGAGTGTTTAACAAACAAGGAAAGGGGTTCATTGAAAAGTTGAAGTAGTGATAGCTTTTAGAGGGTTTTCTATATGCATACTGTGTGAATAATCCATTGAAATATATAGATCTTAATGGTTTATCGGCTTCTCCCTATTATTCACAGGATGGTACTTTCTTAGGAGTGGATGAATATGGATTTACAGGTGATATTTTTATTACTACCAAAGAGGTTTTTGACAAGAACTCGAAGAATGGCACTGCTAATTCCAAAGACATTCAAGGAGATAAAACAACAGAAAAGATCAAAAACGTTGATCTTACGCCAGAAGCGGAATCTAGTATTTTTACAGATGTACTTAAAAGATCTCCAGATCCTAATTTGGATATGAGTAAGTTATATAATGGCAAAGTCTCTGTATCAGAAAGATCCGTCATGAGAGGGAACAGTATAATAGGTAAAGGCTATAATAATCCAAGCCCAATGATCAATTCTCCTCGTTTTAATGCTGCAACAATGGATAATGGAGAAATTCGTGTAACAGTTGGCAGAGATTCGAACTCTACAGATTTATATACTGTTGAAAGTATTTGGAATCTTTTAGGGGTACATGAATATTGGGGACATGGAGTAAAAAAATGGGGTAATGCCACTAAAACTCATTGGAAGTGTTATGATGCTCAAATGAAACATCCTACCTTTTCAAAGTTACCTAAAGAACAACAGAATATAATAAAGTCAATCTACCGAGAATACTATGGCAAGAAATAAAATTTTATTTGCAGTTATAGTTTCATGTATTGTTGCTTGTAATCCAGTAAAGCACAATGATGAAATTAAAATTCAAATCGGAGTGATTACTATGTGTGTAGTCAATGATATAGAGATAAATTGTGATAAATTCGCAGAAGGCCCACAATCAATAAATTTCTATTTTGACATTATTACAAGATCCGGGAAAAATGGAATACTAGGTTCAAATACGTATTATCATTTTTTAGATTTGGATTCTCTCTATTATACAGAGGATGATTCAGGTATTATGGGGCGCTTCGTAATGGTGAATAGAAATGATACATTGGTACTTTGTTCCAGAGGAATATCGATTATAAGAGAAGACACCTGCCAAATAATTGCCAATATTGATTTGATGCTTTCATCAAATAGGAACTCCGCTTTTAAAGATCTGTTTGGCAAAGCTCTAAAATCTCCAGATGGATATAAACAGTATTTGTATGATTACATAAAGAAAAGTAGATTTCTTTATATTCCCATTGTTTCTGATTATAAACGCCAAATAGGGATACTAAAGGATAGATCAAAGGAAGAACTTGTCTATCCACAATTCCCGATTGAAATAAATAAAATGAAGCCACTAAAAATTGGTATAATAAGAAATGAAGACGAAACTGATCTTGAGTTCTACTCTCCAGAGTAATGAATTGTTATTTAGGGTTCCCTGAATATTTTTTTTGCAAGGTGAAAAGAATATTGGCATATGTCGGGCACATTGAGAACAATGTCTATCATTTCTTCCTCACCGACCACCAAAGAAATAATCGTGTAGTAGCTAATAATATAAACGGTACAGTTGTGTAGACTAACCATTACTATCCGTTTGGAATGTCTTTTGCGGAAGGTATAGTTACATCTTCACAACCTTACAAGTACAATGATAAGGAGTTGGATGCAGAAAAAGGATTGAATTTGAACATTCTTTGATTAACGACAATAATCTGCGCAAGTTTGTGTTTTGGTCTTTCCATAACTGATTGAATAGTTTAAATCACGTTGGTCTGAAAATGGCTAACGGGATTTTTTATTCAAACCATAGTACTTCCTGGTTTGCTGCCAATCGCTCAACAAACCATATTCCAAGACTCTTTTTACAATAAAGGAAGCATGTTCGTCCGGCACGAAATCTTCTTTCCGGGTATCCCAGAAAAGATGTGGTGAAAGCGAATCTTTATATTCTATGGCAGTCATATTGGAATTACTTTTTCACAAAAATAGAGTATTGACAGTTAGCAGACAAGTATTACACTTATTTTAACGACTGATTGAAGAATACCTTCACCTTCTCCCACGCATAGTAAGGGCCGGTAGTACTATCTATCGGTAGACGTACTTCGTTTTCATTCAATAAGAACTTGACCAGCACATCATTCTTCTTGTTGCGAAAGAAGATAAGTTGCAGATTCGCTCCCATCGGAGAGACTTTATAGTCCTGCCAAGCCAAATGGAACTTTTCCATATCAGCTTCCTGATTGGCGCATCCTTCTACCTGCATCAAGGCAAGCAAGCGGATAAGATGCGTGTCGTGCCCAAAGCGAAGGTCGGCTGTGGGAATACCCTTCCCGATAGCCTTTTCTGCGCTTTCTACGATATTACTCAACAAAGGAATGGCACAACGGGGCATCAAGCCGCTATTCAGCGGAGCGGCAGCATTGCATACATACATCCGGGCATTGACCGTTTTCCAGACACCGATCAGCTCTTCGTATTCGAAGATATCATAGAACGACAAGTCCAACTCCACATTCTGCATATCGGCGGCAATCCAATACAGTCCGCGCATGAAGGCATCCGGATTCTCGATGGCACCGGGATTCGTAAACAAGGAAGCCAACAAGCGTTCCGGACGTACATTTCTCTTCTCGAAGTCACGGAAACCATATCTCCAGGGAGCGGGGGTTTTCTCGGAAACAAACTTCTCGCCTTCGGGCGAGGTATAGGCAATGTAATCCATATACTCATCGTACGCTCTACGGTCTACGCGCAAGGCGGGATTCAGTTCCTTCAGGCGTTCGGTGAAGTAGCTCATACTCATGGCGCAACGCAGGGAGGTAGACGAGCGGGCGTCGATGTAAGTACCTTTACGGAATACCTCGGGGAAGTTGCGATACATCCTTTCGGCAATCTCCCGGTGCTGACGTTCGCCCAGCGGAGTGATGCTGCCACTGCGTCCGCCGGCATCTTCCCATACCTTGTGCAAGCGTTCACGCACATCCAGGCCGAGAGGAGTCAGCTCAGAACAAACGTACAGCGAGTCGAACACAGCGATGATTTCCGTGTAGCGGTCATCCTCTGTCATCCAGCGGGAGCCGTGGCGACCGTAATGACTGATGTAGAAAGGTTTGTACCCTTTCGGCACAGGAGTAAAGACAGTGGACGGATCGGGATAGGCATAGTAGATGCTACCCGCCTGTTCGGGCGTCATCTGCCTGTGAACAGCAGCGTTGCCGGTTTGCGCAGGCGATTGCTGGGAGTACACAGCAACTCCGCACAGCATATATACAATGAATAGGAGATGTCGTTTCATGATGGTGTGCTCTATGGGTTGATCGTTAAATGGCTGATGTTCTTCTGCTTCACCCCTTCGGCGGCATTATCCGGACGGGTATCGCCCCAGGCAATGGTACAACCATTGATCCGGATGTCGGACGCAGTATCTAAGTAGAAACCGTAGGTCTTGTCGTGAACGAAACCTTCGCCGTTGCAGGGACGCTTGTCATAGATGCCACCCGGGTAGGCGGTACGTTTCTGCAACAACAGATCTACGTCTTTAAAGTAGATGTGGTTTACTTTCTCGGGAGTATCGCCGCCTACAAAAACACCGTTCTCGCTGGTACACTTGATGTTCGTGAACCAGATGCGGCTTACCTCTCCGCAACGGCCTTCCGTAGCTCCTTTCGGGAAACGCCAGCCGGCATCTTTGTGGTTGCCGATGGCACGCGGGTAAGAAGTGACGTAGATGGGCTCTGCTTTTCCCCACCACACATCGGAGAAGAACTTGCAATCGACGATCATGTTCGAGAAGATCACGTTGGTAACGGTTCCTTCGTCGCGGTTCTGGATGCCGATGCCCCGGTTGCTGTTCTTGATGATACAGTTGTTGAACAGTACATTATTGATCTTATCCATATTCTCCGAGCCGATCTTGATGGCGCAGGAACGGGAAATCATCGTGCAGTTGGTCACCACAATGTCTTCGCAGGAGCCGTATTCCTGGAACTCCCGGCGATTTTTGAGACAGATACAATCGTCGCCGGATTCTATGTGGCAGTTGGCAATGCGTACGTTCTTGGAATGATCCACGTCGATGCCGTCGCCGTTGCGTATCTTCAGGTTGTTCAGCAGGGTGATGCCGTCGATGGAAGCATCGTTGCAGCCGATGAGATGAACGGTCCAGTAGGCGCTGTTGCAGATGGTGACGTCGCGGATCACTGTTTTCTCAATGTTGATCAGTGTCAGTACGTGCGGACGAGGGTCAAAGTCGGTCACGGGTTTCAGTTCGTACGAGTCTTCCAGTTCTTTTCCCATGAAAGCAACACCGTTGCCGTCGATGGTTCCGGTTCCGGTGATGGAAACTTCTTTCAGGTCTTTGCCGTGAATCCACATCATACCTTCGCCCCGGTTTTCGCGGAAAGCGCTCAGGGTATATACGGCTTCGTCGGGATTGGCAAGCAGACGGGAATTCGGTTCCAGATGGAGGTTGACAAACGATGCCAACTCGAAGGGACTGCACAGGAAGGTGTATCCTGATGGGATAAGAACCATCCCGCCACCCGATTGAGAGCAAGTGTTGATAGCCGTTTGCAGGGCTGCGGCATCGTCGGTTATGCCGTCGCCTTTGGCTCCATAGTCCAGGACATTAAAGACAGTTTCCCCACTCTTCGGGGCGTTGCAGGCTCCTAACAACAGGATCCCGCAGATGGCGACTAAAAGTGTTTTTACTTTCATTATATTCAGTTTTCTTATTTATTCCATCCTGTTTGGTGGACAATCCTCTGACTGCACACCCCATTCCTTATTGGGCACGTCACCCATCACGAAAGTCATTACCCCTCCGTTCAGGATATCCTGATGAGCGATGTAGTTGCATGTATACGGTTTCCCGTTCAGCGTAGCCGACTGGATATATATATTCTTTTCCGATGCATTCAGCGCTTTGACCGTAAATGTCTTGCCATTCTCCAGGCGCAGCGTAAGGCTGGGGAACGAAGGACTGGCCAACACATAATACGGTGTACCGGGACAAACAGGATAGAATCCCATCGCGGCAAACAGGTACCACGCCGACATCTGCCCGGCATCGTCATTGCCCGATAGCCCGCCCGGAGCGTTCAGGTATTCCGTTTCCATGATATGACGAACGGCACGTTGCGTTTTCCACGGTTCGCCCGCATAATTGAACATGAAGACTACCTGATGACAGGGTTCGTTTCCATGCCAATAGCGTTGCTCGCTGAACATGGAATCCAGCTTGGCTATGTAATTGGCTTTGCCGCCCATGCACTCCATCAGTCCGTACGGATCTTGAGGAACATACCAGGTATAGTGACAGGGGGCTCCTTCCGTGATAAAGCGGGCAAAGCCGAACGCGTTATTCTCATTCAGGAACGTACCGTCGGCATACCGGCCTTGCGCATATCCGGTGCGGGGGTCGATGATGTTCCGGTAGTTGGCCGCACGTAGCATCAATGCTTCATAATCGGCTGTTTTACCAAGAGACTTCGCCATCTGTGCAAGCGCGAAATCATCATAGGCATATTCCAGCGTGCGCGAAACCTGTTCCTGGGTATGGAAGGCATCGGGCACACCATCTTCCAACGGGATATACCCATATTGCAGATAGGAGGTCAGCGCACGGCGACCCTTTCCGTTTTTATAGTCAGCCGGGTCTGCGGGGGTATCGAATGCATTCTTCCGCATAGCTTCGTAAGCCTTCTCCACATCGAAGTTATGGATACCCTTGCAGTAAGCGTCGCTGATAGCAGCGATACAATGGTCGCCTATCATGGCAGTGGTATAACTGTTCCAGCAGGGGAAGATGGGAAGCCAGCCACCTTGCTCGTACTTATGTACCAGGGATTGCATCATGTTTCCTCCCTGGGTGGGGAAAAGCAGATTGATCATCGGGTGCAACGCCCGGTAGGTGTCCCATGTACTGTAATCGTCATAATAGGTTTCTCCTTCGGGCAGTTGGCGGATGGGACTGCCGGTTGCAAAGGGCGGATAACGTCCGTCTACATCATTGACCGTACGGGGCAGGAAGGAAGCGCGGTAGAAGGCTCCGTAGAACTTTTCCTTATCGGCAACACTTGCTGTTTCCACTTGTATGACGGAGAGATGTTGTTCCCATATCTTATCAAGTTCCGTCCGGGTATGCGCGAAGTCCCAATGAGGAATCTCGGCTTCCAGGTTGCGGAGTGCACCTTCCAGATCGACGAAAGAGGCGGCGGCCTTGACCAGTACCTCTTCTCCTTCGGCTACATCGAACGCTATGTATGCGCCTATCTGCGGGGCATTCGCTACTTGCAAGTTATGGGGAGACAAGGAATCTCCCTGGTACGTTCCATAGTCTGTGATCTTCTTCCGGAGCTGCACTACGAAATGTCCGCTGTATCCGGCCGGTTCGCCCCAGCCCTGATAGATGCGATGCACAGGATTGTATCCGTAAATCCGGTTGTTGACCGTGTCGATGGTAATAGATCCTTGCCCCTCATCGCTGTTCGGGTTCACAACCAGGTAGCCTTTTCCGCCTTGTTGATAGGTGAAGCGGAAGATGGCAGTACGGGAACGGCCGGTCATCTCGGTATATATATGTTCATCAGTCAGCAGCGTAGCGTAGTAAGAAGGGGTTGCCTTTTCGTCCTCGTGAGAGAAGCGGGTGGCGCGGGACTGGGGTTGGCAACGCAGTTCGCCATAGAGAGGCATCAAGGTCATCGACCCGTAATCCTGCGTACATCCGCCCACAATCCAGTGGGAGTTGCGGAAACCTTGCAGCAAGGTATCTACGTAGTAATAAGGAGCTACACACTTCCGTTCCGTATCGCGGGTTTGCGGAGTCCAAAAGTTCATGCCGTTGGGTTCCAGTACTGCCGGAAGTGTCTGTCCGTATTCTTCGGTATGCTTTCCGAACTTACCGGCGGTTTGGGTGATGCTGGGAGCCGTACCGACACGGGTGTCGATGTAGGCCGACAGCGACTCTTTCGCAGTGCTGCCGGTACACGATGCCATACTGTGCAGCGCTATCACCGTCAGCAGCAGGATGCAATATGTCGGAGTTGTTTGTCGCATTATATTTTTATATAGATTTTCCTTTTATACAACGGATAGCCGCAGGCACCCATGATCAGCGCGAAAGTGGTAGCATACACGGCAGAGGCCAGGTAGGGATCGGGTATGCAGGCATGTATGGCACCGTAAATAACAGGCGTGCTGCCTGTGGCACCGAGCACAATGGCTACGACCTCGCTAAGCACATACAGGAACAAAGGGTTCACACCGAATATCTCGAAGAAGCGGCACCAGCCCTTTTTCTCTTTCATGTCGATAAAGTAAATCAGCACGGCCTGAAGCATGGCAGCCAATCCGCAGGTGACCAATACGAACGTGGGCGACCAGATACGTTTGTTCAGCGGCCAGGCTTCGGTCAGGCAGAAACCGATAGCCATCAATACGAAGCCGATCACGAATAACTTCAGCGTCTTCTGTTCCAGCGTTTCTTCTTTTTGAAGGATAAGCTTCCCGCAACAGAAACCGATCAAGGTATGGGCGATAGCGGAAAGGGTGCCGGTCAGTCCTTCGGGGTCTATCGGACTCTTGTGATACAGATGCTCTGTTCCCAACAGGCTCCGGTCGATAACGGCCAATATATTCGTTTCGTCCAACGCATACCCGTTGCCCAGCATGAGCAATACGGTATATCCGGCCAACAGGCCACCGATGACCCAGCCAATGTATTTGTGATTGACATACAACGCCACGAAAGAAGCGGCACAATAACACAAGGCAATACGGGGCAATACTCCGGTGAGGCGCAGATGGGCGAAAGGAAAGAAGTCCCCTCCACAGATGTGGTGAAACCAATGGATACCCCAACCGATGCACAGAATAAGTAGGGTGCGTTTCACGATCTTCCAGACCACCGGCGGGGATGCCTGGAAGCGGAACTTGCTCAGTGCGATGTAAGTGGAAAGTCCCATGATGAACAGGAAGAACGGGAATACCAGGTCGCACGGCGTCAATCCGTTCCATGCGGAGTGGCGTAAGGAATCGTATGATACCTTACCTCCGGAGTTGTTGACGAGAATCATCCCGAAAACAGTCATTCCCCGCAGTACATCCAGAGACAGGAGTCTCTTCTTTTGTGGAGCTTCACTCATGGTCGTTATTGTTTCGTTTATGGATTATTATTCACCACAGAGTCACACAGAGTTTCACAGAGTTTTTATTTTTTTCATCACAGAAGATTAAAAATGAGAATTACTTTCATGGAAATTAAAACTCTGTGTGACTCTGTGGTGAATAATAATCTCACTAATTAAATATGTTGCTGAACGCTTCTTTGGCTATGTCCACACTGTTTCCTTCCGGTGCTGCGCTATACGGATTCTTGGCCAACGTCCAGGGTTCTTCCAGGGCATAATAGTCGAGCTTCACTTCGGGCTTACCGTCCAACTGATCCTGTAAAGTCTTCCAGTAAGCCGCCCAACGCATGTAATAGAAGTCGCGCAGGATACCGTTCCATTCTTTGTGGGCATAGTCGCGCAGACCACCGTCGTCGGCACAAACACGATTACCCCAGGTGGTGATCTGTACACGGGCATTCCATTCGTACAGGTCTTTCTCGGCGGGGGTAGTACCGAGGTTGCGCGCCTGTTCTATCCAACGTCCTACACGGAACTCGCTGCGTGTTCCCAATAACTTATCTTGCAATAGAAGCATATTCAGGAATCGTTGTGAATCCTTAGCGAAACTGCGTTTGTCGAAACTCTTGAAGTCGGCTATTGTCTGGTTGTACGTGATGCGTGCTTTGTCGGAGATGGACTGGCGCACGATATCTACCAGGTCGTATTCGAAATTGTTATTACCCCGGTATTTGTCGGCCACTTCCAGCATCAACCGGGCAGCTTCTTCGGTTACGGTAGGATCGTAATAATTCTGCATCTTCGACCAACTGGAAACCTGGAAGTTGTTCAACGTAGGCCGTCCGCAGAAGATGGACTCATGAGGCCCCTGCTGATTATTCCCGAACGGACAATTATAGATGGTATTGCCGAGCAACATCCACGCTTGTTCTATCTTCGCATCGCGAACACCGTAGCGGGCAAAGATATAATCTTTCAGCCAGGCTTCTTTCGTAAACTTCTCAGGACGCCAGGGCAGTTCGCACATCAGTTCGAACATCATCGGATTGTTCTCCGTGCCTTCCATCGTCAGGCCGATGCCTTTCAAGTGGGTAGCCAACGGGTTATTCTTGGTCAGGTAGAAATTAGTGAGCAACTGATCCATCCGTCCGTGCAGACCGACATTACCGCCGAAGTTGAGCAACATACAGAAAAGCCAGTCGTGCTGTTCGTATCCTTTATCGCGTTTCCAGATGGAAGGGATTCCCCACATGGGGCGGCATTCGCTGAACAGGTCGAGCACCAGCAGGTCGCCATTCTTCAGGTTTTCCATCATTTCGGGACGCGGGTTTTCCGTCCATCCTTGTACTACCCAGGTAGCTTTCGGATTTACCTTCTTCATGGCATTCATGATGGCTTTACCTGCCGCATCGAAATCGACGGAAGCGGCATTTTCAACTTCGTGGAAAGGGTCCATGGAGTAGTAATCGGCTTTCCCGAAAAGCTTCTCTTGTTCCTTATAATATAGGTCGGCAATTTCGGCAAAACGCGCATCGGTAGGTTGCAGGAAGGCAGGACGGGTGAAGCCATTCCATAGATCAGACTTCGTCAGGTTCAATCCCAACTTCTCATCGGCATTATGCGGCATCATGCCCGAATAGCCGGGAAATACGGGTTTAATACCATACTCGCGCATACGCTTCAGGATCTTCTTCTGCAGGGCTTCCTGCTGGGTGTACCAGGAGTCGGGATTGGGACCGCCCCATCCTTCGAGGTTATTCATCGCCCACCACGCCAGGAAAGCAGGTCCGGCGATAAACTGGTTGATCTCTTCTTTCGTATAACCAAGCTTCTGAAGCATATTGAACCAGATGCATTCTTGTCCCACTACCGCCAAAGGCAGATTGATGCCGTGCAGGGCCATCCAGTCGATCTCCTTCTCCCAACGTTCCCAGTCCCAGAAGGCCATGGTATACGAATATGTACAATAGTTGAAATCATACCGGAGCGAGAGGGATGTTTCGTGACGTTCCTTGCGGGGTACCGCCGGGAGCTGCTGAGGCAGTTTCGCCTGCATACCGTTCCAGGAAAGCTGGATACCGGCATAGTATTTCAGATACCAGTTGAGGCCGGTCGCTATATTTACATAATTATTACCCCGGATAACCACTTTATTTCCTTTCTGGTCTAATTCAAAGAAGTCGCTTGTACCTTCCTTGAGTTCAATACTGAACTTCTTCGATGCCCCTTTATCTATTCTTTCGAGCAGATCATTCACAGGATGGGCAAACAGATGGGCGGACAAGCCGACTGTAAACAAAACAAGTAAATAGAATTTGATTTTCATGGTATTCTTTCTTCTGGATGATAGGCAAAAGTAGCGACTTATTTCCGGTAGAAAGAGGAAAATAAGAAAGATTGGGGAGAAAATAGTAAAACAATGGCTTCAACAAGCCTTTAAAAGCAACATCCCGGAATGAAGTTTTCCGAAATGAAGTTTTTTGGCTCAGCGGCCAATGTGCCCGTAGCCGTTCGAGGAGAGATGGCCGGGGAAGTATGGGAACGGACATACGATGGCGAATCAGCTCAAAAAAGCACAATAATCAGATAAAATCGGCTCAACGTGAGCCGATTTTATTTATTCTTGATACTCCCGATTATTTGCAAACAATCACGGTACATCGGATAGAGGACATCCATTCTCTTTTAACCAAGGAACTGGGTGTAGACCGGAATGTCCGTCGTCACCGTGTGGGCATTACCGGCACTAACTATCGTCCGCTCGATAATGAATTTCAGATACGTGAGGCCTTGGAAGATACTTGCACACTGATCAATGGGAAGACGAACGTTTTTGAGAAAGCCCTGCTTGTCCTGGTGTTGCTCTCCTATATTCAGGCTTTTACCGATGGCAACAAGCGTACGACACGCATCACCAGCAATGCCATTCTAATTGCCAATGGCTATTGCCCCCTCTCTTTCCGAACGGTCGATTCGGTGGATTACAAGAAAACGATGTTGATGTTCTATGAGCAAAACAATATCGCAGCTTTCAAGCGGATATTTGTGGAACAGTTTGAGTTTGCGGTGAAAACATACTTTTAATAACACACACTTACCTCTTAGCAATCTTAGAACTGGGCAAATACCCAAAGAACTCCTTGAAGCATTTGGTAAAGTATTTCGGATCATTGAAGCCTACGGCATACGCTATCTCGGATACATTCGTATCACCCGGTCCTTCCTGTAGCATCTTTTGTGCTACATTAAGCCGGTAGTTCTTCATGAACTGCCCGATGGGCTGCCCGGTCAAGTCCTGCATTTTCGTATTGACCAGCGTTTTACTGTATCCCATATCCCGGACAAAACGTTCCAGGTTATATTCCGAATCGGCATAATGCTCCTTCATCAGATTAATGGCGTTCGTAATGAATGTCTTGTCGCGTGACTCTTCCTGTACATGCAGTTCTTCTATATTGCTGCTGGCCGAGAACATCTGCTTATACTTACTCCGCAGGTTCAGGATGTTGCGGATACGCAGCCGGAGCACCTCTTCATCGAAAGGTTTACAGAGATATTCGTCCACACCGATCTCGAAACTTCTCTTCTCCTGAAGTTCCGAGCGGACTGCCGTCAGCATGAGCACAGGAATATGGGAGGTCGCCAGATTTTCTTTGATGCGACGTGACAGCTCTAAGCCATCCATCACAGGCATCATCAGGTCACTGACAATCAAGTCGATGGTATGCTTCTGTGCTATCTGTAGAGCCTCTTTCCCGTCACCTGCCTCGAACAAGCGGTAGTCATTCACCAGCAACATGCGGAGATACGAACGCATATCTTTGTTGTCTTCTACGATCAGGATGGTCTCTTTCTTTGATTTATCAGCTGGTTGCAAACTGTCCGCCAGATAAGTATGATCCGGTAAACCCTGTGTCTCTTCAGCAACTTGTTCCGAGCTGTCACCTGGAATCAATGGCATCAGTATACGGAACGAAGCACCCCCATTGGGATTATTGCGCGCCCATATTTCTCCGTCATGCAGCTCCACAATTTTCCAGCAAAGGAAGAGCCCGATTCCCGTACCACTTTGACCGTAAACCGGATACTTCCGTACCATTTTAGACTGGTAGAAACGGTCGAATATCTTTCTTATATCTTCCGTTGCCAAACCATGTCCCGTATCGCGTACATTTATATATAGCATTTTCTTTCCGTCCTCGCCTGTAACAGAAGCGATGTAGATACTGATACACCCTTTGTCCGGCGTAAACTTAATAGCATTGGACACTAAGTTTATTATCACCTTACGCATATATCCGGCATCCATAACCAAGAAAGGATTGTCTAAACGGAACCAGGTACATATCTCGATATGCCTCTCCCTGGCAAAAACCCTGAAAGGTAGAAGCAACTCGGACAGGAACTCGGCAAAATTCACTGAATGCTTGTCCAACACCACTTTATCCATCTCCAGTTTCCGGAAATCCATCAGTTCATTCACCAGCGAAAGCAGATAGCGGGAGTTCCGTTCGGCAATCTCCAACTGGCTTTTCACCCCTTCGTCCTGCGTCGCCTTTAACGCGTGCTCGATGGGGCCATGAATGAGTGTAACGGGTGTACGGAATTCATGGGTGATATTGGTAAAGAAGGCTATCTTCTCCTCTGTGATCTCCCGGACTTGTTGCGCCATAGCCACTAATTGAGTATTCCGGACACCCAGCTCTTGTGTACGCTGCTCCACTTCTCTCTCCAACTGCACTTTCTGCTCACGGTACGCCCGCGTTTTCTGCTGATAGAACAGGTAGATGCCCAGACCGGTAGCCACAACAAGCAAGAGATAGAACCAACCGGACTTATAGAAATAAGGAGTTACACCCACTTCTATTTCCGTGACCACTTCCGACCAACGACCCAATTCATCCGTGGCCCGCACCTGTAGCGTATACGTACCGGGAGGTACAGAAGTATAGCGTGCCGTGTTATCGCCCGGTTGTGTCTCATTCCATTCCTTTTCATACCCTTTCAGACGATAGGCGAAACGGATACGACTGCTGTTTCCATAGTCCTGTGTAGTAAAACCGACCGAGAAACGGGTATCCTTCTCATGTAAAGAGATTACAGATGCCAAGCTAATAGGTTGTTTCAGGTATGTACCGGCAGACGGGTAAATGGTATTTCCTCCGATAACAAGCGAAGAGAACTTCACATGCGAATCTGTAATCAACGAAGCCTCATTCACTGCATGAATGATAACCAGTCCATCGACGGTAGCCATGTAAATTAAATCGTTTACAGGTGAATAATGAATGCCGTTCCAGTAAAACTGAGTGGTAGGCAATCCATCGGCCTGCGTGTAATTACTGAACGTCATCGACTTGATATCCAGGCGGGAGATTCCATCATTTGTCGTGAGCCACAGGTTCCCTTGCCCATCCTCTGTCATGCCGAGAATGGTATTGTTAGTCAGTCCGTTCCGGGTGGTATAGTCCCAGAACATGAATGGATTGTTCTTGTCATCCACCAACTGATACAGTCCGCTTCCGTTACCGCCCAACCAGATGGTGCCGTTCCGGTCTTCCAGAATACAGTTTATCTTTTCCAACTGGGTAGATTCCGGTTGATTCAGCTTATACCGCAGGTATTTGTAATCGAAGTGTTTGTTCGATTTTGCAAAAGAGGGCAGGTCGACAATGAAAACACCTTGCGTAGTGCCTACCCACAAACGTTTTTTCCGGTCGATAAGAAGAGCGTGGACGGCTTCGAACTCATTGTCAGACTTGTCGAACAACACCCGGGTAAACTTCCCCTCCCGTTTATTGTAGAAATGTATTCCACGGGCAGAGCCAAACCAAATGCCACGGTTAAGCGTATCTTCACAAGCACTACTGATAAAGTCGCCTTCCAGTTCCGGGATCGTCTCGCGGGTATAGCGTGTGAACGTGCGGTTGTTGGGAATATTCAGGTCCAGCCCGTTAATACCCACGCCCCAGGTATAGGCCCACAAATAATTGTCGGAGTCTATCAGCAGGCCATTGATGGTATTATTGGAGATAGAGCTGACATCGTCCGGTGAGAAAGTATACTGCGTACAAGTTTTGTCTGCCTTGTTCCACTTCTTCAGTCCGTGCTCCACCAGTCCCATCCAGAGATTGCCGGCCTTGTCCTCGCCCACTGCGTTGACAGCTGTGGAAGTATCCATTTCCTTGCCGGAAGCCCCGGGGGACCATAGATCGGTTTGCAGACGCTTGGGAGATAGTAGATTGATTCCACCCGTTTCAGTGCCCAACCAAATGGTTTCCCCATCGGTGAACAGGCAGTTAATAGCGTTACAGTTTATCGTAGCCCCATTCCGGTTACTGGTTTGGCGAATGAATGAGAAAGTGTCCGTATCACGGTGATAGACATTCAGGCCATTGAGCGTGGACACAATGAGATGTCCGCGGTCTGTCAGTTTAATATTCGTTATGTACGCCTGGCTCAACATGCCGGCGCGGTGTGTAGAGTAGCGGTATCGCTGCAAGCTACGTTCCTTATGGTTGTACTTGAATAAGCCGCGGTTGGAGCCTATCCATAACAAGTCGCCATCAGTCTGCATGCAGGAAATGCGCCAATCTTCGCTGAAAGGGATTAAGCTGTCGGACAGAACTTCTGTTTTCAGCAGATTACCCGGATGTTTTTCTATGCGGCGAACTTCATTGTCAATGCCCGCGCAGACCGCCCATCCAAGATCCAGAATGGCATGTACCGGTGATGTATAATCGCTTTCCAGGCAATAATAGGTTCCGACATTCCCCTTTTCATCTAATTCGATACACCAAAGGTCTTTGTTACCCGAAATCCACAAGTCGCCTTGCTTGTCTTTATATATGGTACTGACATATTCGTTCATCAGTTGCCGTAACGGGCTGTTGGATGGCAGGGAAAGTTCAATAATAGAATATGTATTCAAGTCGAGGATATCGATTCCGCCTTCGGAAGCAATCCACAGTCGGCGGAAGTTGTCTTCGCATAGCTTGTGTACGAAATCATTCTTGAGCTGTATCGGTTGGGTTTGCATGTTGTAGTTCAGAAACTCATAGCCGTCATACCGGCCTATACCATGATGTGTGGCTACCCAGGTATATCCCTGCGAGTCTTTAAATATGTCGCTTACAAAGCTGTAAGGCAATCCTTTGCTTTCGGTAATAAATTTGAAGTTGTATTGGTCGAAAAAGCGGTCTGTGCTTTGTGAAAAAAGCATCAGCACGTGCATGATACTGATGACAAGCATCAGAGTGCGTTGTTTCATGGCATTTACCGATAATAGCATTTATTCTTATTTATATAAGGGCGGCAAGTTACAACTTTATTTTTAAATTTCAACATTACTTCAAACCTCCCAACCTGTTAATTCTTGCAATATAAATGACAAAACTGCTACTATACTATTTTCCTCTACTTTTGCATCATTTTCCCCCTGTTATCCGAACAACATCAGTAGATTTGCAGCAAACAACAATCTAATTGCTATGAAGACGAAGACACTCTCCCCCATTCTTATTGTCTTTTTTCTTCAAAGGAAACTGAAATTCTAATTTAAAATTTGTTTTATGTTGAATGTACAATTAAAAAGCAGAAGGACATTGGCGCAGGGAGTACTCCTCGTGCTGTTCCTGTTAAGCAACACCCTGGCATTTGCCCAGAACAAGGTGACCGGTACTGTAAAAGACAAAACGGGCGAACCGTTAACCGGTGTCAATGTATTGGTGGAAGGCACAACAAACGGTTGTATTACCGACATCGACGGTAACTACACCATACAGGCTGAAAGAGGAAGCACCCTCGTCTTCACCTTCATTGGTTTTGCCAAACAAGAAGTAAAGATCAATCAGAGTGTTATCAACATCACATTGGAAGAAGACACCAAGGTACTTGAGGAAGTAGTGGTAGTAGGTTATGGTGTGATGACACGCAAAGACGTAACCAGTTCCATCACGACGGTTAAGGCAGACCAGTTGAATAAAGGAGCATTCTCTTCGCCTTCGGAATTACTGCAAGGTAAGGTTCCCGGATTGACGGTTACTAATACGTCGGACCCTTCGGGTACAGGTTCCGTCACCCTGCGCGGTTCGTCGTCTTTGCGTGATGGCGCTGCTATGGAGCCCTATTATGTAGTAGATGGTGTACCTGGTGTAGACCTCGCACTTGTATCTCCCGAAGACATCGAAAGTATTGACGTACTGCGTGATGCCACGGCTACGGCTATCTATGGTTCGAAAGCTGCCAACGGCGTAATCATTGTGACCACCAAGAAAGGCAGCAAGGACCGTACCTCTGTAAGCTACAGCGGCTATGTGGCAACCGACAATATCATGAAACGCCTGGATGTAATGACAGCCGGCGAACTACGCGCTTACGCCAAAGCCAACAACATCACCTTGCTGAACGATGCAGGAGCCAACACCAACTGGCAGGACGAAGTATCGCGTACAGCCTTGACACACAATCACAACGTAAGCATCAACGGTGGCAACGGCAAGACCTCTTATAGCGCCAGCATCAACTACATGAATCAACAAGGCGTTATTAAGGGGAGCGACATGGAACGTATGACTGCCCGTTCGTTCATTCAGACCAAGGCGTTGAAAGACCGGTTGGAATTGGCGTTCAGCGTCAATGCCAGCATGACAGAAGCCAATACCGTCCCCACCGGCGAGTATAATGGCGAAAGTGTGTACGACGCTATGTACTACTATTCTCCGCTGGCTCCCGTGAAGAATGCAGACGGAAGCTGGTATCGCCGCCAGGACATCTCTCAGAATATGAACCCGATGTCCATGATTTATGAAGATACGTACAACCACAAGAACAAATATCTGCAAGCTATCGCTAAGGCCACTCTTGATATCGTGGACGGCTTAAAGTTCAACTTCAACATGTCTCTGCAAAACCAGCAGTGGATTTACGGCAACTATGATTCTACCAATTCACAACTTACAGCCACTTCCTCACGACACGGACAGGCTACACGCCAGACAGTAGAAAATAAGAAGAGGCAATTGGAAGCTTACTTCAACTATGACAAGACCTTTGCTGAGAAGCATAAACTGGGACTGATGGCCGGTTATTCATGGGAGCAGAGCGATGATGATGACGGTTTCGGACTGACGGCTTACAACTTTTATAACGATGACCTGGGATACTACAACCTGGGAATGGCTAATAATATGAATATAGACGGTATTTGGACCAAACAGCTATCTACCCTGCGCATGATTTCATTCTATGGTCGTGTAAACTATAGTTTCAATAGCAAATACCTGTTCCAGGCTACTGTACGTCGCGACGGTTCTTCTGCTTTCGGCCAGAACAATCAATGGGCCACATTCCCTTCCGTATCATTGGCATGGCGTATTCTCGAAGAGAACTTCATGAAGGATCAGAACTTGTTTGACGACTTAAAACTCCGTGTAGGTTATGGAGTAAGCGGTAACTCACTGGACTTTAATGCTTACACAGCCCTTCAGACGTACGGTGCATCTGGATGGTTCAATTACACCGACGCCAATGGCGTTACTCAAGCTTACCGCACATTGGCTGCTACCAAAAATGCGAACCCTAACCTGAAATGGGAAAAAACAGGTATGTTCAATGTCGGTGTTGATTTTGGCTTCCTGGGCAACCGGTTGACCGGTACCATCGAATACTACGACAAGCGTACCAAAGACCTGATCAACAGTTATGCCGTATCGACCAACCGTTATCCTTTCGGCTGGATGGATGCCAACGTAGGCGAAATAAGCAACAA
>JAVBVA010000057.1:0-52420 GCA_031554665.1 Bacteroides sp. | reverse complement strand
CTAATAAGTTGCCGGTAGAGTTCATCACAGACGACCTGTATCATTCCGGTCTGGTGGACGATATCCTCGGCATCAAGACATACTACGAACAACAATGGCTCGATCGTGGTTTAAGTATCAAATATATCAAATTCCGCCTCCCGCAGCAAGGTGAGTTGAAAGAACCCGAAATAGAAATCGAACTTGATGACTACCGGAGTTACAACCGCAGCAAGCGGAGTGGATTGCAAACCTCTAAATAATAATAACTAAATCGTATGAAGCTGTACCCCAAGCAAATACTCGATGCACTGTCGACAGTGCGTTATCCCGGTACCGGTAAGAACCTCGTAGAAGCCGGGATGGTAGAAGATGATATCCGTATCGATGGTATGAAAGTTTCCTTCTCGCTCATCTTTGAAAAACCAACCGATCCGTTTATCCGGTCGCTGGTAAAGGCTGCCGAAACGGCTATCCTGACTTATGTAAGCCGGGATGTACGGATTGTAGGCAATGTCAAAGTGAAGAGCCGGCAGGAAGCTCGTCCGGAAGTGGGCAAGCTGTTGCCGCAGGTGAAGAATATTATCGGTATCTCGTCCGGTAAGGGTGGGGTAGGTAAGTCGACCGTGGCAGCCAATCTGGCTGTGGCGTTGGCTAAGTTGGGTTACAAAGTAGGTTTGCTCGATGCCGATATTTTCGGCCCGTCCATGCCGAAGATGTTTCAGGTGGAAGATGCACGGCCGGTTGCCGAAACATCCGGTGGTCGCGAGCTCATTGTGCCGGTTGAGAAATACGGCGTACAGCTGCTTTCCATCGGTTTCTTTGTCGATCCTCATCAGGCCACACTGTGGCGGGGAGGGATGGCAAGCAATGCACTGAAACAGTTGATCGGTGATGCGGCATGGGGTGAGCTGGATTATTTCCTGATTGATCTGCCTCCCGGAACAAGCGATATACACCTGACGGTGGTACAAACCTTGGCGTTGAATGGCGTAGTGGTAGTAAGTACGCCGCAGGAAGTGGCGCTGGCCGATGCCCGTAAAGGTATCAATATGTTCATGAACGAGAAGGTGAATGTGCCTATCCTCGGACTGGTAGAGAATATGGCCTGGTTTACCCCTGCCGAACTGCCGGAGAACAAGTATTACATCTTTGGCCGTGAAGGAACAAAGAAGCTGGCCGAAGAGATGAAGGTGACTCTGTTGGGGCAGATTCCTATTGTGCAGAGCATCTGCGAAGGAGGCGACAATGGAGTTCCGGTGGCATTGAACGAAGATTCGATAACCGGGCGTGCCTTCCTGTCACTTGCCGAGTCGGTGGTGCAACAGGTCGCTAAGCGGAATGCCGAGCAGGCTCCGACGCAGATTGTAGATATGCATAAGAAATAAGAACCCCTTAGGAGCGCGCGTGAGAGTTCTCGTCCGTTAGGCGGAATACGATGGGGACGGTGTATCTTACATCTACAGGTACACCCCGTTGGCTACCCGGTTTCCATTTCGGCATTGTGCCGATAACGCGGAGCGCTTCTGCATCCAGTTCGGACGATACACTCCGGGCTACAAGCGGATTCCGGATAGTACCTTCTTTGTCGACTATGAACTGAACGATAACCCGTCCCTCTGTACCTGCTTTCATGGCGTTAACCGGGTATTTGATGTTGTGCGAGAGGAATTGCTGCAAAGCAGCCATGCCGCCCGGATAAGTGGGCATGTTTTCTACCACTTCGAATACGGTTTCAGTGTCACTGCTCACTTCTTTGACACTTATAGGCGTTTGCTGAGTCTCTTTGGAACTTCCCATTAAGTTAAACACCACCGGAACCGTGTATTTCACCCGGACAGGTTCGCCGTTTGCTGTGCCCGGTTGCCAGTCGGGCATGCTTCCCAATACCCGTAGCGCTTCGGCATCCAATGAAGGCGACTGACCGACCACTACATGGAGGTTGTTTATCGAGCCGTCTTTCTCCACTATGAATTGTACGATGACCCGTCCCTTCTGCCCGGCTTCCTGGGCTTCAACCGGATACCGTACGTTGGTATTCAGGTATTTCATGAGGGCAGGCATGCCTCCGGGGAATGAGGGCATCTGTTCAACGATCTCGTACACTGCTTCGTTTGTTTCTGCGGGAGTGGCAGTATGTGCCGGCTCTGCGGGTTGCTCGGTTGGTACGGGCACCTCCTGTGGCGCAGGCGATTCTTCCCGGACGACTTCTTCCTGAACTGTTTCCGGCTTTTGTGCATCTGCCTGAGGCTCTTCGGCAGGGGCTATTTTCTCTTCTACGATCTGCAATGTCTCCTTGGCAATGTTTCTGGTAGTACGGGCCACTGTCTCTATGTTGCTGACGATCAGTAACAAGGCTGCCAAAGGCAAAAATATCAGATACTTGGTTTTACTGATCTCCTTGGTTCGTTTCTTGTTCATCATCTTGATGCGTCGTTTGAGCGGCAGCACGTTGAAACTGTTCGAAAGGGGGGCGATGGCTCTTTTTTGATGAGCTAACCCCAGCAGATGATACTGGTACGACTTGTAATCGTGTCCGCTTTGCAGCACGTGGTTGTCGGCCAGATATTCCAGGTTGTTGCGTATCTCTTGTTTCAGCAGCCAGATGAACGGGTTGATCCAGCAAGCAATACATAGTAGCTCGCTGAAGATGACATCCAATGAATGGCGTTGTTCGGCATGAGTGAGTTCATGGGTGATGATCTCGTCCAGTTCTTCCCGGCTGTACAGGTCGGGTTGGAGAAATATCCAGTGGAAGAATGAAAAAGGCTCGCTGGCTTTCTTCGGTATATATACGGTAACTCCCTGTACGGATACCTCCCGGCTTTGCAAGCGGATACGGACGACGCATGACAGCTGGATGAGGAAACGAACCGATAGGGCAACGACTCCCAGCCAATATACGAGCTTGATACCTATAAAGACTACTTCGCTCCAACCCGGAGCAGGGGCCGGATTCGGACTACTGGTCACTTCCGGGAGCATGACGGCGGCATAGAAATCGGCAATAACCGTCATCGGTTGCTGCTCTTTCACCCATTCCTGAATGTTCAGCAGGGGATAGAGTACCGACACTCCCAGGAAGCAAAGTAGCAGGGTTCGCCGCCAATTAAAGAATGTGTCCTTGTACAGGAACATCCGGTAGAATGCGAAGAAAAGTGCAATGCCCGCATTGATCTTCAGAAAGTATGCCAGTTCCGGATTCATAGCAAGTAGTCTTGATTGAGTGGTTTATTCTTCTTTTCCTTTCTCGATCATGTCGAGGATGTCTTTCAGGTCGCTGACCGATATTTTCTGGTCCTTGGCGAAGAACGACACCATCTCCTTATACGAGTTTTCGAAGTAGTCTCTCACTACGCCGCTCATGAACGTGCGTTTGTATTCGCTTTCGCGGATGGCAGGGCTGTATTGATAAGTGTTTCCTACCCGTTTGAGCGATACGTATTTCTTGCGTTCCAGATTCTTCACGATGGAAGCCACGGTAGTGTACGGGGGAGCGGGTGGGGGGTACTTGCCCACGATGTCTTTAATGAAGCAGCTCTCGAGTTCCCAAATGTAGAGCATCACTTCTTCTTCCTGTATTGTCAACTTTTCCATATTGCTGTATTAAACTTGATTGTTTTCACAAATCTACGATAATCTCGTATGAAAAGAAAGCCTTGGGGGTTAAATATTGTAAATGAATAGTGGTCATCGAACAGAAAAGACTGCCCGGAAGGTAAACCTTACAGGCAGTCTCGTTAATCAAGTATGCGTTTCATAGTTAGAAAGAGAGAGAATTCTATTACTTTGCAGGAAAGGGCTTTGCCTCCAGTTTGAACATGATCGGTACATTGTATGTTACATTGACTGCCTCTCCTTTCTGCATGCCGGGTTCCCATTTGGGCATGTTGACGACAAGCCGTATGGCTTCGGCGTCCAGGTCGGGCGAGATACCGCGAACGACTTTCGGATCGCGGATATTGCCTTCCTTGTCTACCATGAACTGGACAACCACTCTTCCTTCCTTCTTGTCCTTCTGTGCACTTACCGGGTAGTGTGCATTTTGGGCTAAGTATTTCATCAGGCTTTCTGAGCCTCCGGGGTATTGCGGCATTTTTTCCACAATTACGAATACCGGTTCTTTTTCATCGCCTGCGTCTTTGGAGTTGGTATAGCTTACCACGATGGTTTCGTCTATCTTATCTACCGGTTTGTTGCCATCTTTACCCAGTGTGAAGACGATAGGGATGGTGTATTTCACCGCCACTGTTTCTCCTTTTTGCATACCCGGTTTCCAGGCAGGCATTTTGGCGAGGATACGTATGGCTTCGGATGCCAACAGCGTAGACTGGCCGCGGGCAATATTGAAGTTATCCGTCGATCCGTCTGGCTGGACAACGAATTGTATGATAACCCGCCCTTGTTCTCCGGCCTTCTGTGCTTCGACCGGATAGCGCAAATTGTCTTTGATGAAGGTCATCAGGGCATCGATACCTCCCGGGTATTCGGGCATTTGTTCTACTACCTCGAACAGAGCATTCTTATCGCCGACGCGAACAGGAGTGTGTTTCGTATCCTGAGCTACAGCTTGCGTGCTGATACATGCCAATAAGATGACGGCCAGCGGAATGAACACCAGCCGGCGGGTGTTTCTGCTTTCTTTTGAAGTTCTTTCGTTTTTCATATACAATTGTTTTAATGGTGAATCTTGGAAGATTTTACGGAAGTAGTATGCACTCCGGTTGTTTATCTTTGCATGTCGCAAATCTACGAATAATTCGTAATATCAAAATATTTAGCGAGTTAAATAATCTAAATCTCTATTTTTACCTGTTCCCTTGTAGGATTCACCGGTGGCTCTCTACGGTCTTGTCAGTTTTGCTCTACGGGCAAACCACCCTTCCTCTACGAGGAAGCTACCTTTGGTTTAAAAGGGTCGATGTACGAGATGTACATCTCATACAGTACCAGATGTACATCTCGTGCTGCTCCAGATGTACATCTCGTACATCGATGGTCGTAGAGCAAAGCAAGCTTCCCCGTAGAGTAAGGGTGCTTAACTCTACGGGGAAGCGATCGTATCTTTATTTCCTTGAAATCGGAGGCTTAATTCTCAGGGACTACCGGTTTGGGTTGTAATTGATGTTCCTTCAATTCCTTGTACCGGTCGATGGCATGCCGGCGACTCCGGATGATCTGCCAGCGGTATACAAAGAAAGTAGTCAGGAAGTAAAATCCCGTTTGCAGCCACAAGGCTTTGTACTCGAAGGCGACTTCGTTCAGTGTGGCGCCCATGCTGTTGATGCGTACATAGCCGTTGATGCCGAAGGTACTGGGGAAGATGTACGAGAAGTACTTCCAGAACCCGGGTACGGCAGCGCCCGGCCACGAAATGCCGGAGATGAATACCAGTGGCACGGAGGTGAAGACGAAGATCATCATACATGTTTCCCGGTTGCGGATGGCGATAGAGGCCGTCATCGAGAAGAAGATGCAGGCTGCCAGGTAGGGCAGCATAAATAATAATAAGGTGTGTGGCTGGCCTACCCGGTTGAGGCTGAACAGATAAGGCACTACGCACAATACCCACACCGAAACAACGGTGAAGACCATGAAGTAGCTCAATCCCTTGCCGAGGATGATGCGTAGCGTGCCTTGATAATGCCGGTTGATGGGCACCAGATCGCGGAACCGGTTGTTCTCCCGGGCCGTACCTGCCGAAAGGCCGACGCCCAGAAGTAAGGTTTGCTGAATGAGTAGCACTAATACGGCGGGAATAAGAAAGGCGGCAAAACCGTTCGTGGGGTTGAACATCGCCACGTCTTCGTATGCGATCGGGTAATTCGTGATCTCGTCCTGACGGTTGGTCGTGTTCCCGGCACGCTCTATCTTGATGTCTTTGTTCATGTCGAGCGACACCTGGGTGGCGGCCAGCAAGATGTTTTTATAGTACAGCAATCCGCTCATGTCACAGTAAATGCTCACTTGCGTTTGCTTGCCGCGGGCGATGTCGCTGCCGAATTCCGACGGGATATAGATCAGCCCGTAGGCACCCCGCTCTTTCATCGCCAGCTTGGCTTCTTCCATGTCGCTGCAATAAGCCACGATACGTACGTCGGGGGTGGCATCGACCTTGCGCAGGAATTCGCGACTGAGTGATGAGTGCGAGTGGTCGACCACCACGGCGGGTACTTCGCGCACCACTTCGCCCGTATATATAAAGGAATAGATCAGTGGATACACCAGCGGTACGATGAGGAAGAAGATCAATACTCCCTGGTCGCGGAAGGTGGTACGCAACTCCTGTTTCCAGATGTAAAACAGGTCGTCGATTCCTTGCTTGATATGTTCTTTGAACGTACTCTCTTTCATCAGGGCTTGTATTTATAGTAGATCAATGTTTCTTTCAACCGGTTCACCACGAAGAACGGTAGCAGGATGAACACCAGCAGCATCAGATAGTTGGGCCAGGAGTAAATCATGCTGTAGCCATTGAGTGCCTGGTCGACGTAGATCAGGAAGTAATGCCGCAACGGGAAGAGCCAGCTCAGTGCCTGCAATACCGGATGCATGGCCATCACCGGAAACGAGAAGCCGGAAATGGAGAACGAGATGACGCCCCACAGGGAAGCGAAACTCAGTCCCAGCCGCAACGTGGGCAGGGTGCCGATCATTACGATGCCGCAACTCTGCGAAGCGAGCACTAAACAGAGCGTGGCAAGGATCATCGGGAAGATGCCGCTGTTGCACGGAAAGTGCAGGTAACCATACAGATACACGTCGATAAAGACTCCCAGGAGGAAGAAGACCGCCGTTTGCGGAAGCAGCTTGCCTGCCAGCGATATATAAATGGAGTTGTTTCCCATGCGCAACCATTCGCGGGCCGATCGTTCTTTGATTTCCACCCCGATGGAGTAGACGGTGACCATGAAGATCATCAGCATCAGTACGCCGGGGATGAGCGTGTTGCTCAGGTAGACGTTGTAATTGAGCCACGGGTTGTTGAGCGGATGCGTGTCGATGACGATGGGTTGCAGGAAGGCCATCGCCTGATCTTCCGTCGCCCCTTTGGCATAAAGCATCGTCCGGCCGGCCGAACCAGCGGCAAGTTCGCCCATCATCTTCATGTCCTTGAACAATAACGAACCTGCAATGAGGTAGCTGTTGTTGGTGTAGAACGAGACTTTAGGCTGGCGCTGGCTCTGGGCATCGGCAGCAAGGTTGCGGGGAAGATAAAAGAATCCATAGATTTCTCCTCGTTGCATGGCGGCACGCGCTTCGGGCACACTGTTGTAGTGCGCCGTGACCTCGGTTTGGCTGAATGCGTCGAGGTTGCGGAGAATGCTGCGCGAGGTGTTGGAGTTGTCTAAGTCGACAGCTCCAACAGGCAGGTTAGACGGTAGCCCCGAGTGCATCAGGCTGGTGAAGAACACGCAACAGAATACAGGTGCGATGACCATGCAAAAGAGGTACAACGGTCGGGATGCCAACCGCCGGCACTCTCGTTTCATGACGTTCCACAGGGCGATATGTTTTTTCTCTTTCTGCTTCATGATGGGGCAGGAGTGTTATTTCTTGATGATGACCGACATGCCGGGGCGTAGTCCGTCGACCGGCTCTACCGGAAGGGCGCGCACCTCGAATGTTTTCAGGTCGAACTGACCTGTGGTCTTGGTGGCTTTCCAGGCAGCATACGTACCGAGGTCTTTCAGGTAGTTCACGCGCAGTTTAATGGACTTGTTGTCCAATGCCGGAACGAAGGCTTCAAACTCAGCTCCCATGGTGAGGTTCTTCAGCAAGTCTTCGCGTACATTAAAGGTCGTCCACATGTCGTCCAGAATGGCTATATTCATGATTGGTGCACCGGTGCCTACCAATTCTCCTACTTTGGGAAAGATATCGGATACCTCACCCCCGGCTTGCGCCACGAGGACAGTCTCCCTGACATACGATTCTACTTCAGCAACGGCTCCTTTGGCACGGTCGACCAGAGCAGCGGCAGCCAGCTTGTCTTCCCGTTCGGCGCCATTCTTTGCCATGTCGTACTGTGCTTTGGCTGCTTTCTCGGTGGCGATAGCCGCATCGCGCTGAGCGGTTACCTCATCGAACTTCTGTGCCGACATGACTCCTTGGTCAAAGAGGTTCTTCACCCGTTTGTACGACTTTTCGGCGATGGTCACTCCGGCCTGGGCTTTCTGCCACATCTCGTAAGCAGCTTGGATCTGTTCGCTCCGGGCGCCCTTGATGGCTTTTTCGTTTTGTGCCTGTGCGGCGGCTTCGGCAGCACGTGCCTGCTCCATCTTGGCCAGTACGTCCGGGGCTTCGAGGATGGCGAGCGTGTCACCGGCCTGTACGGTTTGTCCTTCCTTTACGCGGTATTCCAGGATGCGTCCGGGAACCTTGCTCGATACACGGTACTCGGTCACTTCGGCTTGTCCCTGAATGATTTCCGGTCCTTTGCGCAGCATAAAGAATCCCACGATAGCTACCAGGGCGATGACTCCCAGGAGGGTAAGGAATGCCAGTAGCATGTTATTGTTTTGTGATTTCTGTGATGACACCATATTGATAATTCTTAATTTGTAATTCTTAATTCCCCTATTCCGATCACCGGAGCTTTCCTGTTGCTTTCTGCAGGTAAAGTTCTGTCAGCTTCACGTCGATTTGTGCATCGATCTTCTCCGATTGTGCCGAGAGCCAGGCGGTTTGTGCTTCGAGCACATTGCTGGTGGGGATGACTCCCTCTTCGAATCCCAGATTGGCATACCGTAGGTTCTCTTCGGCCTTCTCCATGTTCTTGGTCGACATGGCCAGCTTCTTGCTCGCTTCGTTGACTTTGAATGCGGCCTGGGTTACTTGTAACTCGATTTTTTCTTTGGCATCGTCTAATTGATACAAAGTGATGTTGGCTTCGGCTTTGGCGGCTTTCACTTTGTAACGCCCTTCACCCCAATGCCAGATGGGGACCTGCATCACTACGCCAACGTTCCACATACCCCGGAACTTGTTCTCGAAACCGTTATAAAGCGATGGGTTGGTGACGAGGTAATTACCTGTTAATGCCAGGGTAGGAAGATGTTCGGCACGGGTTACATTTACATTTTCGTCGTATATCTTCGTGGCTAGTTCCAAGCTGCGCAAATCCGGGCGGCTGGCGTAGACGGCGTTCATGTCGAAACCAGTGTCCGGGGTGGCGGTGGGTATGTTGCCCAGGTGCTCGTCGGCCAATGAGAGAGGAGTGCTGAGTTCGATTCCGCATAGTTGGCACAACAACATCTTCGAAAGGCTGAGGCCGTCTTCTACTTTTGTCAGTGTCATTTCGGCTTCGTTTACCTTTACCCGTACCGACAGGCCATCGGCTTTGGTAGCAACTCCTTCAATAATCATCTTTTCCACATCGCTGTCAAGCTTTTGCAACAGCTTCAGGTAGCCTTCTGCTAACCGCTTCTTGCCGGCGAGCGATACCACTTGCCAGTATGCCTGATCGGTGCTGAGGATCACATCCTGCAATCCGGTGTTGTGTTGCTGACGGGCCAGTTCTTCGGCATACGCTGTGATTTTGTTGTAAGCGCGTATCTTTCCACCCATGTACAGCGGTTGTGTCAGTGTGATACCTCCGGCATACACATTGCGGGTGTCGGTGCGCAGGGCGTCGACAATGGCGCTACCTGCCGAGTTTAGCGGTGAAGCGATGTCGATACTGCCCAATGTTTGCAGCATAGCCATCAGTTGCGGGTTGCCGGCCAGCTCGGGATGATTGGTGAGTATCTGCGAGATGCCATTCTGCATCACGCCGCTTACCTGTGTGCCGAGTCCGTTCAGCGCATTCTTCTGGTCGTCGTTGAGCAAAGAAATTTCTTTCTGGTTGCGCATGTAAGTACCCACGGCACTGATGTTGGGAAGGTAGTTGGTGAAGGCCGCTTTACGCTGGTAGTGCGCAGCATTGATCTTTTCATGGCTGATTAACAACTCTTTATTGTTTGCCATAGCTAATGCACGACAACTATCCAGGGTTAGTATCGTTTGCGAATGAACCGAAAGGGTGATGCCCAGCAGGCATGCAAGCATAATTCTTTTCTTCATTGCTTATTGATATTTATTTCGTTATGAGAGAGAAATGTTTACTAAGTAAACAACTGCAAGCAGTGTTAAGTTGTTCGCTCTCTATTTTATATTTTCGTTTATTGTTATACGTATAGTTGCGTAAACAACGATGCAAATATAGAGGCTTTCAACATAACTACAAAGTGTTTAGCATTTTTTTAGATTAATGCTTGGTTGGCGGTTGAGGTAAGGGTATAAAAAAAGCATCCTGCCATGCCGGCAAGATGCTTTTTGAACGTAGGGATGCTTTACTTATTTCTTTGGGTTGTTGAACCAATCGGTATAGTAGCTTCCTTTGCTCTTTACCCATTGTACGAAATCAGGATAAGTCTTATCGATTTCTACAGTCTCGGGTGAGCAGTAGAAGTCGGTCTTGTTGGCTAAGTAAGCGGCAAACGGATATTGTAAGCCTTCGTTGTCGGGATCACAAACATAATAAAGATTGTCGGCTGGGCGTGATTTGTCATCACCGCTTCCGAGCAGGCTCATATCAGCCAGTGACGTCGACGGACGGTTGGCCAAGTGTACTTCGTGTCCTCTACCTTCATTGGCTTTCACAATGATGAACGGGTTGTACGGAGGTCTTACATATCTATCGAAGATACCTCTTCCGTTAAACTCGGCTGTAACCTTGAATGTGGCATTTTTGTTTAATGCATCTCTCAGGTCGTCGAACAATATAACGGTAGCGGTGCTTTGCCCCGGTTCCAGGGTCTGGCCTTTCATGAACTTGGAAGTGATACCGCTGGCTGTTTCAACTTTGATAGAAGCGATATCTGATGCTTTCGTATGATAATTTTCTCCCAGAAGCGTTCCGAAATATTGGAATCCGAATCCGTTGACGTAAGTTGCTCCGTTGTGCTTGGGCGTGAATTCGTCTACTACCTTTAATATATAGTAAGGATCCATCTTGTTGACATACTGTTTGGAGGTGTATTCGATTACCATGTCATTCATGTCGAAGTCGCCTTTTGCAGGCCACAAATCTTCGAATATCAGTGTGCCCTGGTATTTGGTATATACACTTTCATCTTCACCCAATGTCGGAGGATCCAACGGCGGGTTTTCAATAGCGTTTTCTTCGACGATATTAACAAAGAATACGGCATCGTAATAGTTACATGACAAATCTTTACTCATACGGTCTTCCCAGCACAAGGAAATCATGTGTTTGGTAGCCGGGTCGTGCAGCAAAGCTACAGGTCTTTGCGTGTAGATATCTTTGCTCAGGAAAGAGTGCCCAGCTGTGTAACGGGTAAACGAAGCATTGGTAGAGTAATAAGTAGCTGTGTTTTCGTTCTCTACGATCTGTGCCGATGAAGGCCAGAAAGCATCTGCGATGAGAAACCAGCCAATGCTTACGCCTGCCGGGAATTTGTTTTGGAACTCTGTGCCGTTCCAGTATTTCAACTGTACTTCGTTTCCGTATTGAACTTCGTTGTTGGCCACAAAGTTGGCAGTGATTCTCGGGAATGCAATCACCGGATTAGTGATGTCGGCTCTGCTCTTCGGAGGGTTGTTGGTAGGGTATGTGTAGTAACCGACCGCATTGTTGTAAGCAGCGCCACTGTACAGGAATATCAGATTAACTTCGCTTTCCTTGATCATATGGATGTCTGTACGCGGAGTGCCCTCGAAGTATTGAGGATATTTCACAGGGAACGAGTCGTTACCCAACTCTTGGTACAACTTGGTGATCGTATTGAGGTATTGCGAAGAGATGTCATACCTTCTTTCGCTCTTCATGTAGTCGGGACGTCCGGTTGCACTCCAGTCGCCTAATACTTTGTATGCATCGGGATAGTTGTGACCACCGGAAGTAGCGGCGCGTGAATTGGCCTTGGATAAAGCCTCTTTCTGGTTGTATGAAATTTTGCCATCCGTAACAGACAACTTTACGGGCCCCGAGATTCCTATATAATCAGAATACAAGTACACCTCTTTTATATAAGCAGGTAGGTTGACCTCATGCTCATACGTACTTTGGGCAGTTGTATACGAACGGAATAACGGTTCTTTGTCCGTTTTTACGTAATCCCCGCCGGGGGCTTGAGTGATAGGATTTTCTTCATAGAGTTCGAATACCACCTGGTAATCTTTAAATCCGAAGTCAATACTCAATTGAACCTCTTTTGCTGTTTCAAAGTCAAAAAAATCACTTTTTGGAGTGTCGTCCGGCTTTTGATACAGGTCTTTCTCGCAGCTTTGTAGTGCCAGTGTCAGTACGCCTAAGCATACCACACTCATCGTTTTCATTTTTTTCATGTTTACTCTCCTACTTTTGTTAAATTGATAATGAATTTATGTTGCTTTATTTCTAAAATGTGTGTTTCGTTTAGGCTTTGTAGCGTTGGTCTTTGTTTCTGTTTAAGCTTTGGTTTTCGTTATTCCAATGTAAACTTCTGTGTCCCTATTAATGTTCCTTCGGCAAAGACATCTACCCGGTAATTACCGGCATAGAGAAACTCCTCTACATTCCAGAACACAGTAACCGCTTGCTCTTCGCCTGTGTATTCTATTTGTTTTCTGATGGAGTAACCTAATGTGCGATTCTCGTAGGCAAATGTGTTGGATTCGTTTTTGGTCAGAATATCGTTGTCGGGTTTCGTGATACGTACATACAGACTCCGTTCTCCGGTTTGTGCCGTAATGTTCTTCACAATAGTAAAGCCGATAGCGAATTTGACAACATCCTTGACTTTTTGGGTCGACTTGTCTCGCTTGTTTCGCGGTTGTACCCAGATATTGGTCGCATCCAACTGGGCAGCCAACGATACTTTCTTATCCAAACTTTTCTTCTCTTCCGAGAGCGAACTGATTTGGCGGGAAGCGTCGTTAAACTTTTGGGTTACTTCGGCGATGACTTGCTTTTGGTGGTGAGTGAGTTTGTTCAACGAATCAATTTGATTGATGTACCCGATCATCACCTTTCGCAGGGTGGCCAACTCGTTCTTCAACCTACGTATTTCGGAGGCGTTCGTACTTTTAACGGTGCGAAGCTCTTCCAGAAGCCGTTGCGTTTTAGTTTGCTCTTGATCCAATAATATGGAAAGAGAATCATTGGTCACTGTCATCTTCAACTCGTCATATTGCTGCGCAAAGCGGGTGTACTCATTTTCCAGATCTTCTTTATCCAGCTTGAATTCTTCTACCAGTTCACGGTTCGCTTTTTTCTCAGAGAACAATAAATAGGAAAGCCCGACTAACGCAATAACAAGAATTGAAACGGCAACTATTAACAGGTTTTTTTTACTCATACGTTATCAAATTGATAATTCGCGGCAAAAATAACAAATAAGTCTTACATAAGCATCTTTTTCACATAACTTTCCAGTAAGAATCGTTATTTTTTAATAATTCCGGAACGTATTCTGGTCGAAACTTGTTTTATCTGCCTGTATCAGGGCTTTGTTCTTTAGGTTTTGTGCTTGCTTTGCGAATCGGCAATTCACCTGTTTGAGCCGGAATCGGGACGGTAGCAGTCTCGTTGTTTCTTTAACTAAATTTATTGAGGAAATATTTCTTTAATACTGATTATGTTGTACTTTTGTGCTCGCATTTGAACAATGAATCAATTATCAACTTTTTAAAAATAGTAAGTATTATGTCAAAAGTAACCGTAGTAGGCGCAGGTAACGTAGGAGCTACATGTGCAAATGTGCTTGCTTTCAATGAAGTAGCAGACGAAGTAGTAATGCTGGACGTGAAAGAGGGCGTATCAGAAGGTAAGGCGATGGATATGATGCAGACCGCTCAATTGTTGGGATTCGATACCACAGTTGTAGGTTGTACCAACGATTATGAGAAGACTGCTAACTCGGATGTGGTTGTGATTACTTCGGGTATTCCCCGTAAACCAGGTATGACTCGCGAAGAACTGATCGGCGTGAATGCCGGTATCGTGAAGTCGGTAGCTCAAAATGTGTTGAAATACTCTCCGGATGCTATCATCGTGGTCATCTCTAATCCGATGGATACCATGACTTACTTGTCACTCAAATCTTTGGGCTTGCCGAAGAACCGTATCATCGGTATGGGTGGTGCTTTGGATAGCTCGCGTTTCAAATATTTCCTTTCTCAGGCTTTGGGCTGCAATGCCAACGAAGTAGAAGGTATGGTAATCGGCGGTCATGGTGACACGACTATGATTCCATTGGCTCGTTTTGCAACTTACAAAGGCATGCCTGTTTCTAACTTCCTGTCGGCTGAAAAGATCGAAGAAGTGGTGAAATCGACTATGGTTGGTGGCGCTACGCTGACTGGTTTGCTCGGTACTTCTGCCTGGTATGCACCAGGTGCTGCGGGAGCATACGTAGTAGAAGCTATTCTGCATAACCAAATGAAGATGGTTCCTTGTTCGGTAGCTCTCGAAGGCGAATACGGCGAAAACGATCTTTGCTGTGGCGTGCCTGTAATTCTGGGTAAGAACGGTATCGAAAAGATCGTTGAACTTCCGTTGAACGAAGAAGAAATGGCTAAGTTCAAAGCAAGTGCAGCAGCTGTTCGCAAAACCAACGAAGACTTGAAGACTGTAGGTGCTCTCTAATCGGGGACCCTTCCGGATAATAATAAGAAGAGGCGGTTCTTCCCTATGGATGGGGAGAATCGCTTTTTTATGCCCTAACAGATGCAATGATTCATCAGAATAACTATCTTTGTTAAATTATTTATCAAAGATAGTTTCAAACATTATTAAAAAGAAGATTATATGAAGAAATTACTTACAATTGCGTTCTGCTTGTTTGCAGGATTTTCGCTGACTACGGCACAAGTGAAACTCGCTTTCAACCCGGACAAGGGAGTCAAATATCGCTACACTCAGGGGATGGAGCAGGATATGAACCAGAGCATGATGGGGCAGGAGATCCCGATGAAGCAGTCTATGGTGATGGCTTATGACATGGAAGTGCTGGAAAAGAGTGCCGCATCGATGAAACTTGCTTTCAGGTTCACTGGCATCTTTTATGAGGTATCCAGTGCTATGTTCAATATGAAATATGATTCAAAGAGCCCCACTACCGATAGCTCGGGTATGAATGGTATCATGGCCAAGTTGTTCAGCGCCATGCTGAACCAACAACTGGAAGCCACCGTACTGCCTGATGGTAGTGTGACATCGGTTACCGGCATGGACGCCATCATTGAAGGTATGAAGAAGAACGTGGAAAGCGAAGGGGCTATGGCAGTGCAGGTCATCGAAGGAATGAAGCAGCAGTTCAGCAACGAAGCTATGCAGAAATCGTTCGAACAGAGTTTCAAAATTTATCCGGGAAAGCCGTTGAAGGTGGGCGAGTCGTATGAAGTGAAGCAGGAAGTGGGTGCTGCCGCAGGAATGACGATGAATATCCAGTCGACCTACCAGCTGGTCTCGGTGGACAAGACCACTGCTAACCTGACCGTGAAATCGATCATCGACGGACTGGACGGACAGCTTAAAGGCGAACAGAGCGGAACGATACAGATGGACTTGAAAACCGGTCTGGCTAAAGAAGGAGATATCAATCAGAAATTTGCAGGGACTATTTCTACTCAAGGCATGGAAGTGGGCATAAAGGCCGATTCTAAGGTGAAGACTGCTATTACAGTGGAATAAACCCTCTGTTTGGCATCATCTTCTTTATCGGAAAGTTGCTTACAGAGAATCCCGTATATCAACCACTTAGTGAGGTTGATATACGGGATTTTTTATATCCGGCGGCAGAATTTGTGCCGTACGGTTTTGCTTATAGCCCTAATACGTTACTGCTCCTCATCGATTGATTATCGAACTGTCCGTTCACGTGCGCACCTTCTTTCGGGTTGAGTTCGAGCGATTTCTTCATGTCTTCTACGGAACCTTCCTGATCGCCGTTCAGCAACTTGGCACGTCCGCGTTCGTGGTAAGCGGTGGCAAAGTTGGGATTGAGCTCAATGGCTTCATCGAATAGTTCAATGGCTTCGGACAGTTTGTTCTGGGTAATGTACAGTTGCCCCATACAGAGAAATGCCTGTTCGTTGAATGGGTTCATTCCGATAACACTTTGATAATCGGCCTCGGCAGCTTCGGTATTACCCAGTGCTTCATTCAGTTTTCCGTGTAGCAATATGGCGGCTTCCTCTTCCGGATGCTCTGTCAATATAGCTTCGATGTCTTCTTTTGCTTCTTTGGGCTGATGCATCTCCAGCAGTACTTCGGCACGCATCAGGTGAGCTTCCGTAAAATCGTCCTTCAGCAAAATGGCTTTGGTGAGGTTGGCAATGGTTTGGAAGTTATCCTTCAAACCGTAGTCGGCCTTGGCCAGCAGTAGATAGGCAGGGGCATTGTTCTCGTCGGTTTCGATGGCGGTTTGTGCTGCTCTGCTCATTTCCGAATAGTCCTCCTGGATATAATATACTTGTGCCAGTGTCAGGAAAGTGCTGGTCATCTGCGGCTCCATCTCTGCCATGCGGCGAAGTAGTTCGAGCGACTTGTCGAGCTCGTGCATCTGGATGTAGAGTTGGCTGAGGTAGCCCATTGTCTCGAACTCTTCTTCGATGGCCAATGCTTCTGTGAAGCATTTCAAGGCATAGTCCGGCCGGCCCATACGTTGCGCGCGCAGCCCGTCGAACTTGAATATTTCGAAATTCTTTTTGTCACTCTTTTGTTTGTCTTCTTCCGGCGACTCACTTTTACCGGAGAAGAGCGATTTGAAGAAATTTGCCATGGTAGTCTCTGATTTTATTGGTTGCAAATGTAGTAATTTATTCCGGAAGTGAGAGGATTCCATCTGTTATCTTTAGCATGCCTTCATCGAGCAGGTAGTGCACTACGCGACTTAATTCCTCGTTTTCGACATCCATTTGCCGGGACAGTTCGGCGGGAGTCATCGGGTGTGCAAGCAGGGCGATTGCCTGTTCCTTGATTCGCTCAAAGCCGGTAGACGACAGGTTGCCTGATCGTTTCTGCTCGAGGCATACGTCGCATTGCCCACAATTGTGTTCGTTCTTTTCGCCAAAGTAACGAAGCAATACCCGGCTACGGCAGTTGTAATCAATGCTGACGTAGTCGACCATTGCCCGGATGCGTTCTTCGTACCGTTTTCTCCGGTCTTCGTATACAGCAGGGGGGATTTGCAGATGGCGCAGTTCCATCCGTTCACGCGTATAGATAATGTAGGGCGTTTTCTTTCGGGGAATATAATCAATGATGCGCCGTTTGGAAAGCATCTTCAGTATATCGTGTACCTGTTGCCGGGGTATACCCGACCGGAGTGCAATGGCTTCTTCACTGATGTAAGCGTAGTCGGTAAACAGTCCGGTGTAAGAGCGGAGCACAGTTTGCATCAATGCTTCGGTTTGAGGCCCCATCTCGCGGAGTTTATACAAGTCTTCCCGGTTTATGTTGAATATGAGGCGCGAAGAGTTGTCCTGCTCATCGGTATATTCGAGATAGCCCGCCTGGGTGAGTATCTTCAGTGCACTGTCGGCCGGGACGGGGAAATACTTGAATCTGCGGCAGAATTCTTCGAGGTCGAACTCTTTGGTGCAGCCCAGTCCGTCGCCCATAGCCATCTGGTAATAATATTGCAAGTGTTCGTATACATTCTTGATATACTCTTTTTCAGGAAATGTGTCGGCTATGCGTTTGTGGAGCGTCACCTTGTCCGATTTGGCATAGAGCATAATGGCGTATGCTTTCTCGCCGTCGCGCCCGGCACGCCCTGCTTCCTGGAAGTAGGCTTCGGGCGAGTCGGGGAGGTCCAGGTGGACTACCAGGCGTACGTCGGGCTTGTCAATACCCATCCCGAAAGCATTCGTCGATACGATTACGCGGCTCTCACCGCTTTGCCAGCGTTTCTGCCGCGCGTCTTTGACGGCATTATCTAATCCGGCATGGTAAAAATCGGCAGTGATCCCTTGTCTCAGAAGTAATTCGGTTGTCTCTTTCGTGTGTCGGCGACTGCGGACATAGACAATGGCGCTTCCCGGAACACGTTGCAGGATGCGGAGCAACTCTTCTGTTTTATTGTCTGTTTTACGTACGATGTAAGCCAGGTTCTTTCGCTCGAAGCTCATTCGGAACACGTTCTCCTGCCGGAACTTGAGCCGTTGCTGGATATCTTTCACTACTTCCGGAGTAGCAGTAGCGGTGAGCGCCAGCACAGGAACGCCCGGTAGTAATTCCCGGATGTCGGCAATCTTAAGGTACGCCGGGCGGAAGTCGTATCCCCATTGAGAGATACAGTGGCTCTCGTCCACGGTGAGCATATTCACCTGCATGGCGCGTAGCTTTGTTTTGAAAATATCGGTGTCGAGCCGTTCGGGAGAGATATACAGAAATTTGTAGTTGCCAAAGATACAGTTCTCCAGAGCGATTAGTATTTCTTGCCGGGACATGCCCGAGTAGATGGCCACCGCTTTGATTCCCCGTTGACGCAGGTTCTGTACCTGGTCCTTCATCAATGCGATGAGTGGGGTAACAACGATGCACAGCCCTTCTTTGGCAAGCGCCGGAACCTGAAAGGTGATCGACTTGCCGCCGCCTGTAGGCATCAGCCCCAGCGTATCACGACCTGCGCCAATACTGGTGATGATCTCTTCCTGCAAGTCGCGGAAAGAATCGTATCCCCAGTATTGGCGCAGTATCTCGTGATAGGTTGGCATATTGGCTCTACCTATTAAATTCGATTATTCGATGGGTTTGATGTCCTCTATCTGCAACTGAACTTCACCACGCTTGTGGCTGTTCTCTTCAATGCTGTAGCAGATGTCGAACGAACGTTTGGTCTTTATATAACGTACGTGCGAACTTTGTCCGAAAGCGATGCCATTCATTACATTGTTCGACTTGTTGTCTACCAGTTCCAGTTTGATATGTTCCTGGTCGCGACCTACCACCTTGCTTGTACCATAGTCGTACACATGGTGCGTACAGAAAATCGGCTTGTGGTTGTCCGGACCGAATGGATTGAATTTTTTCAGGTCGTTGGTGAACTTAGGAGTGATGTCGCGAAAATCAATTTCCGCATCAATCTCGATGAGAGCGCTGGTTTGTTCGGGCAGAATGTTCTCGGTTACAAATGCTTCGAAGCGTTTGGTAAAAGCTGGAACATTCTCTACTTTCATCGACAGCCCGGCGGCGTACGTATGCCCACCGAAGTTTTCCAGCAAGTCGCGGCAGTGTTCAATGGCTTTGTACACATCGAAACCCGAAACCGAGCGTGCCGAACCGGTAGCCATATCGTCCGTGCGGGTCAGTACCACGGCAGGGCGATAGTACACTTCGGTGAGGCGGGAAGCCACGATGCCGATGACTCCTTTGTGCCAGTCCTCGTTGTACAGCACGATGGAACGGCGGTCGGCCAGCCCTTCCAGGTTGTTGACAATCTGGTTGGCCTCTTCCGTCATACTCTTGTCGAGGTCCTTGCGGGTTTCGTTATATTGATTGATTTGATTGCTCTTTTCCAGAGCGAGGGAGAAATCTTTCTCGGTCAGCAGATCCACTGCCTCTTTACCGTTCTGTATGCGTCCCGATGCGTTGATGCGCGGTCCGATTTTAAACACAATATCACCGATGGTGAGCTCCTTATCCGTCAGCCCGCACACATCGATGATAGCTTTCATTCCCACGCTGGGGTTACTGTTGAGTTGCTTTAGTCCATGGTAAGCCAGGATCCGGTTCTCGCCCATGATGGGAACAATGTCTGAGGCGATGCTCACTGCCACCAAGTCAAGTAGCGGAATAAGGTTATGGAATTCAATGCCGTTGTTCATTGCAAACGCCTGCATGAACTTGAAACCTACACCGCAGCCCGAAAGATGAACATACGGATACGTATTATCCGCCCGTTTGGGGTTCAGAATCGCTACGGCAGGAGGGAGCACCTCGTCGGGCACATGGTGGTCGCAGATAATAAAGTCGATGCCTTTTTCTTTGGCATACGCAATCTCTTCCACAGCCTTGATGCCGCAGTCCAATACGATAACGAGCCCTACACCCGATTCCACCGCATAATCAACGCCTTGTATGGACACGCCATACCCTTCGTTGTAGCGGTCGGGAATGTAGTAATCGATGTTCGAATAAAACTGTTTGATAAACTTGTAGACCAGCGATACCGAAGTAGTGCCGTCCACGTCATAATCTCCATAAATAAGAATACGCTCTTTCTTCCCCATTGCTTTGTTCAGGCGCTCCACGGCTATGTCCATGTCCTTCATGAGGAATGGGTCGTGTAGGTCGGGCAACTGCGGACGAAAGAACTTCTTGGCTTCGATGGCAGTTGTAATGCCCCTTTGTACCAAGAGTTGCGCAAGGATAGGGCTAATCCCTATCGCCTGTGCCAGTTCGCGGCCTATATCTTCCTGATCGTGTGTAAGAGGTTGATAATTCCATTTGTGACTCATTATATATTATTTTTTTTCTTTTCCTGTCTCTGTAGGGAGTATGTATACAATCTCCCAATATTCGGTAAAAGTACGGAAAAAAAATGGAAGTGTTATGATATTTATGGAAATTTTGTACGAATTGTTAAGAGTTGCATTGAGCGGGAGAAGTCGGAATTGTTTCAACTGCATGGAACATGGATCATCAGTAAAGACATGTGTTACACTTACATGTTTGTTCGTAGTCTCTATACATAGAAAGAGATTACTGTGTATAGGGGGCACTTAAGACACCCCCGGAGGCCTGCGATTGCAGCTTTGATTATGCTATCTTATTTGCAGCTTTTCAATGCCTTGTAAGCCGAATACGCCCAATAGTTGCGCAAGCCGAAACCTTGTGCTTTGCCATCGGCCAGCCAGCTGGCAATAATTTCTTTAGTTTCCGTATTAAAGAATACCAATTGGTAGGAACCGTTCTTTTCGGCTTTGTCCATCAATAGAGCCAGCATAACCATACCCGTACCCGGTTCTTGTTTAATGGGGAGTGCTTTCACTGCACCGGCAATGGCCTCCGGAGTGACAGTGTAATGTTTGTCGGTAGTCATCAACTTGTTGGGATCGATCTTGCTGTTGATTTGGCTGACGGCTTCGAGCGATACTTCGGCTACTCTTTTACCTGTGAACTTCTCCACATCGTACTTCTTCGGTTCGCTGATGAACAGTTGGTTGATGCCGTTGAATGCATTAAGCAGCTCGGTTGGAGTTTCTGAAACGCCATAGAACTGCGCCAATGAAAAGTCTACGCCGTAGAACTTAATGTTACTGATGGTGCTTAACGCACTTTTGTCTTGGGCATAACAGCTTATGCCGATAGCCAGACAGAAGAATAGAATAATCTTTTTCATACTGAAATTGGGTTAGATGTCAAACAATCAGGTTAATTGAGAGGTCAAATGTAGTAAAAATTACCGTAAGTCAAAGAACTTTATGGCTTTTCTGCTCATTGGAGGCATCTGAATTTTGGCGATGTACTCCGGTGATTCGAAGTTGATAGCCGGAGCTACCCGTACTTTGGAGCGGAACATATCCTTTATTTCTTTGGCGAAAGCTTCACTGCGTACCTCACTGCCTATGCGGATAACGATCTCATCGGTGCCGAGTTCATTGGTATACACTTCTACAACATAATTCTTTACCTGCGGGATGTTGTCGAGTATGTCGAAGAATGCAGGCGGGTAAAGCGTGGTGCCTTTGTACTTGATCATCTGTCCTTTGCGGCCTAAGACCGAACTGAGGCGAACGGTGTTGCGTCCGCAAGTGCAGGGCTCGGTGTGGTGGTAACAAATATCGCCTGTCTTAAAGCGGAGCAGAGGCATGCCTGTGACTCCCAGCGTGGTGATGGTCACTTCCCCGGCTTCCCCTTCTTGTACCGGACGGTTGTGGTCGTCAAGAAACTCTACGATGATGAGTTCGGGTTGAAGGTGTCCGCCGCAGAAACCGTCGCACTCAGTGAAAGACGATTGCATCTCGGTGGAGGCATACGTAGAATAGAGTTGGAGTGACGGCCATTTGTCGTGAATCCGTTTGCCGAGGGTATTGAATTCGAACTCTGGTGTGCGCAGAGCCTCGCCGATGCAGATGCACTTGTTCATCGAACACTGGTTGTGATCTATCTGATTCTTCTCGGCAAACTCGATGAGTTTGATGAGAAACGACGGTACCACCATGCCGCAAGTGGGATGGATGCGGTGGATGGTGTCCCATTGCAGTTCCGGGATGCCGTTGCCTACGCGGGCTACTCCCATGCCGAGTTCGCGGGCGCCGAGAAAGTAAGCTAGACCGGCCATGAAACGGCGGTCGATGGTAGTCATCAGTTGCAGTACGTCCTTTCGGGTACATCCGGCAGTGGTGAACGACAGGTATTCGTTATAAGCCAACCGGTCGAGGTCGTTCGAGGTGAGAACGAACGTCACCGGGTCGCCCAACGTGCCGGAAGTCGTAACATAGTCAATAATATCTTCCCTGTCGACGCAGATAAACGCTTCATTGTGCCGTTGCAGGTCTTCTTTGGTCGTCACCGGAATCTGCTGCAAGTCTTCAATCGTCTTTATCCGGGCGATATCTACTCCGTGTTCGCTGAACATGTTTTGGTAGAACTGGGAATGCTCTTGCAGGTAGGACAGTGTTTCTGCCAACCGGCTTTCCTGATAAGACTTGATTTCTTTGGCAGAACGGTATTGCAGATCGGGATTCTTATTCATATTAGGATAACTTTTTGATTTTCTTTTCGATACGTTCTCTTTCTGCCTGCTTGGGAATGGGGTGTTTCAGGGCCTCTTTCCAATTGGACAATGCTTCTTCGGGGTTTCCCATGGCGGCGTAGTAATCGCCCAGCACTTCGTAGGTATAATAGAACGATGGGTTTAAATGCTTATACACATTCAATGTCTGTTGTTCGACGGGTATCTTTTTCCGGGTTGCTTCGCGGATGCCGGGAGTGATTTGCTTGTACATACTCAGGTTGAAGAACGACTCTGTGGTGAGGAATGAATCTTCGGGAATGATCAGATCGGTGGAATAGATCTCCTGATGGAAGTCTACCGGGTCGTTGAATATTTTCCGAAGGTCGTAGGCCACGTACTTGCCACATTGCCAGGGGGATGTCGATACCCACATGATCAGCTTTTCGGGTTGGAAGATGACGGAGTGGTGGCAGATGAACTGATTGATAGCCATTTCATTAGCCAGACCGAGGTCGGCATCTTGCTTGCCTTTATAGTTGCGTAGGATGGAAGCAGCCTTCAGATAGTCGATGGGATTGTCTTCTGCTAATAGCTCTTGCAAACGCTCGTAGCGATAAGGACTGTCGGATGTAGCGATGTTCTCCAGGTTTCCTTTGTCCTGACTGAAAGCTTCGGACTGGTAGTGGTTGGTGCAGATGATTTGCTGTACATCATTGATGCTTTCTCCCGGCTTTTCGCCTGTGAACAGCGCCGTCTTTTCCGGCGACTTCTCGATGATGGCGGCCCGGCCGTCCTTGGCCGAACCAATCAGGATAGACTCCGAAACAAATGTTTTCCGTTTCTGTGCAATGGCAAGCGCCTCATCGATGGTCGAAGCATATTGGAGTATCTCCCGCGTCAATATAGAGATAGGTGTAGCCGATCCGGTGGGCATGCTCGATTTGGCCGCATTGATAGTTACCGTCAGCCCCGTTTCATTCATACCCGACAAGACGCCAATCATCCCCGGCCAGCCGACGGAAGCAAACTTATATCCTTTGTCAGGATAGTAAAAGGAAACTTGCTTGTTCTCGGCAAATTTATCGTCGACGTAGAAGTCGAAGTTGCGGCCAATGAGCAATGATGAGTCGGCACTGTTCTTCCCCCAAGTGGCGAATGAACTGCATCCTACCAGCATATAGTCCTGCATGGCATGACCGAGGTCGTGTGCCGAGTGATAGTTGAGTTGACGCTCGTAGGGTGTACCGATGAAGTCGTACTCATGTGTACAGCCTAATGAGACGCCATAGATCTCCTCCCGATACTCTTCGGGTACGTTCTTCCCAAGATTCCGGTTGAAGATGGCGATAAAGTAACGCAGAAATTTGAGGTAGTTTTCCGACGGAATCATTTCCTTTATCTGATCCACGAATACTTTCTCCTGGTAATGAAGCAACTCGGGCGAGAGCTTCCCGATGGCTTCACCACGTTCGAATCCGTTGCCTTCGACCTTCAGCTCCCACAATCCGCTTTCGCTGCGGCGCAGGTAGTTGTTCTTGTATTGAGCCAGATTCTCCCCCTTAATCACCTGTCCGGTAGAGGTTGAGACTATCTGTGGAGTCATCATATCAGCTGTGTGGTACAGATAAACCACACTTCCGATAGCCGCTGCCAGGAGAAGCAATACGGTGAGTGCCGATATACGTAGTATTTTTTTTATTCGTTTATGCATTTCCTACTTTCTTAGCGAGATATTCTTGTCCCAGAAAATCGGAACAGGTTATCATGGCTGTGAGTGTTACCCCCAATGCACCATGCACATTCAGGTTCTGTCCGGTTAGATAGAGGTTGCTCAGCTTGGTACGAGTGGAAATAAAGCCGATTTGCGGGAACTTATAGTTTTTGATAACCCCGTATGCCGAACCGTTTACTGTCCCTGTATAGTCCCGGTAACTCAACGGACTGGTGGTATACATCGTTTGAATAGAGTCGCCGAAGTCTATCCCGTGCTGACGGATAAACTCCAGTATTTGTTCAGCCTTTTGCTGCTTGAACTGTTTGTAGCTTTCTCCGCGTTTCTCCGGAGTACTCTCTTTCCAGGCCTCCACCTCTTGTATATACATAGGAGTCAGGATGGAAATAACATCGGCATACCGTTCGTTCTTTGAAGAGGCTTGCATCGAAATCATACAGTTGTAAGTGCTTCCCTGCGCTTCCTTGTCAAACCACACTTCATTGTGCCCGTGCAGGTAGAGGTTGTGGTTTTGGTACAGGCAACTGTTCTCTTTCATGATGAGATACAGCGTGAAAATACCGTATGTATTCTCCAGCGAGTTGATGCGCGATATATAAGCATTCTTGATGCTCCGGTTCTTGTCCAGCAAGGACAGTGTTTGTTGCGGATGCATACCGCCAATGACATACTTCCCTTCGAGGCGTTCTTCACCATTCACTTCCACCCCCTGTACTTTCTCATCCTGTACAATGATGCGGGTTACTTCGCTAAGGTTACGCACCGTCCCGCCGTTGTTGCGGATCACGTTGATAAGTTCCTCGCTAACCTGCATGCTGCCATCTACAAACCGGTATGCTCCTTCGATGTACGAATTGTTGATCATGGCATGACCATAGAACGTTGATACATCTTTCAAGCCTCCATAAAGCAGAGCCGACCCGGCCAGAATATTCTGCAAGTCCGGGTTGGGTGTGATGTCGGCAATCAATCCGGCAGCTGAGGTGCTGAAATATTTCATACCTTCGACGGCAATTACCCCTTTCTTGAGATGATCCACGCTGATAAGGTTCCCTACTTCCTGTAGTTGGGAGACGTATCGTTTCAGGTTTTCCCGCTCCTGTGGAAAAGACTCGCACAATGTTTCTACAAAACGGTCATGTCCCATTGCATAATTGTACAGCGATCCTTTGTGATGGATACGGTCGAAAGCAGCCTCATCCAACTTGCGCAGATGTAGCTTATCCATAATGCCGAAATAGCGGAAGTACTGATTCATGATTTGTCCTTCGCCCAGACTTCCCACATAATGAATACCTGTGTCCAACAAATGCCCCTGCCGCTGGTACGTTTGGAAACATCCGCCGAAGCGTTCGTTCTTCTCCAGCACGCAGACGTTATATCCTTCTTTGCTGAGAATGGCGGCACACTCCAGACTGCCCAGTCCGCTACCTATAATAATAATGTCGTAGTTGTTCATACAGTAGTTGATTTACGAAATACATAAATGGTATTCGATGTGTAGTGGTCGTTCTGCAAAGTTGCCACTTCCATACCGCACTCACAAGCTATTTCCCGGATCTGTGCTTCGGAAGTGAAATGCAGCTCTTGTGTTGTTTTGTTGAAACCGAGGATGCGCGTCGAGAATAGCTCTGTCAGACGGGTGAGGCGGTGCCGTTTATCATCCGACGATGTGTTGCCGTCGCGTACAATCAGCACGCCTCCCGGACGAAGCAATCCCGCACACCTCATCAAGAGTGCACGTTGACTTTCTTCGCTCAGGTAGTGAAGCATGTCGTTCAGCAGGAAGGCATCGCTTTCGGGCAGGCTGTATTGCAGGACATCGGCGCAGGCAAACCGGATATGTGGATTGCGTAGCCAGCCATGTTGTGCCACGGCTATCTTGTCTTCGTCGTAGTCGATACCCAGTACGTTCCGCTCTTCGGAAACCATCGCCAACATGTAGCACAACATGCCATACCCGCAACCGATGTCGGTGATTTGTCCCTGCTGGGGAACTAGCTTATTAAATAAAGTGTAATTTTTCTCCATGCGTACTTTGATGCGGACATACCACTCTTCCACCGGACCTTTGTAGATGTAGTTCTGCATCAATGCTTCGCGGAAGCCGGGGTTGTCGGGCACATCGTTCTCTTCGCAGATACGGGCGTATTCTTTCCGCATAAGGGATGATATGCGTTTGGCACGTTCCTGGTAGGTGGCTCCCAACGTGGTGTCGGCGACGGAGATACGTGGCAGAACCTCTGTCAGCAGCACACCCCGGCGTACGTTGAACGGTTGGGCTTTGGCGATGATCCGTCCGCTACCGTAGATTACGATGGGGACGATATCCAACTTGAGTTGCTCGGCTAAGTAGAATGCTCCTTTGTGAAACCGCTTCATGCGACCGTCGTACGTGCGGGTACCTTCGGGGAAGATGGCGATGGAATAGCCTTCGTCGACCTTTGCCTGCATGCGGTCTACCACCTGTTCGTACCCATCGCCTACATAATAATAATCGGCATACCGGATGATGAAACCAAAGAAAGGCGACTTCCATACCCACTGGTTAGTTACCATGATGATCTTGGGTGAGAGCGACAGCAGTATCAGTATGTCGATGAATGACTGATGGTTGGCTACGATAATGGCAGGCTTTTGCAATGTTTCCCCGTGTGGGTTGATCATCTCCCGGCGTACTCCCGGCGCCACAAACAGGATCACTTTGCATGTATATTGGGTCAATCGGCAGACGATGCTTTTCTTCTTTGCTTTGCGGATGGGTATCAGATACATCGACACAATTATAGCCTGCATCGATACACAGCCGATGAAGAACAGTCCGAACAGGGCAGCTGTACGCAGCATCCCGAGTAACGTATACGGAGGCAGACCTTTGCTGCCCGGTCCACTGATAAACAGTTGGTAGATGGCGGGTTGCAGGGTGTAGGCTACCAGTACAACGGCAATCATGCCCACAATGGAGATAAGCGAGATGGATTGCAATGCCGGATGCTTGGCGAATACCAAGGCTCCCATACCTACCACAATGGTGAAGGCGGAGAAAGAGATAGCTGTCTTATGCGAGTTCAATACCTGTTGGCCGGTGCGGTATTTATTTTGCAACCCATCCATGATGAAGATACTGAAATCGTCGCCGATACCGAAGATAAACGTAGACAGGATGATGTTGATGATATTGAACTCAATGCCGAGGATACCCATCAGTCCGAGAATGATCACCCAACTGATCAGCATCGGGAGGAAACTCATCAGGGTGAGTTCGATTCGCCCGTAGGATATCCACAGGGCAAAGAAGATCAGGAATGAGGAGATGTAGAGCACCAGGTAAAAGTCGTCGTTGACAGCCGATACCCATTTGTTGGCAAAGTAAGCGCGATCGAAAACCACCACTTTCTCGTCTTTGTTGAAGTGTTCGTATACAGCTTCTTTGTGTGTTTCGTCGAGGCGTACCTGGGTGATAAGCATGGTGATGGAGTCGCCTGAAACTTGCCATTCACTGAGTAGCCGGGTTGATGCGCTGCTGCCTGTACTTGATTCATCCCCGGTAGGGTAAGCGTAGGGAGCAAACGGTTGTTCCCACCATTGGAAGAACCCGTCGAAAGCATTCTCCTTGAAACGTAACGTTCGTGCAACGTCTTGTATTTGTGTGCGGACGAAGTTTTTCTTCTCGGGTGTCCAGTACTGTTCCCAGCGACGAAGCCGTTGTGTCTGTTCTTCCTGAGTGATCAGAAAACGCCCGGCAGAAGCATATCCGGTGATAAGGTCTTGTTGTTGAAGGTGGGTCAACTCCTGGTTAGTATGGGCATAGTTCTGTATCGCTTCGTCCATCGTCTTTCCTACACTAACAAACATTACCGTCTTTTCTTTGCCATCGAAGAGCCCGAGCAGCTTCTTCTCGGAATCTTTCAGGTGCTTCGGTTCGTAGTTCAGTGCACTCATGTCGCTGTTGAAGCCCACTTTCTGCGAAGTAAAGAAACAGATAAGGGTGACGATAGCAATACCACCTATCAGCCAGCGGTTCTTCTCAAAAGAGTAAGCATTTATCTTCTCGATGAAGCGCAACACCACCCCCTGCTTCACATCGCCCTGTGCTTTCAGAAAATGCGGCAGGTAGATGAGGCAGAACAGCGTGGTTCCGATAAGTGAAAGAGAGGCGAACAATCCGAAGTCGCGTAGCAGGTTGGAGCTCGTAAAGATAAGCCCTAAGAAAGCGCCGATGGTGGTGAAACTCCCCACCGTGAGCGGGTAAGTGAGCTCTTTTATCAATTGCTGTATACTCGAAACATGATTCTGGTGCGCCAGTACATGGATAGAGTAACTAAGTGCGATACCCATTACTGCCGAACCTGCTCCTACGGCAATAGCCGAGATACTTCCTTTGATGAAATAGATGAGGCACAAAGCAAACAACCCGCCGAAGAGTACCGGAGTGATGGTGAGTGGAATGGATCGCTTGTGCTTGAAGACTAAAGAGATAAAAACGACAATAATCACCAACGCAATGAGGGAGGTCAGTATGGTATCTTCCTTGATCTGCCGGGCATTGTACACGCTCACCGACGGCCCGCCGAAATATTCGGCATGAATTCCGGGATGTTCCCGGCTGAGTTGTTGAAGTGATGCTTCGAGGGTACGGATCAGTTCTTCGTTTTTTCCGGTATTACCGATGTCATACACAGGAGAGAGGAACATCAACAGCGTGGAACCGTCTTTGGAGAAGATATGCCCGTTGTAGATCTCGTAATCGGCCTCAACCTGAAAATCTTGCAGGTTTTTCAATGCCTGGCTACCGAGATTCAGCGGGTCTTTCAGAATAAAACTTCTCAATGCGATCCCGGCGGGGGAGAGCAGGTTGGTGTAGTTCTTCTGCATGGTGGCCTCGATGCCTTCGCGTGTCAGCAGAGAGTCGAAACGTTGGTAGTCGGCCTCGGTGAGGAAGAGCGGCAGGTGGTGGTACACGAAGTCGGTAGTTCCTGTCAAGAGATTATCGTCCACTTGCGAGAAGATATCTTTGATAAGCGTGCCGCCAAGTTGTTCGGTGAGTTGCCGGTTCAGTGTATCGGCTGCTTCGATCAGTGCTTCGGCGTCGGTAGTCGAACCGGACTCTGTGGTATCAGTTGCTGTGTCGGCTGCCGAAAGCATGATAATGATCTTGTCTTTCACCTTCAGGTTATTGAATACCTTGATTGCATTCTGTGAGTCTTTCGTATCGGGAAGAAAGCTACTGACGTTTTCTTCGAACCGGATTTGCACTGCAAAGTAACCCATCAGCAACGTACAGATGCTGAGGGAGAGGTAAAAAAGAATGGTATGCCTTCTGAAATAATTGTATAGTCCGATGAAGAATTTCGTCATGACGTTCTTTGCTTTCTGAAAATTCCGAGCAAACTGCCGGCTATCACTCCTGCCAACAAGCTGCACGCCACCGCAAAGATAATGCTTCCTACTAAATATTGTTCTAAAACCATTCTAACATTTCCTAAAGAAAGGTCGCCGAAGAGTAAGTCGGTCGGCCGGCCGAGCACCCAGCAACCGGTGATGTAACTGCCGTAGAGCAGTATTGGGATTATGGGGGGCAAGCTGATGTTGGCTGCAACGATGGCGATTACTTTATTCAGTTTGAGGAAGTGAGCTAATCCCAGCGTAATCAGCATCTGGTATCCCCACACGGGGACGATGCCCATGAATATACCCAGCATGATGGCGGATGTGATGCGGGCATTCGACTCCTTTGACTGGGAGATATTCTCTCGAAAGAATCGTTTGCAATTAGCCCACGTGAGTTGGCGGAAGAAGTTGCGTGGGTAGATCCACAGGAACGTGATCAGTACCAGTACCGTATTGAGTATGCTGATGCGGGTGAAGTCGCGGAAGGGGCGGAAGTGCGATACACGTTCTTCCTGCGGGGGATAGTACACATGTATCGGGATGTTTTTCACCGGGATACCGCTCCAGGATGCGAAAACGATGGCTTCGAGCTCGAACTCGTACTTGGCGGTGTAGTACCAGCGTTGTACATTGAGCTTTTGTAACGGGTAAAGGCGGTAGCCCGATTGCGTGTCGTCCAGTTTTATTCCAGTTTCGAGCTTGAACCAGAAGTTGGAAAACTTGTTGGCAAAGGTGTTCTTGCCGGGCATGTTTTCGGATGTCAGGTTGCGGGCACCTACGAGCAGGCTGTCGGGTTCCTGTTGGATGGCTTCGATAAATACAGGGATGTCGGAGGCGTAGTGCTGACCGTCGGAGTCGATGGTGATGGCGTAGCGGTAGCCTTGTTGGCGGGCTTGACACAGACCATTCTTCAAGGCGGTTCCTTTTCCTTTGTTGACCGGATGATTCAGGACGTTGATGTAAGGGATGCGTTGGAGAATGGCGGGTGTACTATCAGTGGAGCCATCGTTTACCACGAGGATGTCCGGGGAGTAGAACGATACCTGCTCGATGACTGTTGCCAATGTCCCTGCGTTGTTGTAGGTGGGGATGATGACAACGACGCCCAGTTCCTTTAGCACCTTGTGCCACTGTTCCGAGGTTTGTTCCATGTTACTTTACGGCGAGTTTGGCTTTTAGTTTGATGAAACAATCGACACCTGCTTTACCTTCGACCTGTAACTGGATACTTTGTTCGGGAAGTTCTTTCAGTTCCAGTTCGAGCGTCAACTCAGGGTTCTGCACCGGGTCGATAGGAAGGAGGAACTTGCATGAGGCTACCTGCATGTATTGCACTCTTTGCCCGAGAATCTGCTCCACACTTTCTTTGATAACTTGCAACATGCACACACCGGGTACAACGGGCTGTTCCGGGAAATGCCCTTTGTACAACGGGTGCTTGGAATTCAGCTTGATTTGTACCGTCCATGTATTCTCGCCCGTCTGCGATGTCTGTATAATTGTATAAAAATTATCGATCATAACTGATTATGTTCTATTCTTCGGTATTTTCTAACCTGTCTAATTGGATCTTCAATCGTATCCAGGGATGCTTGATCAGTACCCGGGTAGGATTCCCATCCATGTATTCCGACAGGGCGTAAACTGACTTGCCAAAGAATTTACCTGTAATTCGTTTTTCAAAAGTACTGCTTTTCTCCTTAACTCGTGCACGTGAGCTTGTTAAAAAGAGATTTTTGAAGTCTCCTTCGAGCAATTTCAGCACTTTTTCCTTCTTCATCGGCTCGATGCAACTGTTGACCGTGAACGTTTCGCCGTGCAGGGAGAAGTCGAACAGGCTCAATCCGAAGTAGGTGGTGGCCAGTATGCGTATTTCATTGCCGGGTAGTTGGCGAACGATGAGCATGCCACTGAAATGGTGCTTCATGAAGTCCAGTTGCATATTGTACCGTTCCGAGGTGACACGAACTTCGACCATCGGGGGCAGTTTGGGCGATTGAGCCACTTTCGATGCACAGGAACTCATGCATAGCAATATCCCTAACAATCCAGCGAATAGCAATAACTTCGACCGGCTAACGTACTGCAAACTTAGTATCATCTGTCAGTGTATTGAATTTCTTGTTGGAAAACTCGTATTCGGTGTAGTTAGTGGCTGTTTCCCACAGGCATAGCTTGTACACAGACATGTCTTTCTTGTCGATCAGGATGTCGATGTGGTTGATGTATGCCTGCACGGTTTTGCTGACCGGTTTGATTTTCACCTGATACTGTTTGTCGTTCTCGAAGTATTCCAGTTGGTAGTTGGACGACATTTTCGAAAGGTCGCCTACCATGCAGGCCGTCAGCATGTCCTGCATCTGCCCCATCATCTTGTTGGCACTCAGGTTGATGATACTTTTCTTACCATCCGATACCGTTTTCAGTTTCGTGTCGTTGATGACGATAAGGTAGTTCATCGGCCGGGCATACTCCATGCATATCTTGTTGCTTTTCCGGTAGTAGAAGCGGCCTTTGGAGGTTACTTTCTCGTCGAGCACATCGAGGTATTTCACTTGGGTGAAGTCGCACTCGATGGATTGCAGGTTTTTTGCCTCTTGCGCCAATCGGGATTCGAATTCGGTTAGCTGGGTGAGCTTCTTCATTTGCTGGGCATGTAGCATGCCTGGCAGGGCGAAGAATAGGAGGAGGGTGTTGATTATTGTTTTCATATTCTTATTCGTTACTAATTTATCAGCTCGTCTAAACGTACTACTTTGTAGTTCTCTTTCCGAAGAAAGTCGAGTATCTGCTTCAGTCGTTCGGCACTTTGTGGCATCCGGTCGTGTAGCAGGATGACGGAACCGGGACAGAGCTTCCGCCGGATGCGTTGTACAAGCTTTTCCGGTGTTGCGCTCTGCTGCGTGTCCAGCGTACGGATGTTCCAGCCGATGGGTGTATAGCCTAATTGGCGAACAGCCTTGGCTATTGTCGGATTGGTTACCCCAAAAGGAGGACGGAACAGGAGGGCGTTTTGTGACATCACCTGCTGACCAATAACGCTATCCAGCTCCTGTTGGCAAGCCTGCAAGTCCTCTTTCATCCGTTTGATCCCGAAAAACGGAAAAGTTCCGGCATGTGAGTAGGAGTGATTCCCAATGAGGTGCCCTTCGGCTACCATTTGTCGAAGCAATAATTCATTGCCTGGTATGTGCCTTCCGATACAGAAGAAACAGGCCGGAGTGTTGTATGCTTTCAGTACTTCGAGTACACGAGGCGTCTCAGTAGGATCAGGACCATCGTCGAACGTCAGTGCCACCACCCGTTCTTCCGTCCGTTGGCGGCAGAAGGCGCGTAAGTAGATGCCCGACTGAATGCTATACGAAGCATAGATCAGGAATGCCAGCATCCCGGCAATGATAATACTGATAGCAATTAATACCATATATTTTCTCAAACAGAACGATGAAGAGATGCAGAAGGAGGACTACTACAGGAAATCTTTTTTACGGTTTCACCCTCTTCATAGCCTCTGAAACGCCGTGTTCATGCGGTTCTCGGGGTGAAGGCAGGAGGCTTCACCGGGGTTCACCCCCTTCACTGTACGCATCTCATTGCGGGAGACGCTTGCACATTGCGAAGATGCTCACTGCAATAATGACGCTTCTAAGCTGCATTACGGTAACTTCTGCCGGCAAGTTTGCTGTTTCACAGCTGTGAAACAGCTCTTTCATTCCTGTGAAACAGTTGTTTCACTTCTGTGAAATAGCCCTTTCACAGCTGTGGAACAGCAAAAAGCTGGTAGCGTTTCCATCATTTCATCCGTTCATATCATAAATTACATCTATTCTAATTACCCATTACATGCGTTGTAATTACTCATTACATGCCTTGTAGTTGTGTTGTTCAATATACCTGCTTTTCCCTTTCTGCGATAAAAGGTGAAGAGGGTGAACCCCGGTGAAGCCTCCTTCCTTCACCCCGAAACCCGCATGAATACGGTTTTTCAGGAGGGTAGAAAGCGGTGAAGCCCGGAAATAAAACTCCTTGTATAGAGACAATCACTGAGCAACTACTGAGGATAACCGGCAGTAGTACGCTGCAAATATAGTGGTTTTGTCAGAAGGAAATCTATAAAATACCTTTCAATAAGATAAAGGAATGATTCACCGCCTGATAATGGTTATAAATCAGCACAGTGCGGAGGGTAGAAGTCGGTTTGCTAAATTGCTGTACCACTTTCCATACAGCATACGCCGAGGCTGTATGAAACTCTCCACACTCTTCTTTGAATGTTTCTTGCTTGACAGATGGGAATAGTTGCTTTCCAATGGTAGAGTAAATAGCATCTTGCTGTTCGTTTCCGTTCTTCCCGGTGACGAGTAGGTCTATATCTTCCGGCATTAAATTGTGGCGTTGGAGGAATTGGGAGATACGTGTGGTTATCTCCTCTGGTTGCGGGCGAATGAATGTATCTACTCCGAGGACTTCGGCATAGGTCGATTCGTTCTTCTGACCGCTTAGCAGGAAGAAGTGCGCTCCTTCTCCGGCTGTTGTCCCTTTGAGCAATCCTAATCGCTGTTGGATGAGATAGCTGTTGGGAGTTATCTCGTCGATAGCGCCTACAAGGACGTTTTCATCTCCTTCTGATATGCGCATCATACCATCCAGTAGGGCGCTTTCGAAGCTTAATCCCCGGTGTACATACGTCATATTATAGGCGCGAATCTGATTAATCAATGCAATCTGTGCCCCGATCGTATTGAATGTCGATTGAATAAAAGGAGTAGGGTTCAGCAACTGTTCCTCATTCTCCACAATGGCGTTCATAAACTTCTCCGTGTCTGCCAGGCAGCCCAGTCCCGTAGCGGTGATGATGGCTTGCACTTGCTCCGGTGGCAAACTGCCGATACATTCCAATCCGCAGGCTACTCCCATACGTACAATCCGGCTCATACGACGACGCAGCGTAGCGTTAGTGATGATGCTTTTGTAATCGGGTTCGCAAGCCGAGAGATAGGGCTGACCTTCGGTTGGTCTCTCGGGATGGATGGCGGCTGTATGATTGATGTAAACAGAGTGGATCATAATTTTTTTTGTTGTTAAAATAAGTGTTTATCTTATAATCATATTAATAACTCATGCCAAATTGCCACAACGGAATAACATTCAGATACCCGTTTTCGATATCGTCTTTAACTATATATCCGTTTTCCACCTCTTTAATCTGCTTCTGTCCTTTGTTCTTGCCACCGACCTCAAATGTTTTATCATCCACTAAGAAATCGGCAACAGGGGACGCAAATACGTCATACTTAACCCGCATCTGGTTTAAAAAGAACGTCTCGCGAATATTTCCAATATTGGAAGTATCATCAGCAAGGCTATAGATAAGGTTGGTGTTATCCAAATATACTTTGTCAACCTTGCCTAATCCACGAATACCGCCTGTATTATCTCGTAACTGGGCGATCATGCCCGCCTCTTCAATATACAAGCAGTAGTCTGAAATGTTGTTGCGACTAGCAGATAGCATGTCGGCTATTTTTGTCATATTGGGCTTGAACGGTGCGCTTTTAGATATAATAGCAAGCAACTTCTTAAGTTTTCTTCCTGTCGCCACATTCATATCGGCATACATCGGAATATCGTTTTCTAAGGTTTGATTAATAATCTGTCCCAATCGCAATTCAAAATCCTCTTCCAATGCGAACGGATAATACCCTTTCTTCAAATAGTCAGAAAACAGTGGTAACGGGTGCTTCAAATCGGGCAACACAACTTTATGCTGCAATATATCTTCCAATGAATAGGTTTTTGCCGATATATTGTGAAACAACCGCAAATACTCCCTGAAAGACAAGCCTTGCATATTGTGGATTACGGCTCTACGGCTTAGATCGGAAGCTCCTTTCTTAATATCAAGCACCGAAGACCCGGTAAAAACTACATTCAGGTCTTTATGATAATCGTAAATGAGCTTTAGTTCCTTTGCCCAGTCCTTATATTTATGGATTTCGTCAATGAACAGATATTTACCACCTCGTTTAACGAAAGAATCGGCTAAATCGGCAAACCGATTATCGACGAAATAGAAGTCTTCCGCTGTCACATAGAGCGTTTCAGCAGGATTCAGGTTTTGCTTGATATACTGAAGAACCAATGTCGTTTTTCCGACACCTCGTGGCCCGATAAGCCCTATCATCCTGCTTTTCCAATTTATCTCATCATACATATATCGGAAAAACGAAGTGTCAGTCTCTTTTATCAGCTTATTGGAATATTCGAATAACTTGTCCATACTATCACGTTTTTTGCAAAGATAGTGGTTTTGCACAATTAAAGTGCATTTCTGTTTATTTTTTGCACTGTCGGGGTGCAAAAGAGACCTTGGGGCAGTTGTACTTTACCGAACGCTTATAATGTCGTTTTTAGTTACAGAGAACAGTATTGATGAGTTATTTCCACCGAAACCGAAGGAGTTGGATAGTACGTGTTTGATGGGCACATTCTCCTGGAATTTGGTTTCCGGTATTAAGGCTGTGTCTTCAATCGGTGTCTGAAAGTTTAGATTGGGGTAGATGTAGCCGTGTTTCAGTGATAATACCGAATAGACGGCTTCGATGCCTTCGGATGCGCCGAGTGTGTGCCCGATGAACGCTTTTACGGAACTGAATGGCGGGACCTGCTCGCCGAAGATGCGTCGTAACGCTTTTCCTTCCGAAGCGTCATTGCCCGGGGTGCCGGTGCCATGTACATTGATGTAACTGATTTCGGAAGCCTTAATGCCTGTCATGGCGATGGCTTCGCTCATGGAGAGGAAAGCTCCGTCGCCCTCGGGAGAACTTCCAGTCTGGTGGAATGCCTCGTTGACATTGGTATAACCGGTAAGTTCGCAGTAGACATTCTGTGCGCCGGATGCGGGCTGGTCGTTGAGGACGAATTTATCCCGGAGCATTTTCCTGCTGTTGAGCGAATCTTCTGATTGGAGAACTAAATAACCTGCACCTTCTCCCAGATTGAGCCCGGCACGCGACTCGTCGAACGGACGGCAATGTTCTTTATCAAGAATCATCAGCGAGTTGAAACCGTTCATAGTGAAGCGGCATAACGCATCCGTTCCACCTACTACCACGGCGTCCAGTTGACCGCTCTTGAGGAGACGTGCTCCTAACATGATGGCGTTTCCGGCCGATGAACAGGCAGTGCTGATGGTGGTGACGTAGTCCTTTATCCACAAGTACTCGGCAATCTGTTCCGTGCTGGCTCCGCAATCGTGGGAGATGACTTCTCGTAGTCTGCCATGATTGGGATTCTTTCTGAACTCGTCGTAGAAGTGTTCGCTCAGGTCCATTCCGCCTACGGAAGTGGATGAGATGAGGCCGACACGCATTTGTATGGGATTCACTCCACTGTCGAGGATAGCTTCCTGTGCGGCAAGCATGCCCAGCAATGCTGTGCGGGAGTATGTCCGACCGGGGTCGAGACAAAGTATATCTTTCAGTTCCTCGTTGGTGCGTTTGACTTCCGAAACGGGCACATCAAGTGCGGTGGGAAAGAGGGTGACCTTTCCCATACCATGTTGTCGTTCGCGCAGGGCGGCGATGTTTTCTTCTACATTCAGCCCGATGCCCGAGACAACTCCCAGTCCGGTGACAAAGACTTTCATTACGCTTTATTAGCTGTGATGTACTCTGCCAGTGTGCGTACGGAGTAGAAAATCTGTTTGCCTTGTGAGGGGTCTTTGATCTTGATGCCGTAGTTGCGTTCCAGGATCAGGATGATTTCCAGGGCGTCGATGGAGTCGAGTCCAAGGCCGTCGTCGCCGAATAGTGGCGCTTCGGCATCGATATCTTCCGGAGTCAGTTCTTCGAGGTTCAACTCTTCGATGAGTTCTTGTTTCAGTTTGTTTATCAATTCTTCCAGGATTCTATTTCTATTAGTTTGAATTCTGCTTGGTAAGGGTTGCCGAGCAATTCGCACCAGCCTACGATGCAGGCTTTTAATCGGCCTTTGCGCATCACGGTATGGGCGTATTGTGTGAGCTTTTCTTCGTCGTACGCGGGGGCGATGAAGAAGGTGTTTTCCCCTTGTATCTTGTGGCGGATGCATATTTCGCCTGCCACGGTATTGGGAAGGGTGTAAACGAACGTAGCCGGACTGACGGTTTCGTCCCCATCCTTGTCAATGACTATCTGGTGTTCAATGTCAGTATCGAGTGAGGCCGATGCATTGGCCAGTATGATCCCTATCTCTTGCGGTTCGAAGCTTTTGCCTTGCAACAGATATCCGGCGGCTACATAACCCAGTTTGCAAAGGTCGCTCATTTTGTAGAATTTCAGGTTGCTTTCGTGTAGATTTTTGAAGGCTTCCCGGATGAAAGGGGCGAATTCTTTGCTTTCGGATGTGAGAACGGGGTTTCCGTTGAGATATACTTCGCTGTTATGGATCAGCACAGTGGCGGTGATATGTGGCTTTGCCAGCTCACTGGTTGAAGAGTGGTTTGTTTTTGTTGTTTGTTGATCGGCTTCTGTCAATTCCAGTACAATGGCGGCATTGCATCCGCCGAAGCCGGAAGCTGTTTTCACGCAACTCTTCATTCTTAGCGGTTGATGGGTGGATGATGCGATGACCGGCATGGGTACGCCTTCTTCTTCATAGCCGAGTGTGCCGAAGAGTGTTCCTGACATCAGCTCGTGTATGCAGATAATGGATTCTACCACTCCGGCGGCTCCCAGTGTGTGCCCGAAATAACTTTTCAGACTATGAATAGGAGCGTTTTGCAGCCCTGCCAAGTGAATGGCTTTCGATTCCATCTCATCGTTGTACACGGTAGCTGTGCCGTGGGTATTAACGAAGCTGATATCTTTCGTGCCTACCGAGGCTTCTTCCATAGCTTGCCGAATGGCGAAGTACAGTCCGTCGCCGGTTCGGGAAGGGCCTGAAATGTGGTTCGCATCGTTGCTGATGGCTCCGCCTGAGAGTGCTATATTATAATAAGGTGTAAAACGGGAGTTCCCGGTCGCATCTTCCGAAAGATGGGATTCGTTTTCCGGGAGATTGACTTTGCCTAAACTGAGCAGAACGGCGCCACAAGCTTCTCCAAGGTTCAGCCCGTCCCGGCGGCTGTCATACGGTCGGCATATCTCCTGACTGACTGATTTGAATGCGAGAAATCCGCTGGTGATGAAGTGGGAGAGTATATCGCCCCCTGCTACAATTACCTTTTTGCAGATACCCGCCTCAATCATCCGCTTGCCGACTATCATAGCCGATACACCGGAGATGCAGGCATTCGAAATCGTTTCTACCGGATGTTTTGCCTGAAAATAGCTACCGATTCGCTCGCTCATAGTTGCCATGAAAACCTTCTCGTCGAGATTGTCTGTTTGTTCGGCCAGCAGATGGATGTTTCCTTTGGTAGTGGCGAGAATCAAACGGCAATCATCATCTGCCGGACTTATGCCCGTTTGCGCAATTATTTGTGAGATGGTAAGAATGAAAAGTTGCTCTAAGCGAGTATATCCTGTCAGCCCGGCCTCCTTTACCTTCTCTTGAAAGCGTGCATCGTCAATCATTCCGGCGAGTATCGGAGTGTCCGATATCTGTCCGTCTTCTTGCAAACAGATTCCGCTCCGGTAGTCACGGATGGCTTCCAGGTTCTCCTGAGTGGTGAAACCCAGTGAGCTTACTAAAGCGTCGGCTGTGATATATACTTGTATTGGTTGCTGATTCATCTCCCTAAAGAATATTCCACTTCGTTTTCCACTCCTGGTAGAAGTCCGGGTTGATTAACTCCAGTTCTTTGTTCAGATTGAGGAACACCTGTGTGGTGCTTCCTGTAGCTACTACTTGATGGTCGGTAGCGCGGTATATGGTGTATTCGAACTTTATTTTGGCAGCTTTGCAGGTGATATAACGTGTTTCCACGATAGCCACTTCGCCGAACGAAAGCGGTTGCTTGAACTGGCAGTCGAGTTCTACGATGGGTACCATGTAGCCTTGGTTGTAGATATCCATATATCCCAGCCCGAACTGTTTGCCGAAAGACTCCCGCCCGTCTTCGAAATAGCGGATGTACTCCCCGTGCCATACAATCTGCATGGAATCTACTTCACTGAAACGCACCCGGATGGTGGTACGGTCGGTCAGTGCTGCCTGTTGCTGTTTCGATTTCTTTCTCATTCTTTCTTTAAAAATATTTTCATTTTGCATTCGGCGATGAGTTGGTTGTTCATCTGTGTCTTTGCACCAATCAGGGTGATGTCGAATACTTCTTGAATAACGATGATTTCGGTGAGCAGTTCATTACCTGCTTCCGGCAATTGATGAATGTGTAACTTGTCTATGGCGCCGATGAAGCCCAAGGGTACTTTCTCGCCTTTCTCTGTGTAGATGTAACCCACACGGGCGGCGGCGGACTGGGCGATGTGTTCGATGATTCCTGGCTCTTGTAGTTTCCCGTCTTCGCAGAAGAGGTTGTCAGGGGAGATAGTCAGCCCGGAAAACGAACTGTTTTCTTCTATCCCGAAGAATTTGTCCACCATGACGATGGGTGGGCGTTGCGGGATGAGGCGGTGGATTTCGGCACCTTGTATGATGGGTTCTTTATTCATTTATTTATTGTATATAACCATGTTTTTCTCTGCCCCAGAGGGGCTATGTGTCCGTAGACGTGGGCGAAAGCCCACGGAGCGGCATATTCCTCAGGTTTGCGCCACGTAGTGGTGCTGTTACGTTTGTTCTTGGCAATAACACACGGCACCACTACGTGCCGCATGTTTGGGCTGCATCTGTCCCGTGGGCTTTCGCCCACGTCTACGGACACGTTGGCCCGCTGGGCCAAGGGGGGAAGCATGCGGATAATCATATAAATTAATAATGCAGATATATTTATATAGAATTAGGCGATATGCATATTGAATTAAGTAAGATTAACGGGTTTTGCATTGTACAATGCTGTGTCCCTGACCTAATCCATCGTATATCTGTTCTACTTCCAAACCGGCATCCTGAATACAACGCACCATATCGTCGGAATGATACATTTTGCTGTTTCCGTTCGCCATAGCAGTGAAGTAGATGCTGATTTGTGCCAAACAATACGCAGCCGTTTCGAACTTCTGACGGTCCCAGAAGGTCTCCATAATATAGAGACGGCTTTCCTGCCCCATTGACTGAGCGGCACGGGTGAGGATGCTCGTGACCTCTTCTGCTGAGAAGCAATCGAGGAACTGGCTCATCCAGATGGTGTCGAAGCCTGTGGGGAATGGAACATTCCGGTCGAGCAGATTGGCGGCATGACCATGGATGCGGTCTGCCCCCGGTTCGCCGGCAGTTGCTTCTTTCATCAAGCCCAACTGTTGAGGCAAGTCCATGATGGTAACATTTACTTCCTTATTATATTGTACGCATTTCGTTGCCCAGCGTCCGGTATTCCCACCGACATCGAGTACTGTGCGCGACGGACGGTTGAATATGATCTCCAGCGCCTGGTCGAAGGAACAATCGGAATAATAATGGTCGAAGCCGAACCAACTCTTTTGTACCTGCGGGGGAAGGCTGGACAGCCCCTCGTAGATGGTAGGCCATTCGCCGAAGACTTTTAAACCTTCGGGTTTGCCGTTGCGGAGCGCTTCTTCCAGATAGAACAACCCCTGATAGTTCACATCGTGGTTGAAGTCCATGTTGACCTGCACCATCTTGTCGTTCAGCAGGAACCAACCCGCTTTGGACAGAACATACCGTTCTTCTTTAATGAGCACCGTACCGATGGTGAGTGAGGCTTCTAACAGGACTTGGGCGGCATACGGCGACAATCCGGCAGACGCGGCAATCTCTTCCTGAGTCATACCTTCGCGGCGGTCGCTCAACATCTGAAGGATGCCGAATTTCACCATCAGGCGCGATACCTGAAATACCACGGGGCCGAAAGCGATTTCCTGCGCCAGACGTTGGGCATCGGATGCACTCTGCCGTTCGCGGCTATATCTTTTTCGTAATGAATCGAATAATTTCATGATACTTGTTGGGTTTGTTCGTTCCAGAAGGGGTAGTAGTTGAACCACTGTTCCGGATAACGTTTTACTATCTGTTCCAGCGTGGCGACGTACTGTTCCAGCAACGCCTGTTCGCCTTTCCTTACTTTGGCAAATTTTGTTTCGTCGGCCAGGATGAAGTGGAAGCGGTAGGTGCGGCCTTTCTCGCGCATGGCGAAATAGAATACTACGGGGACTTTCAGCCTCGCGGCCAACAGGAATGGTCCTGCGGGAAATTGGGCTTCCCGGCCGAGGAATGTACTGGTCAGTGTGCGCTCGGTATTCAGGAAACGGTCGCCCTGGAAGCATACGTACTCTTTCTGGTTCAGCGCTTCGGTGATGCGGAATACGTGCGAAAGATTGTCCTCGTTCACGGGGATGATTTTATAGTCCCGTGTCTGCTGATTCTTTTCCAGCATTTCCTTTATTCGGCGGTGTTCGGCATCATACATTACGATGTTGATCCGTTTGCCATAGTCATCGAAGAACGGGGCGCCTATCTCCCAGTTGCCTACATGTGCGCCTATCATAATTACGCCTTGGTCGCTGTTGAGCACTTCCAGAAAGCGGTCGTACTCTTCAAAACAGAAGTTGTACTTCTTCACCAGGCCGTTGGCGATGGCGACTTTATCGATCAGGATCTGTCCCAGGCGGTAATAGTTGCGGAGCAACATGCCTATCGAACGCATCCTGCCATACTTAAGTATGTGACGGGAATACCACCAGGTGCTTCGGGTGGCTTTTGGAGCAAACGGGATGAAGTAGAGTACCACCAGGCTTAAGAAAATGTAAGCGGCGGTGATGCCCAACAAGCGGATGAGATAAATGAAGAACAAATATCCGAAGGTTCCGCCTCTCGTTTGGCCCTTCCACTCCGTCATTGCTGCATGCGGCTGATGACGAGGTCGTAAAAGTCCTGGAAGGTCTTGATTTGTGCGAAATCCTGTCCGGTGACGTGGAAACCGAAGTTTTGCTCCACCAGCACCACCATGTCCACCAGGTCGAGACTGTCGAGCTCCAGCGTTTGCATCAACGGAGCGTCGGGTTGTATCAACTCGATGTCTATTTCGAACTCTTCGGCAAGCGTGGTTCTGATTTTCTCAATGATCTCTTCGTTAGTCATATTTCTTTGATTATTAGTATTTATTTCACTTTACGTACCACCAGTGTGGAGTTGGTTCCTCCGAAACCGAATGAATTCGATACAAATGCATCGAACTCCGTATCGACCCGTTCCACCGGGATATTTAACTGTGCGGAAGCTTCGTCCGGTTCCTCGAAGTTGAGATTCGGGGCAATGAAGTTGTTGTTCATCATCAGGATGGAATAGATCACTTCACTGGCGCCTGCCATCCACATTTCGTGTCCGGTTTGCGACTTGGTAGAGGTGACGTACGGGCGGTGTCCTTCGAATACCTCGGCGATGGCTTTGGCTTCATTCAGGTCGCCTACAGGGGTCGAAGTGGCATGTGCATTGATGTAACCGATTTCTTCCAATCGGATGCCTGCATCTTTCAATGCCATTTCGAGCGAGCGTTTCGGCCCGTCTACGTTGGGGACGGAGAGATGGTCGCCGTTGGATGAGAAGCCATATCCGGTTACTTCGGCAAGGATGGTTGCCCCACGCTTCACAGCCGATTCATAGCTTTCGAGTACCAAACTGGCAGCGCCTCCGCTGGGTACCAGTCCGTCACGACGCTTGTCGAACGGGCGGGATGCTTTCGTGGGGTCTTCTTCCTGCACCGAGAATGCGCTTAATCCATCAAAGCTACCTACGGCAAATGGGTTTACTTCCTGTGCGCCTCCGCAGAGAATACAATCTTGCAAACCCGACTTAATCAGCAAATACCCCATACCGATGGCGTGGGAACCGCTGGCACAGGCTCCGGCGATGGTGAAGTTCACCCCCCTGAGTTTGAAGATTACCGACAGGTTCATCGTCACGGTAGAATTCATCGACTGAAAGATAGAAGCCGAACCGATGAGTGTCGTGCTTTTCTTCAAACGCATGGTGTCTACCGACTGAATCACGGGAACGGCACTGCTGTCGTTGCCGTACAACACACCTACTTCATTAGCCTCCAGAAACGCTTCGTCGATACCCGCATTTTTAAATGCTTCGACTGTGGCTAAGTAGGCATATTCGCCCTGCTCAGCCAGTGTGTGGCGTTTCTTGCGGTCGAGGATGCCCTTCAGCTCCGGTCGCGGCAGAATGCCCGTCAATCCGGAGAGGAAGCCCATTTCTTTGCGTACGGGATCAATGCCGACGCCTGACTTCCCGGTGTATAATGACTCCCGTACGTCGTCCAGATTCTGTCCGATGCACGAGTAAATTCCCATTCCTGTTATAACGACTCTTCTCATGTATGTAATCCTCCGTTGATGGAAATAACTTCACCTGTAATGTATGCTGCCGATGGCGAAGCAAGAAAACCTACCAGGTCGGCCACCTCTTCGGGCGTGCCGAAACGTCCGGCGGGAATATGCTTCTTCCATTCGTTCTCGTCAATGCCTTCTACCATGTCCGTGCGGACAAAACCCGGTGCTACGGCATTTACGGTCACGTTCTTCTTGGCAACTTCCTGCGCTAAGGCTTTCGTGGCGGCAATAACGCCCCCTTTGGAAGCCGAATAGTTGGTCTGTCCCGGCAAGCCTTTGATGCCTGAGAGGGAGACGATGTTCACAATGCGTCCGTAACGTTTCACGAGCATATTCTTGAGTAAGGGTTGGGTGACGTTGAAGAATCCGTTGAGACTGATGTCAAGCACGCGGCTCCATTCCTCGCCCGTCATCCAGAGCATGAGGTTGTCTTTGCGGATTCCGGCATTGTTTACCAGTACCTCGATGTACTCGCCCGGATGCGTTTCCGCCCATTGGGTCAGGGCGGCGGCGATAGCGGCAGTGTCGGTTACGTCGAACTTCAGTAGCTCGGCTTCTCCGCCTTGTGTGGCAATGAGTTCAAGGGTGCGGGCTGCCTCAGCGTCGTTGCTTTGGTAGTTGACCAGTACTTTGTAACCCATTTCTGCCAGTTTGAGGCAGATGGCACGTCCTATTCCGCGGCTTCCGCCGGTGACTAATGCATATTTCATTTTGTTTTACTTTTCTTTAAATAGTCGATGATAAGGGCTATTTCTTTGTATTTCGGACGGTCTTCCGTGAATACGGGGAAGATGGTCCGGATTTCATTGTACACTTTCCGGCTGCATGGGCTGAGATCAGCTTGTATGCCCAGGCAGTCCACAGCCTGTACAATGCCCATAAACAGAATCGCCATTACCTGATATGAGTTTTCAATAACGGTCTTGGCGAGCAATGCCGAGTTGGTTCCCATGCTGACGATGTCCTGGTTGTCGTTGTTGTTCGGGATACTGTGTACGTACATCGGGTTGGACAACGTCTGACATTCGGCCGTGGTCGATGTGGCGGTAAACTGCGAAGCTTGCAATCCGTAGTCGAGTCCCAGCGTGCCGAGGTTGACGAACGGGGGCAAGATTCCATTGATACGGTCGTGCATCAGGTAGTTCAACTGCCGTTCGCTAAGCATCGTTAGCTTGGTGACGGCTATTTTCAGCTTGTCCATCTCGAAGGAGATGTAGTCGCCGTGGAAATTTCCGCCGTGGTATATGTTCTCGGTATCGGGGTCGACAATAGGGTTGTCGCACGCCGAATTTATTTCATTGATCAGTACTTCTTCTGTGTAGGCAAGGGTATCGAATACCGGACCTAATATTTGTGGCACGCAACGCAGGGAGTAGTACGGCTGCACCTTGTGATCGAAGACCTTCTCCGTGTGTCCTCCATTATACAGTTCGTTCTCGCGTTGGCGTACGCAGCGGCTTCCTGTCACCCATTCACGCATGGCGCGGGCTATTTCTATCTGCCCCCGGTGATGCTTGGTGGCATTGAGAGCTTCGGACATAAGATCGTCGTACGAAGCGGCTATCTCGTTCATCATCACCGAAGCGGCTACCGACCAATCGAGCAAACGATGGGCTTGGAGCAGGTTGACAATGCCGATACCGGTCATGACGGATGTGCCGTTGGTGACGGACAGCCCTTCGCGGATATGCATCGTGATGGGGCTTAACCCGTTCTTTTGCAGCACGTCGGCTGTATCTTGTAAGCGACCTTCGTATGTCACTTCCCCTTCGCCAATCAGCGTCAAGGCAAGATGTGCCAGTTGCACCAGGTCTCCGCTTGCTCCTACGCTTCCGTGTTCGGGGATGTACGGATAGATGCCACGGTTGATAAATTCGGTAATCAGCGTCACCAACTCGGGATGCACACCCGACTTGCCTTGCAGGAACGTGTACAGCCGGGCAATCATGGCTGCTTTGACGTACACCTCGGGCAACGGTTTTCCGGCTCCTGTGGAGTGACTTCGTATGATGTTGTATTGGAGTTTGTTGAGCGATTCGTCTTCGATGCGGTATTGAGCCATCGGGCCGAATCCGGTATTGATTCCATATACGATTTTATCGCTGGAAAAGGATTGCAGGAAGCGAAAACTGCGTTCGACTTCATAGAGGCTTTCTTGTGTTAGTTCCAGACTTTCCTCCTCCCACAAAAGGCGTCGTAATGATTCTACGTTTATCGTTTGCCCAATTATCATTGCTATAGTACAGATACTTTTACGTTATTAGAGCGCAAAAATAGCTATTTAAAATGAATGTTGGATAGGAATACAAAACTTTTATGGTTTCTGAGGTTAAAGTTAACATTGAAACCGATGCTTGATTTAATTAAAAATATGTGGAATCCGAGGAGTGGTAAGTATTGAACGTGGTTTTATCAAAATGTTAGTTTGTTCAATTTGTCAATTCAATTGCGTCTATAATCTGTTTTTTAAGGCTGTCCACAACAGGGGTTCATAAAAAGCCAAGGATTCTTTGTTGGGTGAAATCAAAAAGATACCAAAATATGTATGGAATAGGAATTGTGTATTCTATGTCTTAGAAAAAGTAGTAAGATGGTTTTAGATAAAGCGGAGAAAAGTTCGTTGTGGCAGAACTTGAACTTCTATGTTTTTGATCAAACCAGACAAAAAACAGACTGGTTTTAAAGGCTTGTTTTGATAGTCGTAGACCAAAGGGTCGTTTCTCTACGACCAAGGGGGTGTTTCGTCGTAGTGAAACACAGTGTTTCTCGTAATGAAACAACCCTTTTCTCTACGAGCAACGACATCAAACGTTACAGGAAAAGCCAACTTGTTGCATATTCATCCAGTTTTTGATCGATAAGTGTGAATAGAAATACATTTGTTCGTGCAATCGGTTTCTGTTTCAATCAAAAAGCAAGAAGTTCAAGTTAGCAGAATTGATAAATAACAATCTTTTGGATAGTATTTTTGCAAAATATCATGCATTTTGATTTTTACTCATTCTCATTATTCTATATGCTTTCTTATTCGAAAGAATAAACTATCTTTGCGGTCACAGGTATTCTTGTTAGTCTAATCAGTCAATGCATTTGTATCGTGAAGAAAGACACTGAAAATAAGGAAGTTCTCCTGATTCATTCCTTGAAAAATGGGTCGCAAAAGGCATTTGATAACATCTATCAGATGTATGCCCGGCGGCTTTATGCGTATAGCCTGCAATTCACCAAGTCTCCCGAAGAATCAGAAGAGATTGTACAAGACGTCTTTGTCAAGCTATGGACCAACCGGCAGGCGATAAGGCAGGAAGACACGCTTCGTTCCCTACTCTTCATCATGACTAAGCACCAACTGATAAATGCCTTCCGGGCTAGGGTAAATCAGCCCGTTTATGAAGAATATGTCGAATACCGCGAAGTCATGGCAGAGAGCGATCCCCAACTACTACTGGAGTATCAGGATTTCCTTAAAAGGTTCAAGACTGCCATGAAAGCCCTTCCCGAAACCCAGCAAAAGGTAATAACCTTATCCAAGCTGTGGCAACTTTCTAACAAAGAAATAGCCGAAAAACTATCGCTAAGCGAGCAGACAGTCAAGAACCAGTTGTCCATTGGTCTCAAAATGCTGAGGCAGGAACTGGTGGGAGCATCTCCCTTGTGTATCTTATTGTTTGTTAATTTGATCGACTTTTAAAGTACCATACAACGAACCCGAATGTCATTATATAAAAAGGCTTCAATGAACGACCTGATAGAAAAATATAAAAAAGACCAACTGGCAGCGAACGAGTTGTTGCAACTCAGAGCAGAGGTAAACTCAATGACTGACGAAGCCATTGAGCAACAACTCTCTGCTGTCTGGATGGACAAAGATATAGATACCACCCCTGCCGACGACGAACGCATAGCCCGCATGAAGGAACGTATAGATACCGTTATCGGTCGGAAAACGACAATAGGGAGCAAAGTCATCCGCTGGTCGCAGATAGCCGCTGCCATCCTACTGCCCGTATTCATCCTTACCACCCTCTATTATTACAGGGAAAATAGCTTGGTACTGTCCGACGAGACGCTTGTCACTACCGGCAAAGCCGAACGGGCGAGCATCACTCTGCCCGACGGGAGTATCGTCTCCCTGAATACCGAATCCAGACTGGGATACCTGCCAAAAAGCTATAACAAAAAAGAACGCCAGGTGAATTTCAGTGGTGAAGGATACTTTCAGGTTTCTCAAAACAAGGAAGTCCCCTTCCTGATACAATCCAAAGGGCTACAAGTCAAGGTACTCGGTACTGTGTTCAACCTGTCCGTACGCGAGACATCCCGTAGCGCTGAACTGGCCCTTGAAGAAGGTAGTGTATGGCTGGCATCCACCACCAGTAAACAAAGCGTGACACTCCGGGAGAACCAGAAAGCAGTAGTTGACTATCTGACAGGTCGCATAACGGTGACAACTGATGAATATGTAAAAGATGCATCGGCTTGGCGACGGGGAGATATGGTATTCCGCCGAACCCCCTTATCGCAGGTCATCCGTACCATCGAGGATAATTACAATGTAACCATCACCATCGATTTCAAGGAGAGAAGTACCGACCCATTTACAGGAACATTGCCCGTCAATAACCTGAACGAAGTCCTCGAAGTCCTCGAACAATCCTATCACCTGAAAACTACCATCGACGGAAAAGAAGTCGTCCTGAAAGCCCGGTAGTTGTTATGTTTTAGAACATGCATTTTCTTTGGTACTTTCGAAAATATGTCTTGTCATTACTACTGATTACGGCCCGTAAACAGAATAATTTTAAGTATCATTTAAAATTTAATAGTTATGAACAGACATGTGAAGTGGAAGTTGTGTACACTGCTGGCACTGCTTTTCTTTCTCGGTACGCAGGAAGTATGGGGACAGGAAAGAACGATAACCCTCCATTTGAAAGATGCCTCCCTCAAAGAGGTTTTCACTGCGATAGAAAAACAGACCACATACCGGTTCTCCTACCGGGATGTGATTATTGATTCCACTAAAAACATCACCCTCTCGGAAACCAATGTTACGGTTTCTGCCGTATTGAATAAGGTACTGGCAGGGAAAAAATTGAAGTACAATATCATATCTGCCAAGTCGATCGTTATCTCCGAACAGACGGACGAACCGGAAAAGACCGTTGGCAGAAAGATATCGGGTATGGTGAGAGACGATAAAGGCGAATCGCTTATCGGTGTCAGTATCATGGAAAAGGGAACAACCAATGGAACTGTAACTGATGTAGACGGGCGTTTCTCGCTGAACGTAGCGGGTAGCAATAGTGTTTTACAGATCTCGTACATCGGATACACCACTCGGGAAGTCAGCATTGGCAATCAGGCTACCCTGCAAATTTCATTAACAGAGAACAGTAAATTGCTCGACGAAGTAGTCGTCATCGGTTATGGTACAGTGAAGAAGAAAGACCTGCTCGGCTCTGTCTCCACTGTGAAAGAAGATGCGTTGACCGACCGTGTATCGGGCAATGTGGTGGAGTCCATGCGCGGACTGACATCTGGAGTGAAGATTACTTCCAGCGGGCAGCCGGGATCCGGTTCCAACATCATCATCCGCGGATTGGGAAGTTTGACCAATAACAGTCCCTTATTTATTATCGACGGCGCATACGGAGGAAGTGACCTGGGCGTCAACGTAGAAGATATCGAGTCTATTCAGGTGTTGAAAGATGCCTCATCGGCAGCTATTTATGGTTCACGCGCTGCCAACGGAGTGGTGATCGTCACCACCAAGCAAGGATACGAAGGCGACCTGAAAGTGAAATTTGACTCGCAACTGACACTTAGCTGGCTACCCCGCTATGACCTGATGGATGCCGCTACCTATAAGAAGTATGACGATCGTGCCTACGACGAAGCCATCCTGGCAGGTGTAGGAGGCATCACCAAACGTCAGAACCATTACGATGGAAATACCGATTGGCAGGAAGAGATGCTCGGCACCGGTGTACTTCAAAACTATAATGTATCGCTGTCCGGAGGTTCCAAAACGGTGAAATACTACACCTCTCTGAACCGGATGATCGACGATGGCGCTCTGTACCGCACCGGGTACGACAAGTACGGCTTCCGCATCAATACCAGCGGGCAAAAAGGCATTTTCTCGTACGGTGAGAACTTCTACTATACCAAATCGAACCGGAAGATACTAAACGGCAACCCGTGGAACGACTTTATCGGCATGCCTCCTACTATCTCCGTTTATGACGAATCACACCCCGGAGGATACGGGTATGGTAATGTAGACCGGGCCAATTCGTACGGGTTGAATCCTGTAGCTATGCAGGACCTGTGGATACGCAATAACGAGGAAGAGTATATCACGGGCAACGTATTCGGACAAATTTCCCTCTTCAAAATGTTCGATGCCAAGCTGAATGTAGCTTACAAAAGCTATATGGGAGTTACCAACGCCCTGCGCAAGAAAGGTAATTGGGTGATGGGACAGGGTGACGATGCCGCTAACCTGAACTACTCCAACGCACAGAACCATGACATACTGATTGAGCAGACCTATAACTTCAAGCACCTGTTCGGTAAGCATGATGTAAATGCATTGTTCGGTATCACCTACAACAAGTTCCACGAAGAAACCCGTTGGATCAGTAAGCTCGATCCGCTTATGGTAGGCGATGAATATATCACCTCACTCGATGCTGCCACGGGCATCACCACCGCTGGGGGCGGGTATGGCGAATCGGCCTTGATATCCTATTTGGGACGTATCAACTACTCGTACGACAGTAAGTATCTGGCGCAGATAACCGCTCGCCGGGATGGTACGTCACGCCTGCCGAAAGATCAACGTTGGGGCGATTTCCTCTCCCTCTCCTTAGGATGGCGCATCAGTGCCGAGAAGTTCTTCCAGGTACCATTTATCGACGACCTGAAACTGCGCGTCAACTATGGTACTTTGGGCAACAGCAGTATCGGCTACTGGGATTATCAGTCGACCATTAATACCGCTCCACGCGCTGTGTTTGGAGTCCCCGAGCAAAAGTTCATCGGTATGACTCAGTCCAACCTGACCAACACCGACCTCGTTTGGGAGAAGAAAACCACAGCCAACGTTGGTTTCGACCTGGTAGCATTGGGAAACCGGCTTCGTCTGTCTGCCGAATACTTCATTTCCAAGAGCGAGGACCTGTTGGTCTACTTGCCCATCCTGATGAGTTCCGGCAATGAAGGAGGCGCACCTGCTGTCAATGCGGGTAGTTTGAAAAACCAGGGTTTCGAGATGGAACTGGGTTGGAACGACCGTAAAGGCGATTTCTCCTACTCGGCCTCGCTCAATGTGTCACATCTGAAAAATAAAGTGCTCGATCTGGGTTATGGGCAGACGGTATACAACACTACACTTGCTAAGACCGAGATAGGCCAACCACTCGGTATGTGGTACTTGTATAAGATGAATGGCATTTTCCAGTCGGAAGAAGAGATTCAGAACTATGTGAATTCAAAAGGGAAAGTGATACAGCCCAATGCTTTACCGGGAGATATCAAGTACGATGACTATAACGACGATGGTATTATCTCTTCGGAAGACCGCCAACTGGTGGGAAGTCCGTGGCCCGATTTTGAGCTTGGACTCACTCTCGGAGCCTCGTGGAAAGGGTTGGACCTCTCCGTTAATGGTTATGGGCGCTTCGGGCAAAAGGTGTGGAACGGTTCGGCAGCTGCTGCGGGCGACTTTGCTAACAACCAGAACAACTTTAACGGCATCGTTCCCTGGACACAGGAACATCCGGTGAACAACCGTCCACGCATTGTCTACGGGGATAGTCGCAACAGCCGGGGCGACCAGAGTCGCTGGTTGGAAGACGGATCGTTCTTCCGCTTGAGCGATATCACGCTGGGTTATACCCTTCCGCCTGTATATTGCAAAAAAATCGGTCTGGATAAAATCCGGGCATCAGTTACCTTGCAGAATCTTGTCACCTTTACGGGTTATTCCGGTCTCGATCCGGAATTTGCCGATGGTGGTATCTTCACCATCGGAGCCGATTATTGCTCATTCCCCAACCCGCGGGCGGTACAGTTTGCCTTATCATTCACCTTCTAACTCTGGTAACTACTCAGCGAAAAATTCCCCTCTCTGAGAATCCATCGTAATAAAGTCCCTGTGGGTACCCACACGACTACAGTTTATCCCATTGTACATCTTCAACGATTTGATTATCAGATAAATAACCAATAAAGTAATAGGC
>JAVBVA010000116.1:0-28933 GCA_031554665.1 Bacteroides sp. | reverse complement strand
CGAAGGAACCAGGGGAGTCAAGTGACAACACACTTAGGAAAGAAGGGCAAGTCATTGACAACCTGTTTAGGGAACCAGCGTCAAAACTGACAACCTTTTTTAGTATAAGTCACAACACTCTGTTTCCCGTAGAGCAACACCTTGTTTCTCGTAGTGCAACACCCTGTTTCAAGTAATGAAACACTCTGTTTCAAAGGATGAAACACTTTGTTTCAGCGGCATGAAACACTTTCTATGAACCAATAACCACCTCAACACCCCGCGTGACGGATCCATCCAAAAGTGACGAATGAATGGTGAATAAATCAGCCATTCGTCACGGGATATACAACTGATAACCAAACAGTAAACTCTCAAACCGTGACGACGTGACGAATGAAATCACTTTTTCATCATAGGAGAGAGAGAAAGCATCTATCCACAAACAGGGCATCCGTATCATCCGGTTGCTTTCGCAAATCATCGGGATGGATATCCGCCCACAGGAAACATTGATTATATGGGACGAAATTCAGGAATGCAACGATGCCCTGAACTCGCTGAAATATTTCCGCGAACAAGCTTAGCAAAAACACTGTATATCGAGTATTAACTTTGCTAACACAGTTTAAATTACACCCGCTTACACCCTCCTGAAATAGTCAATCATTCTGTTTTACTTTATCTTCTATTTTCATTTGTTACTGGACAGAGATGGCCAACATTAATCTACTACTCACTCATTTTGGAACTAAAGTTTAGACCATAGCCAACGAATAAATCTAAATGGAGCCCCCAAAATATTGGATATCATTCCTCTCGGCTGTTGTTGCTGATGTTCTTCCTCTTCTTCCCCCTCCTCCTCCTCCACTTCTTCTTCTTCTTCATCTTCTTCTTCTTCTTCTTCTTCTTCTTCTTCTTCTTCTTCTTCTTCTTCTTCTGCTGCTGCTTGTGCCATTAAGTCCTCTGCTATCATTGTAACCAAGTGAGACAGAATCCCAGCTTGTATAGCAAAAGGAGACGCATTTGGCGCATCTTCACCTAACAAAGCATTTCTTTGCTCTGTTATTTTATTCCCTATTTCACCTTCTATCCTCTCAATTTCTGCCTGTCCTCCATCTACATTTATTCCAGCAATTAAATCGCCACAATTAATTGTAATCGTTCCAGCCATTTCAGCCATACCATAACTTTGTACATTCCCTTCTGGCGAATATGTATAGTAACCTGGATTCCCACCTTGTCGTTCAGTATCAAGTGGACTATCAGTCGATATAACAGAAAGAGTCCCTACAGCCCATCCGGCATTAAAATATTTGCTTTCAATATTTGTGACATTTACCGGTTGTCTTCTTGCTTCCTCTTGGTATTCTTTGCGTAAGGTTTCATCACGGCTTGCAGCGACATTTATTCGTCCTTCGTGAACTAATCTGGGAGTCCAATCCTGATTACCTCCAAAACCTTCTGGTTGACCTCCTCTAATTACATCCGCATTTCCTGCATTTGGCGTATAACTTTGTCCTCTATTATCCCTAGGTACATTCAAATATTTAACAGGTAATTGATAGTTAGTACCATTTTTGACGACCATATAATGTTTTAGTAGAGGATTTCCTGCTGCACGAACCTTAGTTCTACCCCTATTATCCTGCACAACAGGAAGCGTATTTGGTATTATTGCACCAACAGCAATATTTCCCCTATCGTTGTCTTCACCTTCCCTAGATCCAATGGGATTTCTCTGAATTACATGATTAGTTTCACCATCACTTGTCAGTTGCGTCACCTTATTTTCTTTCAATTGTTTCGGATTTAGACCATCAACCAGCGTTTTTTGAGTGAATGACGAAGTACGGTTATCAACAATATCCATACTTCTGCTTTGTTTAGACTGGATAGTATGGAATATCTTTTCTTGTGAGCTTTGGTCTGCTTTCATGGCTATTAGTTTTATAAATATAATTCGGATTATCTATCATTTCATTTTCATGGCATCTGCTTTTCCTTAAATAAATACCTGAATAACAAATAACAAAGTATGGGCAACACGGGCAACCCGATGAGCCACAGATACATCCCTCCATCATGCGTCAGATCAAAGAAAATGACTTGCGGCGAGAGGGCTTCGATGGTAAAGAAGAAGAACACGCCGATCTCCATCACTAACGTTATATCCACCATCACCAAAGCGGTGGGATATTCTTCGCGAAAGCGATAAAACACTGGGGAGACGTATTGAAGCACAAAACACAGCAATAGCATCAACACCAGTAACACGTCGATGAAGAAAAACAGCCCCCACTCCCCTGTCGCATAATCACAATCGGCTAACAGGAGCAGATCGCCATCGTTCACACCCGGTTTGATGGGTTGATAAGGAATGCGGAAGAGGTAGAACGGATTTATCAGACGCGAAAAGACCGAGGTGGTATCGATGGAACCATCGCTGCACAGTACCTTCGGAGCCAAACCGTCCGCATCGAAATCGGCAAAGTACACCGTATCTACAAAGCATTGCAACCCGGCAATAAAATCGGCTTGTGCAACAGCTGCCTGGCGGGAAAATGTCAACGACAGATCGAGATTAGCATAACGTTTTGTGCTGCCGGTGGGCAAGCTGTCTGTAGAAAGATTGCCGACAGACAGGCTATCGATGACTAAACTCAGTGACTTGACAAACTGTGTGAAGTCTCGTTTGCGCTTGAAGTCAAATTCCGGGAGATACAGATTCAGTCCGGCAGGCTTGTGATCGAAACCGTTGCGGTTGATCAGTCCGGTGGCAGGATCGAAGACCGAATAGATGAATTGCAAGCGGGCCTCTTTATTGCTCAGGAACAGATCAATAGAATGAGCATCGCCGATGTAGGCCACCAGATCATAATCCTTATAACCGTACGGTGCCCAATCCATCACATTGGGACGGAGCCAGCTGTTGTTCAGCTCCATTCCTCCGTTCAACGGATTGACAATGTAACCAATGTAACCGAAGCGATGGATGCCTGCACTAACAGATGTGGGCAAGCATTGGTAAACATCCGTCATCCAGTACGGAAGTAGGACATACGAGCGGTCGGCCTTTTGTAAACGGGCAGCCAGTGTATCGACCTCGGCACCAAACTTCTTGGTGGCAATAACAGTATATTGCACCCGGTTTCGTACCGAATCGGGACGGTTATCGAAATAGCAATAGTAGTTCTTGACGTTGTACAGATTGTTGTTGGCAGGACTCAATGTCCAGCGGGTGTACTCGTTGCTGCCGTAAACTTCGGGTTCAACGCTTTGCTGGGTCACAGAATCGACGGGGTAGACGATCGTCTCCAAGTGATCTTCCACATTATAGATCAGATCGGTCACGAGCGTATTCATGATTCCGCGGGTAATAATCCTGCCGGCATGATTCTTGTTGTATGAGAAACCTATTTGCTCTTCCAGCCAGACGGGATAGATGATATAGCCCGATGCATCGGGACTCATGATGAGATGATACATGTCGCCCACATCGTCCATACCCCGGAAATAGTGCGTATTGTTCCGATCGGGAGACGGGATGAGCCCTTTCCACGTACCGGTGAGATACATGAAACGCTTCTCCCGCTCCACCAACGGCCAGGCGATATGGTCCGGATTGGAGACTTCGAGCCGGACGCGGTTCCACGCCTGTGGCGTCTGGTAATGGTACGGTCGGTACTTGCGGTAGGCTTCCGTAAAGGAAGTCTGTGCATGCACGGTGCCAAGTGTTGCCAGACACAGGCTGATAAAGGCAATTGTCTTTCTCATGTTTCTGCTTTTTTGTGTTTTACCCCTGTTTACCTTCCTTCTGCATTTCACTGCGGATGGAGGCGGTCAGCATCTCCTCAGTCAGGCAGTCGGTATGGCTGGCTATGAGTTGGAGGGCGCAACTGCGAACCACATTCGTCATCGAGCCGCCGGAGAGTTCGAACGAGGCAGCCCGGTCGATGAGTGTCCGGCGATTATCGCCTGTCCAGAAGACAGGCAGCATCTTGTCCCACAGTTTGTACCGTCGTTCTTCGCTGGGTACGGCAAAGTAGACGATGGACTGGAAACGGCGGGAGAAGGCTTCGTCGATATTGGAACGCAGGTTGGTGGCTAATATCACCGTACCAGGGAAGTCCTCGATGCGTTGTAGCAAGTAGGCCACCTCCTGATTGGCATGCCGGTCATTGGATGTCTGGGTGGAGGTACGCTTGCCGAACAAGGCATCGGCCTCGTCGAAGAAGAGAATCCAGTGACGGTTCTCTGCCTGATCGAACACCCGTGCCAGGTTCTTCTCTGTTTCGCCGATGTACTTGGACACGATCATGGAGAGGTCTACCCGGTAGACATCCATCTGGTTCCGCTTGCCCAGCAGGGTGGCAGCCAAGGTCTTTCCTGTGCCGGGAGGTCCGTAGAACAACGAACGGTAACCAGCCTTGAGAATACGCGCAAGCCCCCAGTCGTCCATGATGCGACGATGATGACAGATCCAGTTGTTGAGTTCTTCGAGTTGGGCATGTGTCTGATAATCGAGCACCAGGTCGTCCCATTCAAGGGGCGTGGTGATACGTTTGGCGGGAAATCCGAGGCTATAATCGGGCTTATACTCCTTACCGAGAAACAATTGTTGGAAGGTTTCTTCGGAGATACGAATCTGTCCGCTCAGCACGGGTTCACCATCGGTCTGTCCTTCGAGACGCAACACATTACCGGTGTGAAACCAGTGTTCCCGGCTGAAGAAGTGCATCACCTCCCTCCGCTTCGTCAGGTTGTCGCCCGCCAGGATAAAGGCCGCTGTTTCGCCCGTGGGTAGGAAACCTCCGTGCGAAAGTCCTTTCCAACCACCGAATTCGGTATACGGACGGTCGAAATTCTTGTTGTGCACAAAGAAGATATCCAGTGTTTGAGGCGACAAGTGTGGCATCAAAGCCAGCATAAGCACTACCGTCTCATCGAAACCGGGAGACTGCGGAAGTCCTCCGGAGAGTGTTTTCACCTCCGGAGGTACCGGCAAATCATAAATAGAACGATAGGGACATTCCTGCCGGAAATAGAGTTGGATAGAGGTAGTCAGCACCTCGCCAAACCAGGCAACCAATGCTTCCATGCACTATCCTCCCGCTGCAATGGCGCCCAGACGGTCGGCCTCTTCTTCGAGCGAAGGGTCGTCGTTGACGGGCATGCCGTTGATCTCGGTAGTCGGTTCCACCCTTCCGGCCGCCTGCTGTACCACATGTGCCAGTTCATGTCCCAACAACTGCTGTCCGGCAGAGGTGTCGGGCTTGAACTGTCCCGGTGCAAAATGGATATCGGTTCCCTGTGTATAGGCCAACGCTCCGGCTTCGGGGGCACGGGCCGAATCGGGATGCACCCGTACATCCGAGAAGTCGGAGGCGAAGGAACTTTCCATTTTAGTTTTTACTTCGTCCGGCATGCCGGTGCGATTGTCTTGCAACTGCACGGCCTGGTTCCTGCCGGGTTGTTGTTGCAACACCCTCGATGGGGTGGTATCCTGTGCTGTTTTCTCTGCGTTCATCTTTCCCTCCATTTAGTAATAATAAAATAGTCGTTTCCAGGAAAGCGGTACATCTTAAAGCTCCAGGGAACGGTATCTATTAACATATCGTATGCTTTCTCATCGACAGTGACAATCCATTGCTTATCGTCTTTTTTGTACTCCAACCATCCTCTTCGTTGCAGGAAAGCCTGCCGGATAGCGTCAATAGAAGTATTTTTCATCTTCGGCCACAGTCTGGGTATGCTCTCTATCAACGATGCTGCCGCTTCCTTTTCTTTGTCTGTCAGTGCTAACTTTTTAGGCAAGGTTTTATCCAGCGACCATCCCACCAGCACCTTGTTCAGTGCCAGTTCGCTCTCCTTGTATTCTTGTTCCTTTCCCCAAACAAGGTATTGGAGTAAGAAGATGGCACGCACCTGTTGTTCTTCGTTCTTCCATATCCTTTGGTCGTTGGTATAATCCGTCATGCCGAACAAGCGAGTAAAAAAAGCACTCAGCAACATAATACCTGCATTGTCGACTTCGATACGACCGAAGTTCATTTCATTCATTTCTTTTGTTTCCATTTTTTCTACGATTTTTTGGATGTGAATATTCTGTTTACCTTTATATATAGCATCGACCAGCGCTACCATTCCCGGAGGAAGACTTTGCCGGACACGTTGTATCAGGAATTGTTCAATTTCGCGTTCGGACCAGGCTGTGTACTCGCGTGCCGTGAGTTGTACCATCCATACGGCCAGATACGGGGCAACGGAAGATAAGAACGACAGATCCGGGCATTGATGACGAAGGTTGGCGTACAGGCGGGTCCATTCCATCCAGATTTCGAAGAGACGGGCATCACCGATGCGGCGTATCCAAAGCCGTTGCAACTGCGGAGTGCGATTGACGAGCGTGAAAAGCAGCGCGACATTGAGACATCCCGACTTCCACAAAGCGCGAAACAGGCCGGTGTGTTCTTCGAGCAGGCAGATCAGCCATTGTTCCGCCCTTTCGGCCTGTTGCCCAGCAGGTGACGTTTGTTGCCCGAACAACCTGAATACAAGATTCTCCACGCTCTCCCGGCTCATCTGCCGCACAAACGAACGATCGGCTACGGTCCATACCACTTCAGTGTATAGTGTCTGCAAGATTCGTTGAAGTTCGGTATCGGGAGACGAAACGCCGACAGAATTCCACTCCCGGTAGAAATAATCCAGCAGGTCTTCCACCCGTTGGTTGTAGTGTGCAGCCAGCTGTCTGATCACGGAAAACACAAACTGTTTCCGCTGGAAGGAAGTCCGGCCCTGTTCCATCAAACAAATGAAGATGAACTCCCACTTCAGCACCCGGAATTCGGCACCCGCCTTTCCTTCGAGCAGACCACGGGTTGATTCCTGTTCGAGCAAGTAGGCATAACTGATAATGAATTCGCTCTGACTGGGAGTATAACGCCTGACAATATGATGTATCTCCTCCTCACTGTGCTCGCGGAAGAAGGTGCGGGGAGATTCGAATTGCCTGCCCAATTCGGTCAGGATTGTTAATACATCGAACGAGGCAAACAGACGGTCAACTTCTTCATCGAGGATCAAGAGACGGATAAGATCCGTCACCGAGAGGTTGTAATGTGCACCCAGCCGTTGCACTACCGACAGCACAAATTGCCGGCGAGCAAACGAAGATAAAGGCGCTTGGTAGAGCACAGCAAAGATAAACTCCCACTTGATGAGACGGAAATCGCTTCCTGCTTTACCTACAAAGGTTCCCTGTTCGCGATGCTTGTCGAGTGTCTTTGCGTAGGAGATGATAAACTCGCTCTCCTGTGGAATAACACATTCTATGAGCCGGTAAATTTCCTCTTCGCGAAGTTGGACAAGTAGCTTCCGGCAAGACTCCGGATTAGAGAGTACGAACGTCAGATATTCGGGCGTGAGGAAGCAAGCAGCATCGGAGTTTCCTCCCCGCTGAAGTGTCCCTGTAATGTCACGGATAATCTGTTCCATACTACCGGCATCTCGTGTGAGCCATTGTGTCTTCATACCTTCGCGTATCTCTTTCAGGATTTCGAGTAGTTCAGGGAACCGCACCATCCGCTGTTCGAGGGCGTGCAGTTCACTGGTGAGCAGGCGTACCAATTCGGCAAACGCCTGGTTAAAGTGCGCCGACAGTCCGCGAAGAGTGTGCAGTACCAATTGTTTCCGACTGAAACGGCTTCCGCTCTCGGTAAACAGGTAAGCCAACACAAGTGTCCACACAGCATTGCGGTAGTCGTTGTAAGTGATTTCTCCTGTAGTACTTTGCCGGTAGGCTTGAAGCTGAGTACGTGTGTACAGACCAATAAATTTGCTTTCGGACGGATGTACTTTGTTGACAATGGCATCGAGTTCATCGTCGCTGAACTGTGCTACCAAACGATTATAGAGGAAGGCATAATGGGCATAGCTTTCGAGGAACTCCCGGAAACGATAGGATTCAGATTCCAATACCACTGCCAACAGGCGGCTGATATCAGCGTACTCGCGGGGGATACCCGCAGGCAGGTAACCGTGGAGTAGAAAGAAGCAAAGGCTATCCAGCAAGCTGCGGCCTACCGACATACGATGCACCCCCGGAATCGGAGTAGTTTCATCAGCCGAAGCAGTTTGCAGATGGCGAAAGTAGGTTTGCAACGCTTCCCGAAGACGAATGGGAAATTGTTTATCGAACTCATCCTCAGTCATATTTCCCAGATCAATGGTGAGTTGTTCTACAGTAATCACTTCACCTTCGAGGTCGAAGGAAGACAATACTTCTTCGGCTACCTGTTCGAATGAGGCAGCAAAGAAGGCGTCCCAACGCCGATACAATTCCCGGGCATAGGACTCACTTTCCATGTGGAAGTCAAACTTTACGGTACCAATATTGATCATCTTTTAAATATTTTTTCAGTTTATCACTCAGTTCATCAAACCCTATCTTTTCTTTGGTGGAGAGCGCATAACGCCAGAAATAAAAGTTATTGCGGAAAGGTTGCAACTTGTTCTTATCCTGCCAATACAGATGCAGGCGGATGTGGGCAGGTAACCGGGCAGCCACCGCTTCTTCGCAGCATTGCCTGAAATCATCGTCTGTCAGCCAATCATCAGTAGCCGACAGGATGACGGAGACCGTAAATGGTTCTTCAGTCTGACTATCCCGGACTAACAGACAGTGTTCTATGAGGTAAATCTCCAAGCCGTATTTCGGAAGATTGAACAGTTTGACAATGTATGATTCGAGTCCTGAAATGCTCTCGGGGACAAAATCGCTTAAATCGGCTGCTCTTCCCCGGTCGTGCCCCCAACGAGGAATGTCAGCCAGGAAAGCAATGCGGCGGACACGGTTCTCCTGTACACTTTCACTGCAACGCAGATATTCGGGATTGCTCTCGGTGCCATAGAGTTTATCGAGCATGTCCAGCCATACGGCTTTTTTGTCCGACAAGCCGGAGAGTTGCAATTGCATCCAATGGGGAAGTTCTTCCAATTCGTTCAGGGCATACTCTATAAAACTATCGAAAACATGCAGATAGCTCTTTAGCTGGACAGCCGAATGATAACAGGCAGGAAGATCGTCGAAAACCGGTGCATGAACAAACGGTAAACGACAAATAGTTTCGGGAGTTGCCCCGTTTGTTTCCTGACGACAGTATTGCCGACGGATCTCTGCCACTTCTTCGTCCGAGTGTTTACAGGATTCCTGTTCCGGGAGACTACCGGATTGCTGCTCCGAAAGATCCTCTTCCTGAAAACGTATCCATCCTATCTGTTCGCAGAGGTTGCGGTGAGCCTGATAAACCTGGCGTACTTCATTGACTATTTTTGCCCGTTGCTCAGCAGTACGTTCGGGTGATATTCGGAGTATGATATCGTATATTCCTACTCCGTTGCCATTTCGCGGAAGTACCCATACATTCCTTAAAACGTCGATAGAAGTGAGAAACAATCTCCGGTAGTCATCTGCTGTCACAGGATTCACAGAGAAGACTTGTGAGGGAGAGAACAAGGCATGGGTTTCGGGACGGAAACCTGTCTCTGACGACGGCAGGTAACCGTTTCTGGGAGAAGCCAGGTAATCAAGCAGTTCAAACCGGAAGCGGTAATCGGTTTCGAGTAGTACATAGTTCAATGCGTCGAGCAACGTCACACCGGGATCGTGCTCGTTGTAGTCGCTCCACACCTCTCCCGAACTGCGTTGTACGTATTGCAACGCGGCTTCTTGCAGGTGGAGATAGAGGTCTTCTTTCTCGTCCTTCCGGGAGATGGTAATGTGTCCGTTCATGTTATTCGCTTATAAAATCCATGTCCAGCAACGAACTGATACGATAGTGAATATATACATCGGCTCCGTAATTGGAACGGGTACGCACTTGTAAACAACAGGTATCTTCCCGACGTAACCAACGAAACTGCAACCGGTTGAAGCGAGTCCCGAACCAAGAGTCGCGACACCGGATACGGCGATGCTTACCAAAGCAGTGCATCGCCACAACATGAGCTACACCGTACTTCCCCTTGTGTTTCAGTCCGCAGGCAGCCGTGACGCGATACGAGCAACATTCGTAGCTTGGCTCGCTGATGCTGTGCCAATACCCGTCGGCAGGTACTGTTCCTTGCAGCAGTGTACCGGTGAAGGCATGGGCATGGATACTTCCGTTGACTTCCAGCCGGACCGTCCGGTCTTCCGTTCCGAGTTGCATACGCCCGTCCTTGTGCAGGGTAAGTACCGGCTGCTCTGTTGCACCACGGTATATGTGCAATTCTTCTTCTTTGCCCAATGCCACCACCCACGAGGGTTCATCGCCCAGAATATTGCGGCGTATCTCCATCACCGCTCCGTCGTCGTCCAGCGGAGAAAGCAGCAACCCCTTTTCGGGCGACTTGCTAAACCCGTCATCAACGATGTTGAGCATCGAATCGATGAGATCGGCAAACTGGGTACTGTCTGGTTTCTTGCCTCTACCGAAGTATTCCTTCAATGTTTTGCGGTTCGTTTTTGCCATATAGCAGTTGTTATGCAATTACAAATGTTTGTTCGAGTTCCAGATCGCCGAACTCTACTTTTCCCCGCCATTCATCTGCTGTGCAGAGGATGATGTAGGGACGTACAGCCGGTATCAGTATACTCCAGGGACAGGAAGGGCGGATTACACTGTCGCCGGGTGAATCCGACAGGTATTCGTTAAGAATGTAACCGTCATCGGTCCCTGAAACAAGATGTACGATTTTGATGCCGTGCAGAGTAGATACCGATGGGTGATTCCGAAGTGCATCCTCCAATCCGCGCAGCGAAAACGAGTGCGCAAATACAGGAATTCCTCCCTTCTCATACCAAGGGGCAATGCAGGTGTTGACCAATCGTTGTACAGCGGTCATGACTCCTCCGATAGTCTGTCCAGGAGCCGGAATGATACCGCAAAATACGGTTATTTCCTCGTACACAGGATTGACAGCATCGATCTCCACAAAAGGCGGAGTGAACGGACGGAGGTATTGCTCTACAGAGCAAAGCAAACGGTCTTCACACAACGAGCGACGGCTTTGCTGAATGCCGGATGTACTACCGATCAGCACCAATGTGACCAATGCCTGCCGGTCCCGGTATTTGGCATCGATCCCCGGAAGACACTTCACCTTACGTATTTCGGGAAATTCCTGCAGGATCATCCGTTCATAGTCCTGCGGAAGCAATGCCCGGTTGCGATGTGTAATACGTTCGCTGACTCGGAGTTGGAGTTCTACATCGGTTTCGCGGGAAACTTTTCCGCTCAGCGGAGATACGAGACGGTATCCGGTAAGTTGCGGATGTTGTTCCAACGGTAGCATATCGGGAACCGCTTCGGCTTGTACGATATTGAAATACAGATTACGTAAAGAGGCGCAGTTGCTGAAATGACGATGTACAGCCATGTACATGCGGAACTGTCCGTCTTCGTCGAGCATTTCACGGGACACAGGGAGAGGAAGTTGTATCTCCACCACCCCGCTGTGCATCCATCCGCCGGTCTCATCGCGCAGGATATTCGAGGGAGGAATCTTTCTCCACCGGCTTCCATCATCGTAAAACCAGCTTGTTTGAGGCAGGTTATCGTGGTCGATTTCCTGTTGCAATGGTTCCATTTCGACATACATGAAGAAGAGGTTCTCTCCTTCGGTACCCGAGAAAGTAAACAGGTAAACACCCTCATCGTCGGTTCCTTGTATCAAGGGAACCGGGACTGTGGTGTCGGGTGTTTCCCGGATAGAGAATGGGGTAATGTAATCCAGTTGCAGTGTGGAACTTCCGCCAATGATAAATGTACGTTCTTCATGGGCGATATAGTTCAGTGTGGGTGCATCCCAACGGGGAGACAAGGGTTCCTCGGGTGGAGATAATTTCTTACGCTGATGGGCATTGCGCAACATTACATCGGCAAAGAGACGACGGTATTCCTTATCGCCGAAACCCATCTCCGGGGAATCAAATAGCAGGCGGTAAAAACCGGAAGACACCAAGCCGGGACGAAAATAATCGGGCGACAATAGAGTTAAAGGAGCCAGTGCAGATGTCATGAAAGCCACAGACGACTCTTCGGAAAGGACTCCGTCAGTCTGCGGAACGCTATCCGAACCGATGGTACGGAACAGATAATGCATTCCCTCTCCGGGTGTGGGTTTCCATTGTCCGTTCTGCAAAAACTCCGTACGAGCCTGGAACGAACGGTTGTCGATGGGCTGTCGGTATCCCTTGTAATATGCATACAGTCCGCCTGCACCACGAGGAATCTGCTGCCAATTGAAATCGAGCCTGACCTGCATCACCCGTTTGCAAGCCATCTCGTAATGACCGAAAGCGATCCAGGCGCCCCTTTCGTTTTGTCCCCCGAAGGGTGCGAATGATTGATGGGAATCGATGGGGCCCAGTTCGTTGTAAAACAATCCTTCGCGCAATCCTTCTACCTGCACATCGATAGAGACAGATTCCAAACGCATCTGCTTACACCATGAATATGGATAGAGCCAGGCCGAAGGCTGAATGAGAAAGCGCACAGCAGGTACATCGTTCTCCGTTTTGCCACACACGGGCGGAAAATCACTGTTGAGCAGGAAACGGAACCGTAGCTGACGCGTCTCCCTGTGCAAACGGAGTGTGAAATGCTCCACATCACGCCATCCCTGTGCTGTTGTGATACTCAAAGCAAACGAACCGTCGAGTACTTTGTATAAGGCTTCGCAGGCGCTTATTCCGTCATGCTTTACCAACTTCCCGATCAGTATATCGAAGCACACAAGCGACTCGTTGGTGAGTGTGCAGCCTACCGTTACATCGCGTTCGCCTCCACTGAGCAGGAAAACGGGCGACCGCAAGATAAATCCTGCCGACGCTTGCCGGTATGTAGTAACCGGAAGTGACGCTTGCTTCAGGGAAGTAATATATCCCAAAGCAGACTCCGGATAGCGGTCTTTGCGCCGTTCGGCAAGTAGTAAGTCGATCTGTTCTAACTTGATGGCGGTCGGTTGCAACGAAGTAAGCAGCCTATAGCTGGTAAGGATATTCTCACCGCCCGTATAAGTGAGCCAGGCCGTCCCCGGAGATCCGGGACGGTGTGATTCGCCAAGTACATAAGCAATATACCACGAAGGGAGTTCCTGCCAGCGACGATTGAACCGGGCTGCTACTCCGGCATAGTTGGACAGAAAAGCCGCCAGCAATGCCAGCGACGGATCCATTTGCCCCAAAGAGGTGATCTCTTCCTGGTAAACATCCGCTTTCTTTTGCAATTCCCGGATGGCTGTAAGCACAGGATACAGCTCTTTCCCTGCCGCATCACTTCGTTTCAGTACGTTCAATTGCAACCGAAGGTCTTGCAGAAGCAGTAGCGGATCGGTAGCCATGCAGGCATATTCCAGCCGTTTGCGCGCTTCTTCGAGACGCGACAGCAGCGAAGCGATAAACGAGGATCTGGCAGTCTCTTCCGAAAGCCGATGGAAAGTTTCTTCGAGAGAATATACATCCAGACTCTCTATGGTAGAAAGAACCACCAAAGGCTGGTATTGATACAGCGTAGCAAAATCGACCGGAAGTGCATTTTCCGACATATGCACCTCCACCCCTGCTGCCAGTCGTAAAGCACGGGAGAGCAGAGCCGGAAATTCATCTTCCAGCACCCGCAAAGGGATGGTACGGGAGGCTTCCGCCAGCCGTCGTTCCCTGTCCAAGCCGTCGGTTTCAGAAATGCTCTTCATAATAATATGGATAAACCAAGTTGCTACGGGTATTAGTCAGACGTACGGTGTACTCCAGTTCAATATAGAGTACACCATTACGTTCTTCGCTCACATCGAGCCGTACGTGATCCAATATGATGCGGGGTTCGAACTTGAGCACCGCCTTTTCGATGGCGGCAATCAGTTGGGTACGCGCTGTGAGATCCATCTGCCGAAAGACAAGGCAGGGAACTTCCGATCCGAACCGGGGACGCATCAACCGCTCGCCCAACCGGGTAGAGAAGAGGATGTGCAGGCTTTGGGCAATATCGTCCTCACCCTCGACCATCGCCGTGGGACAGACACCGCCCTGAAACTCGGGCGGAAATGCCCAACCTCTCCCCAGAAAGGATTTTTCATTGCCCATGCGCCTTATCCTCCTATCATTACGGTGGGGCAACCCAAGACAATAGAACCGCCGTGTGCTGTAGTATCGCCCATACGGGCAGCGGGTTTACCGCCGATCATCACAGTGGAAGATCCTTTGACAATGCTATCGGGTGGGCCGACACACACGCACATATCACCCATAACGGCGGCAGGCATTTTGCCGATGAGTACCGTAGGAACTCCGGGACCGATAATGGGTCCACCTACATGAGGTATTGGTGAAGGGACAGCCGGCGTCTGCATGGGACACGTATGCATGTCTGTTAATCGTGCTGCTGGAGGCATATTATTTCTGTTTTAAAGGTGAATACTTAATTGATCATAACCATCGCTCCCTTGACAACCGTTTGCCCGGAGGCCGATAATTCGGCTGTGGCAGCGCCATTTATCTTGGCTCCTATCTGCGCCTTGACATTGACATTCATGCCTTCAACGGCTACGTCCTGCTTGGCTTTGACGGTGGTTTTCTGAGTAGCATCGACAGTGATATTTCCCTTGGCAGAAAGCGTGATATCCTTGTTTGAAGTGATTTTAATGCCACTGTCGTTCATGGTCAACACATTGCTATTCTGGTCTTTCAGGGTGATACCTTTCGCATCATCACTGAGGATGATGGTATTCTTTCCGGGCGTGATGACGGTGATGATTTTCTTCTCGTCGTCCATCTCTACCGTGAGCTTCTCGGGGGTAACAATGGCTCGTTTGTAATTCTCCGCAGCAGCCGTGTAAGGAGGTGCATATTTCTTGCTATACATCGAACCGAGGACAATGGCATTGTTGGGATCGTTGTTCACGAACCCGATGACTACTTCATCGCCTACTGAGGGCAGGAAGAAAGCTCCGGTTTTGTTGGATGCACTGAACGAAGCCAGGCGCGCCCAAACAGTATCCTTCTCGGTACGTAGTAAGGGGATCTGCACCTGGATACGGCAGGCAGCGTCCGGATCATCTGCCAGTTTGGTAACTACTCCGATATGCAATCCCTCGATACCGGGAAGCAATCCCGAAGCAGATGGACTTACCACGTCCGGCTGATGGGTGATGTCGACCGGAGAGATGCCCATGCCTGCTTCAGTGGTCCATACGCCTTGTTCGACGGTATGTGTGACGGAACCTACATAGACATTGCCATTGAAACGATTGCTCAATCCGGCCAATTCGATGATGCAACCGGGCACCGCAGCCGCGTGTCCCCTGAACGTGAAAGTACCGCTGAAGCGTGCCAGTCCCGACTTCAATAAGGTGGCATCAGCCCATGCTTTGAGTAGGGCGTTATCCGAGCAAGCATCGGTTTGCAGAGTGATCTTTGCAGCACCGGCAGCCTTGGAAATATCGTCGACAGAGAGGTTGCCTTGTTTGTTGAGTGCAGGTTTCGAAGCATTGGCTACTACTGCTTTCTGTGTGGCAGCATCCCAACCTATACACTCCACGGCTGCAAACTGGTCTTCGGCCAGCAGCTCGCCGTCGAAAGCAAGCAGGTCGGTTCCGTACGTCACCTTAAACACGGAACCAGCCGATACTTCCGGCCTCTTGATGCTCACCTTATCACCATCAGTAATGGCTACCAGTCCACAAGCATCGGCACGTGAGAGGGCGAAATCCCAGTCGGTACAGTAGTACTGCATCAGTTGGGGATGCTGTACGGAAGTAGTATCAACGGTAACAGTAAGTCCTGCCTCGCTAAGCGCTACCTGGATAGCTTCGCTGTCTTTCTTCTTCTCGAACACCCGGTTCTTGCGTGCTACGGTGGCCTTAACAGCGCTATTCTTGCATTCCACCACGAGCAAAGAATCCGATTGACCCGAGAAGCTCAGGCGATGTGAAACAACAATGCCTTCGAATACCGGTTTATTGGTATTCTCGTATCCAAGTTCGATCTTGATCTTCTTGCCGGGCTTGAAATCGTCCGAACTGCTTTCGGTGATATCGCCCTGAGGCATACCGTCGACAAACAGTTTCAACACTGCACTACCGATGCGGTTGATTTCGTGATTGACCCGGATGGATTTGAAGCGAAGCAGGTCACTTACCTTCGTACCGTCGCTATACACGGCGTATGTGACTACTTTTCCACTGTTTTGTACAGGAGTATCTGCCATAACATATTCTTTTTAGTTTGTAGATAAAGGAGGGAAAAACAGCTCTGTGCCCGGAGGAATATTCCGGAGTCCAGCAAGTCCGTTGACACGGGCTACTTCGGCACAATAAACCGTACTTCCGTATACCTCCCGGCAAAGGATAGGCAATGTATCGCCTGCTTTGACTGTGATGAGGTGCGAGAGATCAGGAGAACTCTTCTTTTTGAGTTGTTCCTGCGTTTGCTTGTCGATGTATTGCAACAGTTCCAACTTTACATTGGCACGAAGCGGTTCGCCTTCGGGAGAAAAGAACGTATAGTCCACTTCCAGATTACCGGCCCTGCCCTGATAGTTGAGCGTACCCCATTCGATTTTCACATACGGGGGTTCGTGCACATCGCCTACATACGAATAAACGGTATCTTCCAGATCCTTGAGGAGCGCAGGCAAATCCATTCCAGCCGTTCCGGCAATGACACCGGTCGAGTCGAGCATGAACTCAAAGTTCAGTTTACCATCCCCATAACCTTTGTAGGCCGGATTGTTGCCTCCATCGAGTGCTTCCTCAGAAGAGTAGCGGATAGACTGCTTCTGTGCATAGCGAGTGGGATTCACCATCAGTGTGAAGGTTTTCCCGGTTGCCTGCGAGAATGCGTTATCCTTGTAGGCCACAATTTTCAATTTCTTCAGCTCGCCCATACTGCCTTAGCGTCTCGCTTTGCGACGGTCGCCGTTCGATCCGGCTCTTTCGGCCAGCTCACTGACTACCATTCGCTTGATGTGCAACAAGGTCTGTTCGTCCACCGTGGTGCTGCGTCGTGACGACTCCACAGTGGTTTTTACAATGATCTCTTTGATAACTATCGGCATCGCTTTACAGTTTTCGGTTGATGGTATTGTACGCAAATTCAATGGTTTCAATGGCCGGTTCGTTCTTTTGGGAATTGAAGAGGCCTATATCCCATTTTACCGGATAGAGATTGGTCAGCGACCATCCACAGAGTTTCTTACCCTCTGCATTGAGCAGGGATACAAATGCATCGACCGGCTCGATCTTCTGCGAGAAATCGCTTTCGAGGATTCCATTCAGCCACTCGGCCAGCGCACTCTCCTTGAGTGGTCGGAGAGCCCGCTTGCAAACCAAGTTTCCATGCTTCTGCCGTGTCAGGACACGATGCTTGAAGCGTGTTTCACCCCCCTCTTCTACTTCCTCGGTTTCGAACTCGACCGAAAGGCCGGAAACCTCCTGAAACTCCATATCATAGATTTCCGACTTGTTGCTGAACTCGATCTGGAAGTAGAAGGCGGCGAGTGGATACCATTCCTGTGTCATTGGCCGACGGTTATGCGTTCTCGATGGTCAACCCTTCGTGAGCCAGATCGATCTGCTCCATGGCTGCTTCGTTTCCGTCCGACTTCAGGCTTACACCGGTTATCTTCGTAGGCCAGGCATTGACGAGTTTCCACACCATGGTGGGTGCGCCTGCCTCATCGAGCAGACTAATGGTGACCGCCCTACGTTTGATGGTGTTTAGCTTGATCTCATTGAACCAATCGAAGAACTTGTTATCGCTCTTGAACACACCTTTCTTGAGACTCACGTTGCTCGATTTCTTGAGACCGGGCATCTTAATGCTCGAGAATTGCGGACTGTTTCCGTGACGGTACTCGATGGGTTGTGCTTCGAGGTCAAGATTGGATACTTCCTTGAAAGCGATTTCGCCGATGTCTTCGATTTCTACTTTGAAATAAAACGCGGGCAATGGCCATACGTTATCTTGTTGTTCTCCTGCCATATTTTTATTGTATTAGGGTTTGAAAATTGATTATCAATCGATTAACTCTTTTGCATTTGCTGCTGGAAGGTGATCTCAATGAATTCGGCAGGGCGGACGATGGCCACCAATACCGTCACACGAAGGATGCCTTCAAGGATATCTTCGGGCGTCATTGTTTCGCCCAACCCCACATGTACACTGAACGCATCATCAGGAATGGATCCTGCCAGTCCGCCACGCTTCCAGATACCTGTAAGGAAATTCTGGATCATACTCTTGATGTTCACCCAGGTATTGGCCGTGTTGGGATCGAATACGTAGGCACGGGTGGCATTCTTCACCGATTCTTCGAGCATGATCATGGTGCGACGTACGTTAATGTAACGCCAGTCGAGCGAATTGCCATCCAGCGTACGGGCTCCCCATACCTTGATGCCTTCGCCTACAAACGAGCGGATGGCATTGACAGCTTTTCCGGAGAGAGGTACATTGAGGTCTTCCTGATCGTCGTGCGTGAGGTTGACAGCCGGGGAGATCACCGAGTTTACTGATACATTGGCCGGCGCTTTCCATACACCGCGGGTATTATCCACCATTGTGTACAGTCCGGCCATAGATGCCGAAGGAGACAGCAGGTTGAGGATGCGCTTGGCTTCTTTCAGCACACCGCAATAGGCAGGTGAGATAACGACCAGTGTTTTGTGCAGTGTGTTACGGGCCGTATCGTCCATCGTAGCATCCAGCAGCATGTCGAACTGTTCCTGAAAAAGAGGTCGTTTGGTTTCGTCCATTCCCTTGATTCCTTCTTCGAGCAGGGCTTTCAACTCTTCGGAATTGAAATTGGCGAATGATAGGTCGCGGTCCTGTACAATGGATGTATTGAGCCAGGGATAGTACACGGCTCCAAAATCAAGGAACGACGAACCGATCTTCTCCCGGAAGTCGTTGATTGCATCACCCGACGGATCGCGACGGTCTTTATACCCATCGAACACATCGAGTATAGCTACCCGGTTGCGCATCTTGTAGCCGCAATGGCTGAGCATGGCTGTTTCAACACTGTAGCACAGATCCTTGTCAGGAATGCACACAGCTTCGGGAATGACCAGCATGGTGGGTTCCTGCTCTTTCAGCAGCGTATCGATACCGGCTTTCAAGGCATCGGCACTGACGCTGTCGGCAGTATAGTCGCCCACAGAGACGATGTAGCACGGACCGCCACCATTGGCAAAGAACAGAAGCATCTGATAGTATAAGGTAAACTGTACGCTACTCTGCTTCAATACACATTTCTTGTCGCCGCACACCACTGCCGGAACTTCACCGGCTGCAGGTTCGACCAAAGCGAACATCGGTACCGGAGCACCTCCGAAGAAAGCATGGAACTCGGCCATGGAGGTGATGCGGAAAGGACTGTTCAACAAAGACTTGCTGCCATTCATTGCTTTCTCAGTGTAACCGACAAAGGCGGGAATGGCGGTAGCTACTTCCACCGCTGAGTTGGGGAAAGCGCTCTTTTCGACGATGTACACACCAGGTGTTTTCATTGCTGCCATAAGCATTGGGAATTAAAAGTTAATAATTAGAAATTAAGAATTATGTAAATATAAAACTGTCCTATAGGTGATGTCGGCTATATCAAATATAAACAATCCGCCGGATAACCCCGGGAGAGGCATCGATGAACTCACCGGGTACGGGAGAAGGCAGTTGGGCATATAGTTCTCTTTTTCCGCCAGGTAGCACTTCGGAAAGGCGAATTTTACTTTTCGGCTGTTTGGTGAAAGGCGGGTTTTCCACAGAACGGAAGCATTGGGCAGGATGTCCCAGATACTCCAAACGGATTCCCTTATCGAAAGTGAGGAGATGTTCTTTGTCATGCAATTCCAGTGTCTTTTCTGTACCTGTATTTCGAAAAATAAAGATGTATTCCCAATAATAGGCAGGAGGCTGAAAGATAAGCTTTGTCACAAGCCCGCTTCCGGATCGTGACAGTTCTCCGGCCGAAAGGAGAATGCGAAGCAGGATTCCAGGACGGGTCTGCTGTTGCGGATAACCGGTAAAAGGAGGCATGAAAGGAGGTTCCGTACCGGTACATGACAGCAGTACGGCATGCCCCGGAGTCAGCCCCTGGCAATCGGTGATATATGGAAAAAGCGTATTCCTGACAAGCAGATCGAATTCGAATACATCGTCGGGATGCAGCAAGTCCTGATCAGAAGCCAACAGTGCCCACCGGTCAGGAGCAATTGTCTTCCAGATAAGTCCGCGTCTTTTCAACAGGTTTTCCGTAGTAGCAGAAACCCCTACCCTGAAGTCATCACACACGCCACCCTCATAGTAGTTGTGCACAACAAGCAGGGACCATATTACATGATAGTCCGCCATAGTCTTTATATGATATTAATAGATATCCGTCTTGCTTCCTCTTATATCGCTCAGGGTACGTTTTATCTCATCAGCATCGAATGAGAGTCCCCGGATCTTGCATAGTACCGACGGATGGTAATGTCCGCCATGTGCGCTCCAGATATTGCTTAAGTCTTGCCAGGAAGGAGCGACGAGTTCGATGGGATAGGAACCGCCATTATCCAAAGAGATGACAGGAGTGTTTTGCAGGTAGGCCAATGATTGAGCAAGCATGGACAGTGCTTCCTTGTACCGGCGGCTGTTATAAACAGCAGCGATAAGGACGTAGATATTCAAGTATATTGCAGGGTATTTGTAACCGGATACACCTCCGGTACGTCCGTGTACAGCATTGTTTTGCACGGTTTCACGTTCCATATTGAGCATGGAAATCACGAGTTTACAAGGTTCATCGGCGCCTTGTTCGCCAATAGGTGCAAGCTCGACCAGTCCTTCAGGTTGATGAAAGAAATGATGCAGGTATTGCTCCATCTGTCGGGAGAATGTAGTTAAAACGTTGTCGATCATGGTAGTAGTGTACTAGGTTTTGTCTGCGAGATAAAAAAACAAATATAGGTTACATACTTGTTATTTAATGAGAACAACGTTCTTTGTAAAAATGTTTTAAAGACAGGCTGTTTTTATTAAAAAATATTACTGGAATTATAGAATCGATTATTCACTCACGTAACAAGAATCACAACTAACCGTGATTATGGAGTTTTTTTAAAGAGTTACGGCTATATTCAGCCATATTTCGCAAAATGGCTGAAAACAAAAAAGCCCTGAAGTGTTTGAACCTCAGAGCTTTATAATCATTTAAGCGGTGCGTACGGGACTCGAACCCGTGACCCCCTGCGTGACAGGCAGGTATTCTAACCAACTGAACTAACGCACCAAATGTCATCTTATCTTTGCATCTCTCTCGATTGCGGGTGCAAAGATAGTTGTTTTCTTTTAACATGCAATAGCTTTAGCTATATTTTTGTAACAGAAACACGTTTTCAGCAGTTTTCTTGCTCAAAGTAAGAGGAATTAAAACAAAGCACACACAAACTGATAAAGGAAGAACCCGCACAACACCAGCTTCAACACAGTGCCAAACAAAAACCCAACCAGCGAGCCCATGCCCGACTTAAAAGCATACCGCCAGTCTTTATCGCCCAGCAACTCGCCTGCCATTGCACCAATGAACGGACCGACAATGATTCCCCAAGGCATGAAGAACAGTCCCAGCAAGGTACCGATCAAAGCACCCCAACTTCCCCACTTCGTACCGCCAAAATATTTACTGCCCAGCATGGGAGTGAAATAATCGAGCACTTGTACAATTACCACCAAGAGCAACCATACCCACAGTTGCGTGGGAGTAAACTGCGCCTGATCTGTGAAGTGCAAGAGCAAAATACCTGCGTAAGCCAACGGAGGTCCCGGAATCATGGGCAGGATACACCCTGCCAAACCAACCAGCAGGAGGATGGCCCCCACGATAATCAGAAAAATATCCATAAGGCGCTTGGGTTATTCTTCGATGATCTGTGCATCTTCTATCTCTGCTTTCTTCACCGTTTTAGGACGATGGCGACTGAATTTGAACCAGTTGAACAGTTCGGACAAAGCATACAGTATACCTGTAACTCCGATAATGATAAATACCGTACTGCGCGCTCCGGTAGGATCGAATAAAGATACCACTCCGGCTACCACGATCAATACAGGCACTATATAAAAGCCGAAAGGCACCTGCATCCACCGGCGGGCGGCTATCAACGAAGCAATTTGTTGTATACCACCTACCATCAGCGTAAAGCCCAGTATAAACATCAGTATATCGGCAAATCCTCCGGGATTAATGAGCAGTAGCAATCCCAAAAACGTACTTCCAAGGGACTCGATCGGGAAACGACGGGTAACTCCTTCTTTCGGTTTAAATACAAAATACCCTATCAGAAGAAGCAGTCCGGGTATTAAAAACATTAACCCTATGGTAATCACTAAGTACTCGCCCGCTGTTTCAGGCCATATTACCAGCACCAGACTCAAAGCCAAGGCAAACACTGCACGTAGAAGATAATAATTCATCGTTTTCATGTTCCATTTATTTAATATTAATTGCAAATATAAACATTTCACTCTTTTTCGAACAAAAAAAGTAAGAATTTGTTTGCATTTAAAAACAAACTGCATATATTTGCCGACGAATAATAACAAATCATATTCAAATGAGAACAATGATGGTACATACAAATTGGTGGCGCTTCTTACAACTCCGACAGTCGTAAGGGAGCAGCGCTCGTGTATATATACCATTCGTAAGATACTTTTGAGAGCCCTGTCGCACCTGCGACAGGGCTCTTTTTATTTACCCGGTTCATAAACAAATTAACGATACAAAACAATGAAAGATTTTCAAGTAGATTCTAACGGTTATTATGGTGAGTTCGGTGGAGCATACATCCCCGAGATTCTGCACAAGTGTGTGGAAGAACTGCAACACACCTATCTGCAGGTACTCAAGAGTGAGAGTTTCAAAAAGGAGTTCGACCAGTTATTGCGCGATTATGTGGGACGCCCTTCTCCACTCTACTACGCCCGGCGCTTGTCCGAACGGTATGGTTGCCGGTTGTACCTGAAACGGGAAGACCTGAACCATACGGGAGCTCACAAAATAAACAATACCATCGGGCAGATTCTGGTTGCCCGCCACATGGGCAAGACGCGCATCATAGCCGAAACCGGCGCCGGTCAACACGGAGTAGCCACCGCTACCGTATGTGCATTGATGAATATGGAGTGCATTGTGTATATGGGCAAAACGGATGTAGAACGTCAGCACATCAATGTAGAAAAGATGAAGATGCTTGGCGCCACGGTGGTTCCGGTTACATCGGGCAATATGACCTTGAAGGATGCCACCAGCGAAGCGATACGCGACTGGTGTTGTCACCCGGCGGATACGTATTACATCATCGGCTCTACGGTAGGTCCGCACCCCTACCCCGATATGGTAGCGCGCATGCAGTCGGTCATCAGTGAGGAGATACGCAAGCAATTGCTGGAACACGAAGGCCGCGACTATCCCGACTACCTCATTGCTTGTGTAGGCGGAGGAAGCAATGCTGCCGGCACCATCTACCACCACCTGAGCGATGAACGTGTAAAAATCGTACTGGCCGAAGCAGGAGGCAAAGGAATAGATACCGGACTGACGGCTGCTACCATCCAATTGGGACAAACGGGCATCATCCACGGATCGCGTACGTTCGTAATACAAAACGAAGACGGACAAATCGAAGAGCCTTACTCCATCTCGGCAGGGCTCGACTACCCGGGTATCGGCCCGGTTCATGCCAATCTGGCGGCACAGAAACGGGCTACCGTACTGGTGGTGAACGACGATGAAGCCATCGAAGCTGCCTACGAACTGACCAAACTCGAAGGCATCATCCCGGCATTGGAATCGGCTCATGCACTGGGAGCCTTGAAGAAGATGTCGTTCCTGGCAGACGATGTGGTGGTACTCACCGTATCGGGACGGGGCGACAAAGATATCGAAACCTATTTAGCTTATAATGTTCAGTAAAACCACAGATATGAAAACAACAGTATTCAAGTATCAGACGAATAGCAAACAGATTGTGGGCGACTTGCACACGCCGGTGAGCATCTACCTGAAGGTGCGCGATATGTTCCCCCAATCGGCTTTGATGGAGAGTTCGGACTACCATGCCGGAGAGAACTCCATGTCGTACATCGCCCTTTGTCCGCTGGCAAGCATCGGGATAAACAGCGGAATGGTAACAACCATGCTACCCGACGGTTCGCACTCGGAGGAGAGCCTAAGCAGTTCGTTCCGGGTAGAGAACGCGATCGACCGGTTTATCGGCCGGTTCGATGTACAAGGAAACGATGCCCGTGTGTGTGGTTTGTACGGCTATACCACATTCAATGCAGTACGTTATTTCGAACAAATCTCCGTGGTGGAAAGCCACGACGAACAGAACGATGCGCCGGATGTGCTCTACATATTATATAAGTACATCATCGTATTCAATCATTTCCGCAACGAACTGACGTTGGTCGAAATGCTCTCGGAAGGAGAAGAGAGCGGACTGTCGCACCTGGAATCGGCCATTGAAAACCGCAACTTTGCTTCGTATGACTTCCGGGCGGTGGGACCGGTAACGAGCACCATCACCGACGAACAGCACAAGGCAAACATTCGCAAAGGAATCGCCCACTGTCTGCGGGGAGATGTTTTCCAGATCGTGCTCTCCCGGCGCTTCGTGCAGCCCTATAGCGGAGACGACTTCAAGGTGTATCGCGCGCTTCGCAGCATCAATCCATCGCCCTATCTGTTCTACTTCGACTTCGGGGGATATCGCATTTTCGGTTCCTCACCCGAAACGCACTGCAAGATAGAGAACGGACGGGCCTATATAGACCCCATAGCAGGTACAACGCGTCGCACAGGCAATGCAAAGAAAGACAAAGAACTGGCCGATGCCTTACTGGCCGACCCCAAGGAGAATGCCGAACACGTAATGCTGGTCGATCTGGCCCGGAACGACCTGAGTCGCAACTGCCACGACGTACGGGTGGTTTTCTACAAAGAACCCCAGTACTACAGCCATGTGATCCACCTCGTGAGCCGGGTAAAAGGTACACTCGACGAAGGGGCCAACCCCATCAAGACATTCATCGATACATTTCCGGCAGGCACCCTGAGCGGAGCGCCCAAGGTACGCGCCATGCAGCTAATCAGCGCCATCGAACCGCACAACCGGGGAGCTTACGGCGGATGCATCGGGTTCATCGGACTGAACGGCGATTTGAATCAGGCCATCACCATCCGTACGTTTGTGAGCCGCAACAACGAATTGTGGTTCCAGGCGGGAGGAGGCATTGTGGCACACAGTCAGGATGAGTACGAATTGCAAGAGGTGAACAATAAGCTGGGAGCTTTGAAGAAGGCTATAGACCTCGCCGCAACCCTGAAAAACTAACCGAAGTAAAACAGTAAAACAGGATTCACAATGAAAATATTGCTTTTAGATAACTACGATTCTTTTACATACAACTTGCTGCACGTAGTGAAAGAGTTGGGAGCAACCGATGTGGAAGTACACCGGAATGACCAGATCGCGCTGGAAGAAGTAGACCGCTACGACAAGATAATCCTTTCGCCGGGACCGGGAATTCCCGAAGAAGCCGGATTGCTGCTACCTATTATCTGCCGGTATGCGCCGACCAAATGCATGCTGGGAGTCTGCTTAGGTCATCAAGCCATCGGCGAAGCATTCGGAGCTACCCTCGAAAACCTGACGGAAGTGTATCACGGTGTACAAACGCCCATAGACATCACAGGAAGCGATCCGTTGTTCAACGGACTGGCCGGCGAACTGGCAGTAGGCCGTTACCACTCCTGGGTGGTGAGCCGGGAAGGATTCCCCGATTTTCTCGACATCACTGCCCTGAGCCGGGAGGGACAGATCATGGCGCTGCGCCATAAACAGTTCGACATACATGGTATCCAGTTTCACCCCGAATCGGTACTCACCCCGCACGGGAAACAAATCATTCAAAACTTCTTATCACTTTGACATCATGAAACATATCTTATACAAGCTCTTCGAGCATCAATACCTGGGTCGCGACGAAGCCCGCACCATTCTGCAAAACATCGCACGGGGTGAGTACAACGACGCACAAGTGGCATCGCTCATCACCGTATTCCTGATGCGCAACATCTCGGTCGACGAACTCATCGGCTTTCGCGATGCCTTGCTCGAAATGCGTGTGCATGTCGACCTGAAGGAATATTCGCCTATCGATATCGTAGGTACGGGAGGCGACGGAAAGAACACCTTCAACATCTCCACAGCTGCCTGTTTTGTAGTGGCGGGAGCCGGGTTTCCGGTGGTGAAGCACGGCAACTACGGGGCTACCTCCGTGAGCGGCGCCAGTAATGTGATGGAGCAGCATGGGGTGAAGTTTACCACAGACAATGACCGGCTGCGCCGCTCCATCGAAACCTGCAACATGGCCTACCTGCATGCACCGCTCTTCAACCCGGCCTTGAAAGCGGTGGCTTCGGTGCGGAAGGCATTAGCCGTTCGAACCTTCTTCAACATGTTAGGTCCGTTGGTAAACCCGGTCATGCCGACTTATCAACTGCTGGGTGTGTATAATCTTCCCTTGCTGCGCCTGTACAGTTATACGTACCAGGCCAGTCAGACCAAATTCGCTGTGGTACACAGTTTGGATGGTTTCGACGAAGTATCACTGACTAGCGACTTCAAGGTAGCAACCACCGGAAACGAAAAGATATACTCCCCTGAAAGTTTAGGTTTCGCCCGCTATACGGAAGCCGATCTCGATGGCGGACAGACGCCCGAAGAAGCTGCCCGGATATTCGACAGTGTATTGGCAGGAACCGCCACCGAAGCACAAATGAGCGTCGTGATAGCCAATGCCGCCTTTGCCATTCAAGTGATTTGCCCGCAAAAGCCAATTGCCGAGTGTATAGCCATGGCACGCGAATCGCTCGAAAGCGGCAAAGCACTTGCCACCCTGAAAAAGTTTATCGAACTGAACAGTTAAACACAGATGAAAGATATATTAGCTGAAATAATCGCCAACAAACGGTTTGAGGTAGATCTGCAAAAGCAGACGATCTCATTGGAGCAATTGCAAGAGGGAGTGAGCGATGCCGCTCCTACCCGCTCCATGGCACAGGCATTGGCAAACTCCCCCACGGGAATCATTGCCGAGTTCAAACGCCGTTCGCCGTCCAAAGAATGGATCAAGCAAACGGCAAAAGTGGAAGAGATAGTTCCGGCATACGTTCAGGCAGGTGCGTCGGCGCTCTCCATTCTTACGGATGAGAAGTTTTTCGGTGGTACGCTTGGCGACATCCGTACGGCTCGTCCGTTGGTCGACCTCCCCATCATCCGCAAAGACTTCATCATCGACGAATACCAATTATACCAGGCCCGGCTTATTGGCGCCGATGCCGTGCTGCTGATTGCCGCTGCGCTGACGCAAGAAAAATGCCGGGAGTTGACCGTGAAAGCGCACGAACTCAACCTGGAAGTATTGTTGGAATTGCATCACCCGGACGAACTGGCCTACATTCATCCGGACATTGATATGGTAGGCGTGAACAACCGGAATCTCGGATCGTTCGTCACCGATGTAGAAAACTCCTTCCGCTTGGCTAAGCAACTGCCTGCCGGTACGTTGTTAGTATCCGAAAGCGGTATCTCCCACCCTGACACTGTGAAACGTTTGCAAACAGCAGGTTATCGGGGATTCCTCATTGGCGAAAACTTTATGCGGACCGAACAACCCGGCAATGCGCTGCATGAATTTATCCGGGAACTAACCAACAAACAATAGTAGTAGTATGATAAACGGAAAATTAATCAAAGTCTGCGGTCTATGCCACGGTGACAACATCCGTGAAGTAGAACAACTCGGGATCGATATGATAGGGTTTATCTTTTATCCCAAGTCGCCCCGCTGCCTGTGCGAACTACCCGATTACCTGCCGCAAACTGCCAGGCGCGTGGGAGTATTCGTAGATGTCGACAAAGAAACCGTACAGATGCTGGCCGACCGTTTCGGTCTTCACTACATCCAGCTACACGGTAAGGAATCGCCCCATTACTGTCGTGCTCTCCAATCGGCTGGATGGAAAGTCATCAAAGCATTTCCCATGGCTACCACCAACGACCTGCACACGGTGTACGAGTACGAAGGGTTCTGCCATTCCTTCCTTTTCGATACGAAGACAGAACTGCGCGGTGGTTCGGGCAATCAGTTCGACTGGAGTATTTTGCGTATGTACACCGGTAAAACACCTTTCATGCTGAGTGGTGGCATTAACCAGTACAGCGCCGGAGCCTTGTTGGAGTTTTCCCATCCCCGCCTGATAGGGTACGACATCAACAGCCGGTTCGAAACCCGCCCCGGCATGAAAGATCCGGAACGTATCCGTTTCTTTCTCGACGGGCTGAGAGGTAACCTTCACCCGGCTGTATATTAGTAATCAATATCAAAGTGAGTAGTCTTCCTGATGAAAAAATGAATTTTATTCACCATTCGCCATGTTTTTGGACTTATTGTACTCATTGACAAATAAATACACGATGGTGAATGCCGTTTTTATTCACCATTTATTCACCATTTTCTGGGGTATTCACCATTCACCCGATTGGGCGTCTGTGTGTATTATACCGATATTTGCCAATGATGATCGCTGGTGTACGACTGTTTCAAGAGTTATAACTATCTGTTTCATCAAGCGTAACACTCTGTTACCCGTAGCGAAACAGAGTGTTACAGCTCTTGAAACAGATGATTACAACTCTTGAAACATAATGTTCAGTCCGATGAATGTCTTATACTAGAATAGGTTGACACTATTTTGTTCTTAATTGTTCTATAAAAAATTTATTCTTATGGCAAGATCAAAACGTCAGACCTATGATGAGCTTTTTAAGCTCGAAGTTTTGCGAGACTATTACTCGAGTG